>NZ_JBISCC010000125.1:0-502518 GCF_044385915.1 Thalassobellus citreus | reverse complement strand
ATGTTTACTAAAAAGATTTTTTTAAATTAAATTTTTATCTAATAGAATTTAAGTTTTTTTTTTTTTTTTTTTTTTTTTTTTTTTTTTTTTTTTTTTGTCGAAAAAATAATCTTTCAAAAAAATATATTTTGTAGTATTTATTGTAAAAAACCGATTAAAAATGCTTTTAATCGGTTTTTTTTAGCGTTTTATCGTTTGAAATTGAAATTTTATTTTATTTTTGTCCGGTATTTTGCTATTAAATAATAAATGAAAAGACTCTCAATCTTAAATTTGCTCTTTTATAAGAGTATATTCTTAATTTTTATGCTAAGCTTTACTGAGGCCTTTTCTCAAACGGCAGACTTTAGAGTGCAGCATGTTCAAGATGATGTTTCTCGTTCTGGTGGAACAAATACAAGTTTTTCTGCAGTTAGCTCTTTAAATAACACTATTGAATTGGCTAACAATAATAGAAAAACACATGCTGGGTCTCCAACTAATGGAGGGAATAGACCTGGTGATGATATGGCTGGTGCTAGACAATTAACTAATACCAATACTTTAACATATTATAGAGAAGCTAATTCTAATAATAGAGATATGCGATTCAATACTTCAATATGGGAGTATATTGGACCAGCAAATGGGGGTAATGAAATTATTGTTAGAGGAAGGTATGCTATTGATTTAAATGGAACTAATAATAGTGTTGCACAAGCTGTTTCAGGAATAGCTAATGCAAATAAATGTATACCTTTTATAACAGGTATTATGAATAATGCAACAGCACAAGATGCAGATTCGGCAACAGCTGTTGCTTATTTAGAAAGCGCAACAACTTTACGAGTTCAAAAAGGATCTAATGGAAATAATGTAAGGGTCTATATTACTTTGGTTGAATTTACAGGGAGTAATTGGACTGTTTTGCATGGTGATTCTGGAAACGTAAGTTCAGATTCTGGTACAATTACTTTAAGAGAAGGATCCGATGGTGCTGGAACAGCTACGAATGTATCTTCATGGGATGAAGCTGTGATTTTTAGCCAATTTAGAGCAGATATTAACGCTAGTGGCGCTAATGATGCTATTTCAGATTTATGGCCAGTAACCGATCCAGGGAATAATAATCAAAGAGTCGATTGGACATTTAGAAGTGCAGGTCATGATTCAGCTGGAACAAATAGGCATTTTGTACATGTTTTAGTTAATACAGGTTTAAATGTAACACGCTTTCAAAATACATCTAGCGGTGCTGGAGAGCGAATAGTTAATATAGCATCAGCTGGATTATCAGATATTAATCAAGCGCTTATTGTAGGGGCTTCTTCATCTTCAGGAAACGGTACAGCCTATGGTAGAGGGTGGAGAAATTATTATTTAAAATCTACAACACAAGCAGCGCATTGGGCACACCGAAGTGGGAATTCAATGTCTCATGAAATTCAAATAATTGATTTAAGTGGATTACAGACTACTTATGTAGGTCCAGAAATATATGTAGAGGGAAATGGAATAGGTATTCCAGATGGAAATACTATAATTTCTTTAGCAGATGATACCGATTTTGGTGGAGTTGAAGCAACAGGTAGTACATCAGCATCTCATACTTTTGTAATTCAAAATTTAGGTACAGCAGATTTAACATTAAGTGGTGCTAGTCCTTATATAACAATAACAGGGGCTACTGCCGATTTTACATTAACAGCTACTCCAAGTCAAACAATTGTAGCTGGAGGAAGTACTACATTTACAATTACTTACGATCCTACAACTTCTGGTACACATACAGCAATAATATCTATAGCTAACGATGATACTGATGAGGATCCTTATACTTTTCTTGTACAAGGTCAAGGTGAATATTGTGCATCTAATGGAAGTACATTGTTTGATACAAGTGTTACTTATGTAGAATTTAATACCATTAGTAATGCAGATATAATAAAGGATAATTCTTCTGAGGACTTTACCAATATATCTACGAATGTATACAAAGGTGCAGTACATGATTTAATTGTAAATGTTAATACAGATGGGGCAAATACTATTTATACCAATGTCTGGATAGATTGGAATAATGACGGAGATTACGATGATGTTGGAGAGGAGTATGATATGGGGACTGCAACCAATGTTGTTAATGGAGCTACATCAAATTCACCTTTATCAATTATTGTTCCAACATACGCCGAAATTGGATCTACAGGAATGCGTGTGGCTACAAAGTTTGCAGGATATCCATCAAGTTGTGAAGCAGGGTTTAATGGTGAAGTTGAAAATTATACAGTTAATATTATTGATTATTTAATTGATTTTGATGGTATAGATGAGCATATAGATTTTGGTGATAATCATGATTTAACAGGTGCATTTTCGTTAGAATCTTGGGTTTATGAAGAAAACACAGTTGCTACAGGAACAATATTGTCAAAAGGAAATATTGATGCTGGTTTAAAAACAGGATATCATTTAAGTTTAAAAAATAGTTTCCCCAATTTAATATGGTATGATAATTCAAATAATGAAGTTTTAAATATAACGTCTCCGTATGCTATACCAAACAATGAATGGCACCATATTGCTGTAACTTATGATGGTGCTGTTGTTACTATGTATATTGATGGTATTGAGGTGGTTTCAGTGTCTCCTTCGTCTGCACCTCTTAATAATTCTCAAAGTTTTAAAATTGGAGCAGATTTAGAAAACTTCTCAACAACACCTTTAGAAATAAATTATTTTGATGGTGCTATACAAGAAGTTCGTATTTGGGATGTTGCTTTAACAGAAGCTCAAATTAGAGAAATGATGAATCAGCACATAGAGCAAAACGCCGCAAGTGTTCAAGGTTCTATAACGAAAACAACTGTTTCTGGTGGGGTATTATGGGCCAATTTATTAGGGTGTTATCCATTAGATTCTAATACAGCCTTTGATAGTTCTAGCTATAATATTGAGGGAATACCACAAAATATCGATTCATCTCAAATTACTTCTGCTCCGCTTCCTTATGAAACAGATGGAGATAGTAGTTGGGATACTAGTACAACTTGGTTAAATAATAATGATATATATATTCCAAATACAGTTGGTATTGATGGAACAACAGTTATAGATTGGAATATTGTTGAATTAACAAATGATGTTAACTCAGGTAGTAGAGATATTTATTTAAACGGATTAATTTCATTGGTAGGTACACTAACTATAGATGGAACTACTAATATGGTTACGGGTACAGGAACAGGTCAGAGTTTAACAATTAGTCATTATTTAGAATTAGATGGTGTTATAGATTTAGATGGCGAGTCACAATTAATACAATTAGAAGGTAGTATTGTTGATGCTGATAGTGGAGGTGTTATAACGCGTGATCAACAAGGGACAGCAAATGCATTTAATTATAATTATTGGTCATCTTCTGTTGGTCCAATAGGAGGTGATACACAAACTAGAGGTAATGGAGTGTCTGCTACTAATGCAAATTATACTATTTCTGGAATTCTGAATGATGGAACAAACGCTTCTGCTTATCAAAATATACTTTTTAACACAGCTCCTACTTCAGGTGGAGGTATTCCGCCCCCAGGTTTAGCTAGAACAATTAGTACCTACTGGTTATATAA
Source organism: Thalassobellus citreus (assembly GCF_044385915.1). Lineage (NCBI taxonomy): Bacteria > Pseudomonadati > Bacteroidota > Flavobacteriia > Flavobacteriales > Flavobacteriaceae > Thalassobellus > Thalassobellus citreus. The sequence goes on along the minus strand of NZ_JBISCC010000125.1, from coordinate 498,913 downwards.
ATTTTATGGTGAAGCAGATGATTATAATTCTTGGGCTAAGATAGATGAAGTGTCATCCCTACTTCCTGGGGAAGGTTTTACTATGAAAGGTACATTAGAAGGTGTTTCTGTTTCAGATATGCAAAATTATGTATTTGAAGGTTTACCTAATAATGGAGATATAGCGTTACCGTTGAATAAAATATCTGGTACAGGTGATGTTGAAAGGTTAATAGGGAATCCATATCCTTCAGCTATTGATGCAACCCAATTTATCTTAGATAATATAAGTATTGCAGATGGTGGAAATAATACTAATGGTACCGTTATTAATGGGGCATTGTATTTTTGGGATCATTTTGGGCAAGAAAACTCACACTATTTAAGTGGTTATGTTGGTGGTTATGCTACCAGAAATCTAACTGGAGGAGCTGTAGCTATTTCTACAGATAGTAGAATTAATGATAATCTGTCTGCTGGTGTCAAAGTTCCTGGGCAATATATTGCAGTAAATCAAGGCTTTTTTGTGTCTACAGCTTTAGATGGTTTTAATGATAATAATGGAACTCCAATTTTAACTGTTGATGGTGGTGATGTTGTATTTAAAAATAGTCAACGTGTGTTTGCTATTGAAAACACATCAACATCTTTGTTTTTTAAATCTTCGAATACTAAAAAGGATAAAAGCAATGTAAAAGCAGGTATAAATGAAACACCTACTATAAAATTAATGTATAATTCTCCTTTAGGATATCATAGGCAAATAGTAGTTGGGCTTAAAGAGAAAGCATCAAATGGATTTGATTTAGGATATGATGCTTTTATGGTTGATGTAAGTGAAGAAGATATGTATTGGACATTTAATAACAATCCATTTGTTATTCAAGGCGTTAATAATTTCGAAGAATCTCAAGAACTTGCTTTAGGAGTGATTGTTAAAACATCTGGATTAGCTTCTATTAAAATTGATGCTCTAGAAAATATTGATGCTAATAAATCAATTTATATTAGTGATGCTATTACAGGCGAAGTTTCGGAAATTAATAACAAGCCTTTTGAAATTTATTTAGAAGCAGGGACTTATAATGATAGATTTAAGCTTGTTTTTCAAAAAAACGACCAATTCTTACAGGTTGATGATCTTGAAAATAGTAATAATATTTTAGTGTATTTTGATTCAAAAGTATCGCATTTAAACATCGTTAATAAAAATAACATGTATTTGTCTCGTGCAAAATTATATAATATTTTAGGACAAAGTATTATAGATTTCGATATCGATTCAACATCAGATATAGCTATACCTTTATCTGTTAAAACAGGTGCTTATATTATTAAGTTAGAAACCGAAAACGGCATAGTAAGTAGAAAAATAATTATTGAGTAAGCTTAGGTGTTGTGTTTCTTAGCAGTTATTTATAATTGTTTATAGATCGTTAATCTGTTAATGTAAAATTGGGCGTTACCCTATCGGGTCAGGCTTTTCGCTACAAGTCCTCATTCTTAAATAGTTGTGGGCTTTTCTCTGTAATCCTTAACGCGGAAAAGACTAATAGTTCGACTATTTATTTTCAGGTTCGTTTAACGGTTTCGGTCATGAACAGTTGCGTAGGTTAGTACGGACCATGATAAGCAGAAAATTCTGCAGTAATTTTCAGAACGAGCCCGTAATAGCAATTGTTTATAGCCATTGTTGTGCTTGCGTTATTTATTTAGATGTGAATCTATCAGTGCAATAATTTCCTTAGCCTTTTTTTTATAATCTCTTAAATGACCAAAATAAATCTTATAGTATAGTAAATGAAATTCTGTTACTCGATTTCTATAATCCCATGAATTAAGTGCATACGTAATGAATTCATCTCCAATAATACCATTATAATAATCACCAAACCATGACATATTGTTTTTGTAGTAAATAATGTCTTCTCTATGGTGTAATAAAAGATCATCAATATCCACCTTGAGTTCATTGTCAAAGTAGGCATAAAAATTTATAATAATTTGGGGTAGGCTGTCGTTTTTTGTATTTATAAATTGACTTAAATCTTCAAGAAGATCTAGGCCATGTTTTTGCATTGTATAATCTGGGTACCCATCTAATATTGTTCCACATTTATTGCAATTTATATAGTCTTCATAAGTCATACTTTTATTCATCACTTTTATAAAAATCTCTTCCCTTGGATTCATTATGTTAAAACTGTTCTCTATAGCCGTAATATCTTGTTCCAGGTCCTTCTTAATAATACTATAGATATTATTTAGAGTGTCCTCTTTTTTGTTATTCTCATTCCAATTATTAATAGAAAGAGCAATTAAAATTCCAATTACAACAAGGAGAATTTCACCAATGGCGTATTTCAGATACTTTCCAGTTTTGTTTTCCATAAGTAAGTTTTGGCGAATTTTTCTAAAAAATTTTATCATTGGTTAACGGTTTCTGATAATGAAGCACAACGACGTTGATATGAAATCGTTTTAATGTTTTATATCATACGTTAAACGAAGATAGATGAAAATTTTTATAAAGTCAAATAGATTAATTAACCTTCATTAAACAAAAACAGGCACCAATATTATTGGTACCTGTTTTTAAATTATTATAAGATTCCTTTTTTCAAAGGAATTAATCTATTCTCCTAAAAATGGATAACGATAATCTGTTGGCGTTACAAATGTTTCTTTAATCATTCTAGGAGATACCCAACGTAATAAGTTTTGTGGACTACCAGCTTTATCATTTGTTCCAGAAGCTCGTGCGCCACCAAAAGGTTGTTGTCCTACAACAGCACCAGTTGGTTTATCGTTTATATAGAAGTTTCCAGCACAGTTTTGTAAAGCTTCAGTTGCTTGTGTAATTGCATATCTGTCTTTCGATAAAATAGCACCTGTTAATGCATATTCGCTCGTTTCATCAACAAGTTTTAGTGTTTCCGCGTAAGCGTCATCTTCATATACGTATATAGTAATTACAGGACCAAATAACTCAGTACACATGGTTGTGTATTTAGGATTTGTAGTAAGAATAACTGTAGGTTCAATAAAATATCCTTTGCTTTTATCGTAACCGCCACCAATAATAATTTCGGCATCGCTATCTGCTCTAGCTTGATCTATATATTTAGCTAATTTATCAAAAGAACCTTCATGAATTACGGCTGTAATAAAGTTACTCATATCTTCAGGAGAACCCATTTTTAAAGACTTCACATCTTCAATAACAAAGTTTTTTACCTCGTTCCAAATACCTTTTGGAATGTAAGCTCTAGAAGCAGCACTACATTTCTGACCTTGAAATTCAAAAGCTCCACGAATAATAGCTGTTGCAACTTGTTTAGGGTTAGCCGATTTGTGGGCTACAATAAAATCTTTACCACCAGTTTCTCCAACAATTCTAGGATACGTTTTATAGTTATGAATATTGTTTCCTATTTGTTTCCAAAGTTCTTTAAAAATGAATGTAGAACCTGTAAAATGTAATCCAGAAAAATCTGGACTAGCCATAACGGTGTTGGTAATCATGACAGGATCTCCAAAAACAACATTTATAACACCTGGAGGTACACCAGCTTCTTCAAAAATATCCATAATAACTTTAGCAGAATATACCTGACTATCGCTAGGTTTCCAAACAACTACATTACCCATTAATGCCATACAAGCAGGTAAATTTCCAGCAATAGCTGTAAAGTTAAATGGAGAGACAGCGTATGTAAAACCTTCAAGTGGACGGTATTCAATACGGTTCCAAGCATCATTTGTGCTTTCTGGTTGTTCCATGTAAATGTCAGTCATAAACTGTACATTAAAACGTAAAAAATCTATAAACTCGCAAGCCGCATCAATTTCTGCTTGATGAATAGTTTTAGATTGCGCCATCATAGTTGCAGCGTTAATTTTTGCTCTGTAAGGACCTGCAATTAATTCTGCAGCTTTTAAAAATATAGCAGCACGTTGTTCCCAAGGCATTAAACTCCACGATTTTCTTGCTTCTAAGGCAGTAGAAATAGCGTCGTCTATATGTTTTTGTTCTGCAATATGATAGGTTCCAACCACATGTTGATGATCGTGTGGAGGCGACATTGTTCTAGTGTTTCCAGTTTTTATGTCTTCACCATTTATATATAAAGGAACATCGATTTTGCTGTTATACATATCTTTATATGCTTTTAGTACAGCATCACGTTCTGGAGTTCCCGGAGCATAACTTTTAATAGGTTCGTTTACGGCAATTGGTACGTTAAAAAAGCCTTTTCCCATGATATTTGATTTTTCGTTATTGAATATTCAGTAAATAGGGTGCAAATTTACGAATTTTCAAATGATTTATATCTCGAACATTTATTAAATGCGCGTTAAATTTTATTTATTTTTTGTAAGTTGCTAAACGGTTTTAAGACTACATTTTTTATGTGTACAGTAACTATTATTCCTAAAGGTAAAAATGATTTTATTTTAACTTCTAATAGAGATGAAGCTCCAAATAGAATATCATTAACTCCAGACCTTTACAACGTTGAAAATACAACCTTGTTATTTCCTAAAGATGAATTGTCTGGTGGTACTTGGATTGGTGTTAGTGAAAAAAATAGATTGATTTGTGTGCTTAATGGTGGATTTGAAAAACATGAGCGCAAAGAAACTTATAGAATGAGTCGAGGCGTAGTTGCTAAAGAGTTTATGTTAGCTGATTCTATTTTAAAAACGGTTGAGGTTTATGATTTTGATAATATTGAACCATTTACAATTGTTATTGCCGATTGGAATGATACTTTAAAATTCTATGAATTGGTTTGGGGTGGTGAACAAAAATATTTTAGAGAATTACCTTTAGAACCTAAAATTTGGTCCTCTTCTACTTTGTATAACGTTGCCATGAGAAAAGAGCGTTTACAATGGTTCGAGGATTTTAAAACTGAAAATGCTTTAAATGCAAGTTCTATATTAAAGTTTCATAAAACGGCAGGGAATGGTAATGATGATTATGGTGTTGTTATGAATCGTGGATTTGTAAAAACAACAAGTATCACACAGGTTAAAAAACAAGGTGATGCTATAGAAATGCATTATGATAGCCTTCAAGATAATTTAGTTACTTCAAAAACATTAAATATACCCCAAATAGTAAATGAATAGTACTGGAATTATTTTAACCCTGGCTTACCCAGATACTATTGTTATGGTTTCTGAAGAATGGTTTTCTCCGTTTTTACGCTTTCTAGGTGTTGGTAAAAAGAATTATTTACGAGCAGGACATGCGGCCTTGGTGTTAATTAATAAAGAAACAGGTGTTTTAGAATATCATGATTTTGGACGATACATAACACCAGAACCTACAGGAAGAGTTAGAGGGAGCGATACCGATAGCGAATTACATTTTCCTGTAAAAGCAGAAATAGAAAACAATACGATTAAAAATTTAGATGCTATTTTAGAGTTTTTAGCAACGCATCCTAAATTAACACATGGCGATGGGAAATTAGTTGCTTCAGTTTGTAATGCGGTTAATTATGAAAAAGCACGTACGCATATTACCAATATGCAAAACAAACATTTTATAAGGTATGCTGCTTTTATAAAAGATGCTTGTAATTGTGCGCGTTTTGTAACCGATACATTGATTGCTTCGGTAACCGATTTAAAGATGAAAAAAAATCTAGAAAACTCTAAATGGTTTACACCTAGTACTGTTGGTAACGTATTATTGTCAAATACAGAAGCTCATCCTTTTGAAGTGTCTGAAACTGGTAATATTTCAGAGTTTAAAGGCTCTCAGAAAAGTGAAAACCTGCGTTGTTTTTTAGATAAACTTAAAGATCATAAACCTTGTTTTATTGGTACATTAGAATCAAAACCTGTTGATGGTTTACATGAAAAAGCACAATGGTTATCTGGTATTGCTGCAGGAGCTTGGTTTGAGTTGCACAAAACAGAGCATAATGTAGAATATCATTTTAAACGCATTTCACCTTATGGAAATATTGATATACAAGACAAGTTTGTGATAGATGATGCTGCTTTTAATTACGATTTAGAATTTCAATTTGTACATTATTCTAATTGTAAATTCTTTCATGTAAAGCAGAATGGGAAAGTTTTTAGGTTTGAGCGAAAAGTTTAGTTTTTCTTTTTAGATCTAAATAATATCTTCAGAAAAATTAATTTATAGCAAACTTAGCACTCAGCTTGAATGTTGGAATGGTAACTTCAAAGTTTTTGGTAGTGGTAAAGTTTACCATATTATAATGCCCTTGCATAGCGCCAAAAGGTGACGTTAATAAACAACCAGAGGTATAAGTGTGAGATTCGCCAGGGTTTAATACTGGTTTTTTACCAATAACACCTTCACCAGAAACAATTTCTACATTGTTTAAAGCATCTAGTATTTCCCAGTGGCGTGCGTTAAGTTGTACAGAGTCTTTGCTTTGGTTTTCTATAGTTACAGTATAGGCAAAGGCGTATTGTATTTTATAATTTTTATAAAATGAGCCTTCGTAGTTGGTTTCTACCGAAATTTTTATTCCACTGGTAACTTGTTGAACCATTATTAGTTATAATATGTGTAATATGTTTACGTGTGCTAAAATAATAAATATTAAGTGGTTAGTACTAAAAAAGGATGTGTTTACTCTATAAATTAGTTGAAATGCAAAAACATCTAGGTTAATTTGTGATATTAATAGAATTACCTTCTCCTATTCCTATAATTTTATCGTAGCGTGCTCCTAAATCTCTATAATAGATAATGACTTTGTAATTGTTTTCGGTTTGGTAATAGTTGCCACTAATAGCACCTTCATCAAAGGTGTTATCGCTATTTACTACAATATATTTGTAATTGTAAAACCCTTGTTTTAATAATAAGGCATTTTTAAAAATATTTTCCGCTTCATAATACGTCATTTTTGTACTTTCATCAATAGTGTAATTGTTGAAGTTTCCGTAGATATGTACGCTCTTGTCTTTTAAATAATCGTTTCCCACTAAGGAAAAATGCATCCAAACATAATCTGATTCTATACTTGGGTCGTCGGCATCAACATTGGTTATAACATAATTACCATTAATATCTGGGTTGTATGTATAGGGTTTGTTTATTCGCTCTATATTAGTAAACAGGTAATTATGGTATAAATCTTTTAAATCTATAAATTGAACTCCAGTGTTAGCGGCACGTACATCTTTGTTTTCAAAATATAAATATTCGTTACCTCCCCAAAAACTAGTTTCGTTATCGTATTTATAAATAAGCTGATTTCCAATGGTGTAAAGCGGTTTTATGTTTGAGATTGCCGTGTTTAAATTGTTGTTTTGAACAATTAGTGCTTTTACCGTTTGTTTAGGGTTGTTAAATTGCATGCTTTCAGATGCAACAATAATATCAACACGTTGTTTTTCTTGAATATATTCAATGTTTCTAGTGCGTTTTATATTAACTCCAACATTAACTTTGTCTTCATAAATCATAAATTTTCTTGAGAAAACTAATTCATCATCATTATTGTAAATAGATAACATATAGTTACCGGATACTTTTAACCTTTTTGTTTGTGCATTTGGAATGGTTAATTTGTAATGAGAATATATTTGATAGGTATTATATGAATTCTCGTAATTTCTAATACGTTGGTTGTCAAAACCATCTAAAAATTCAGATTTCATTAAAACAGAAGGTGTCCAATCGTAATTATAATGTTCAATTTTATAATAGTAATCATCTTCATCTCCATTTAAAGCGTCGAATTCGAGAATAACATATTCTCCTAATTTTAAAATTGGTAATTGAGTTTCGGGAGTGTTGCCTTTAAAATTGATGGTTTTTATATATTCTGGAGGAGCTACTTCTTCAATTTGAGAAAACCCTAAAAGAGAAAAAAGAAACAGATATATGGTGTATTTGATATTTTTTAACATGTAATTATCAATTTTTAAGTAAATATATACAATTTTTATGCCTTATTAGTATTTGTTTATTTAGAATGAATACAAATAATAAACTAGAAATAACATTTTCTTTTTTTACTGAAGAAATTTGTATTTTTGCCCCGATTTTTAGACAACTAATTTCAATAAAAATAAATATGTCAAACGACATTCGTATTAAAAAAGGTCTGGACATTAAACTTAAGGGTGAAGCTGAAAAAGTCGTTGAACAAGCGATTATTAGTAACTACTGCACCATAAGGCCAGAAGATTTTCACAGCGTTATTCCAAAACTTGTTGCAAAAGAGGGTACTTCAGTAAAAGCTGGAGACACTTTGTTTTTCGATAAATCTCAAGAATCGGTTAAGTTTTCTTCACCAGTTTCAGGGAAAGTAATTGAAGTACAGCGTGGACCAAAAAGACGTATTGATGCTATTAAAATTGAAGCAGATAAAACACAATCTTATGTAGATTATGGTGCTTTTAATTTAGAGACATCAAAACCAGAAGACATTAAAGCACATTTATTAGCATCTGGCTGTTGGCCATTTGTTAAACAACGTCCTTATGATGTAATTGCCAATCCAGAAAAATCGCCAAAAGCGATATTTGTCTCTGGTTATGCAAGCGCTCCTTTAGCAGCCGATTTAGATTTTACTCTAAAAGGTAAAGAAGAAGCATTGCAAGCAGCGGTTACAGCTTTAAGTAAATTGACTGAAGGTAAACTGCATATTGCTGTTGGAAGTTCTAATTCTCCACTTGCTGGTTTATCTGGAGCTACAACGCATAAAGTTTCAGGACCGCACCCTTCAGGTAATGTTGGTACACTAATTAATAAAGTAGACCCAATAAATAAAGGTGAAGTTGTTTGGACAGTTAATGCTCAAGATCTTGTTATTATTGGTGAATTATTATTAACAGGAAAGTTTAATGCTGAGCGTACAGTTGCTCTAGTGGGTTCTTCTGTTGAAAAACCAAGATACTTTGTTACTAAAATAGGAAGCGAAATTTCGACTCTTATTTATGATAAAGGTGTAGCTAAAGATGGTAACGATCGTATAATTTCTGGTAATGTATTAACAGGGAAACAAGTAAAGCCAGATGGTAATTTAGATTATTACAGTAATGTAGTTTCTGTAATTCCTGAAGGTGATGATTATGAGTTTTTTGGTTGGACTAAACCTGTGTTTAATAAGGTCTCTACATCAAGAGCAATGACTTTTTCTTGGTTAAATCCTAAAAAGAAATACGATTTAAATACCAATACAAATGGTGAGCATCGTGCTTTTGTTACAACTGGGACATATGAAGAAGTTTTTCCTTTAGATATTTATCCTATGCAAATTTTAAAAGCTTGTATGTATAAAGATTTAGATGAAATGGAAGCTTTAGGAATGTACGAAGTAGCACCTGAAGATTTTGCATTAACAGAATTTGTATGTGTGTCTAAACAACCGCATCAAAAAATAATTAGAGAAGGATTAGACTTAATGCTTAAAGAGATAGGATAATGGGTTTAAAAGAGAATTTACATAATTTTAAGGAAAAGAATAAAGACAAAAAGTGGTTGCCAGCATTTTCTGCAATCCACACGTTTTTATACTTGCCAAATGAGACCACACATAATGGAACTCATATAAAAGCAGCCGATGATTTAAAGCGTACCATGAATACCGTTATTATGGCAATGGTACCTTGTTTAATTTTCGGAATGTTTAATGCTGGATACCAACATAATGTTCAGATTGGAGATATTCAAGCAATAACTGCAGGATTCTTTAGTCCAGAATTTTGGTCTATGGATAACTTCTTAATTGGTTTTTGGAAAATATTACCGTTAGTTATTGTGTCTTACGGAGTTGGTTTAGGAATTGAATTCATATTCGCTATTATTAATCAGCACGAAGTAGAAGAAGGGTATTTAGTAACAGGAATGTTAGTGCCTTTAATTGTACCAGTAGATATTCCATTATGGATGCTTGCAGTAGCAGTAGTCTTTGGTGTTGTTATTGGTAAAGAAGTTTTTGGAGGAACAGGAATGAATATTTTAAATCCTGCTTTAACTATTAGAGCCTTTTTATTCTTTGCATATCCAACTTGGATGTCTGGAGATAAAGTATGGGTTGAAGGCGCTGTAGCTCAAGATAAACTTATTGCTGCTGGACAAAATTTAGATGCTATTTCTGGTGAAACTATATTAGGAACATTAGCGCAAGGAAAAGAGATGGCTTATTCTGTCTCTGATATGTTTTTAGGATTTATACCTGGTTCTGTTGGAGAAACATCCACACTACTTATCTTATTAGGAGGTTTGTTTTTAATCTTCTCTAAAATTGGAAGCTGGAGAATCATGTTATCTTCTGCTCTTGGAGCTTTAGTAATGGGATTAATTTTTAATCAAATTGTTGATGCTGGAATTATTACTGAAAGTAGTAAGTTTTACGGATTAATGAGTACGACGTTTTGGCATCATTTACTTATTGGTGGTTTTGCTTTTGGTACCGTGTTTATGGCTACCGATCCTGTTACAGCATCTCAAACTACTAAAGGAAAATGGATTTACGGATTTTTAGTAGGATTTATATCTATATTAATTAGAGTCTTTAATCCTGCATATCCAGAAGGTGTTATGCTAGCTATTCTATTAATGAATGTGTTTGCACCTACAATTGACCATTATGTGGTTCAAGGAAATGTGAAGAAAAGAATGAAACGTTTAAAAGTTAAAACGGCTTAATCATGAGTAATAAAACGGATTCAAATACATATACAATACTTTTTGCCATTGCTATGGTGATAGTAGTTGGAGGTTTATTAGCATTTACGGCATCTTCTTTAAGACCAAAAATTGATAATAACGAACGTTTAGAAAAGCAACAGAATATATTATACGCCATGGGTGTTAATGCAAACGATGAAAGCAGTGCTATTTTTGTTTCTACAGATGAAGCACCTGAGTTATTTGCAAAATACATCTCGAAACAATTAGTTATTCAAGGTGGTGATGTGTCTGAAGATAAAGAAGCTTATCTAATAGATGTAAAGAAAGAACAAACAAGTGCAAAAGCTGGAAACGAAAGAAGGTTACCATTGTTTGTTGGAAATAAAGATGGTAAAACATTTTATATAGCTCCTATAAGAGGAAAAGGACTTTGGGATGCTATTTGGGGCTATGTTGCTATGGATAAAAACATGGTAGTACAAGGTGCTTATTTCGATCACAAAGGAGAAACAGCTGGTTTAGGAGCAAACATTAAGCAACGTTTCTTTATGGACGATTTTATAGGTGAAAACTTAATGAATAACGGTGTTTTTAAAGGCATTACAGTTGCTAAAGGAAATAACGACCCGAAAAATAAAAGAAAAACAGATAATAAAGTTGATGCTATTGCAGGTGCTACTATTACTGGTGATGGAGTTACAGCCATGCTAAAATCAGAGTTGAAACAATATGTATCTTATTTTAAAACATTGAAATAATTATGGGACTTTTATCAAAAAAAGACGCAGCATTAATTAAAGATCCGTTAGCAGATAATAACCCTATTACTATTCAGGTATTAGGAATATGTTCAGCTTTAGCAATTACAGCCGAATTAGAAGCTGCTATTGTAATGTCTGTTTCAGTATTATTTGTATTAGGAATAGGAAACGTTGTTATCTCTTTAATGAGAAATATCATTCCATCAAAAATTAGAATTATTGTGCAGTTAATTGTAGTTGCTGCTTTAGTAATTATAGTAGATCAAGTACTTAAAGCATTTGCTTATGAGTTAAGTAAAACGCTTTCGGTTTTTGTTGGATTAATAATTACAAACTGTATTATCATGGGGCGTTTTGAAGCTTTTGCTTTAGCTAACGGACCATGGAGATCATTTTTAGATGGTATAGGAAACTCTTTAGGATATGGTGTTATTTTAATTATAGTAGCATTTTTTAGAGAATTATTAGGAGCTGGTACTTTATTAGGAATTAAAGTTTTAGGAGATCCTATTGAGAAAACTGGAGTTTATGCATATGGATATGAAAATAACGGATTTATGTTATTAGCTCCAATGGCATTAATTGTAGTTGGTATTATCATTTGGGTTCAACGTAGTAGAAATACATCATTAATAGAAGATCATTAAATAGTTTGTAGTAAACATTATTCAGTAAGCAATTAATGCACTGAATACTGTAAACTGAAACTGAAGACTTATAAAAAATGGAATATATAGAATTATTTTTTAAATCGATATTTATAGATAATATGGTATTTGCTACATTCCTAGGAATGTGTTCTTACCTAGCGGTATCTAAAAAGGTAGCAACAGCTGTTGGTCTTGGTGCTGCAGTTATTTTCGTAATGTTAATTACGGTGCCTTTAAACTGGTTATTAGATCAATATTTATTACAACCAGGAGCGTTATCTTGGTTAGGAGCAGAATATGCCGATTACGATTTAAGTTTCTTATCATTTATCATGTTTATTGCTACCATTGCAACTATGGTACAATTGGTAGAGATTGTTGTTGAGAAATTTTCACCGTCATTATATAACTCACTTGGTATTTTCTTACCATTAATTGCAGTAAACTGTGCTATTTTAGGAGGGTCATTATTCATGCAATCTCGTGAAATACCTACTTTAGGATTAGCGACTGTTTATGGAGTTGGTTCTGGTATTGGATGGTTTTTAGCAATTTTAGCTATTGCTGCAATTCGTGAAAAAATTAGATATTCAAACGTACCACCAGCATTAAGAGGTTTAGGAATTACATTCATCATTACAGGTTTAATGGCGATTGGGTTTATGAGCTTTGGAGGAATGTTAACAGGAGGTGATGAAGAAGCTCCTAAAGAAGAAAAGACTGTTAAGGTTGATTCTAAAGACAAAAAAGAAGTGTTAGCTAACAACATAAAAGTAAATAAGTAATATGATATTAGCCGCAGGAACATTAGGAACGGTTATAGCAACTGTAACAGCATTTTTAATAATTACATTGTTGTTAGTAGCATTGCTATTATTTGTAAAGCAAAAATTATCACCATCTGGTCCAGTAAAAATTACGATTAATGGTGAGCGTGAAATAGAAGTAGCTTCAGGAGGTAGTTTATTATCTACTCTAGGTTCTCAAAAAATATTTTTACCATCTGCTTGTGGTGGTGGTGGAACATGTATTCAATGTGAATGTCATGTATTATCTGGAGGTGGTGAAGCTCTTCCTACTGAAACACCTCACTTTTCAAGAAAAGAGTTACAACACGGTGCACGTTTATCATGTCAGGTAAAAGTAAAACAAGACATGAATATTACAATTCCAGAAGAAGTTTTCGGAATTAAAAAATGGGAAGCTACTGTTGTTAGAAATTATAACGTAGCATCTTTTATTAAGGAGTTTGTTGTAGAGATTCCAGAAGATATGGGATACAAAGCAGGAGGATATATTCAAATTGAAATTCCACCATGTGAAGTAAAGTATTCTGATATGGATATTACTGCTCACCCAGAAGAGCATGAAACACCAGACAAGTTTCAAGCAGAATGGGATAAGTTTAAATTATGGCCTTTAGTAATGAAAAATACTGAGACTATAGAACGTGCTTATTCTATGGCTTCTTTTCCAGCTGAAGGACGTGAAATTATGTTAAACGTACGTGTGGCTTGTCCACCGTTCGATAGAGCCAAAGGAGGCTGGATGGATGTTAATCCAGGAATAGCTTCTTCTTATATATTCAACCAAAAGCCAGGAGATAAAGTAACAATTTCTGGACCTTATGGTGAGTTCTTTATTAACGAATCAGAAAGCGAAATGCTATATGTAGGTGGTGGAGCAGGTATGGCACCAATGCGTTCTCACTTATATCACTTATTCAAAACCTTGAAAACGGGTCGTAAAGTTACGTATTGGTACGGTGGACGTTCTAAACGTGAGTTATTCTATTTAGAGCATTTCTATGAGTTAGAAAAAGAGTTTCCTAACTTTAAATTCTATTTAGCTTTATCTGAACCTTTACCAGAAGATAACTGGAAAGTAAAAGAAAATATTGATGCGCCAGGTGATGGTTTCGTAGGATTCATTCATAACTGTGTTATCGATAATTATTTAAGTCTGCATGAGTCACCAGAAGATATAGAATTATATTTCTGTGGACCTCCATTAATGAACAAAGCCGTTCAGAAAATGGGAGAAGATTTTGGTATTCCAGATGAGCATATTAGATTTGATGATTTTGGAGGATAGAATCCTAATTATGATATAAATCAAAAAACATATAAAAAACCGGTACATTGTATCGGTTTTTTTATTTTTGCAGTATGAGTAAACCGCTTACAGAACAAGAATTACACAATTTAGCCATGAATCATGTTGGGAAAGATTTAGAACAACGTGGTTTTGAATTTATAGCTATTAATAGCAAGCTAAAAAAGCATCCGCAATTTGTTTGCATGGATAAAAACAAACAGTATTATTTTGTTATTGTAAGAGCTGTAATATTGCCAGATAATCCTAATAATTTTGATGTTGTTTGGATGGAATCTTTTAAAAAACACGCCAGAGAAAATGATGCCAAAGTATTATATGCAGGCGTTGGTTTAGGTAATAACGATAAGGAAAAAACGGCTATTTATTTAAATGAAGAGTATTTGTTAGAATATAATGGAATACAAGTTTTAGAAACTAATTTGAATTAAATGAATAGAATACTATTAATCCTTTTTTGTGTTGCTTTTTTTTCATGTAAACAGGATTCAAAAAAAGACCCCGAACAACCTTTTAAGAATACTTTTATAGAAGGGTCTGTTTTTGGAACATTTTATCAGGTTACTTATGATTCTAAAGTTAATTATGAAAAACAACTTGATAGCTTGTTTTATGTAATTAATAAATCGATGTCTACCTATCAGGTAAATTCAGATATTTCAAAAATTAATAGAAATGAAGCAGTTGATGTTGATATTCATTTTAAAAATGTATTTAAAACATCTAAAGAAATATTTACAGAAACAGAAGGCGCTTTCGACCCTACAATTGGCGCTTTAGTAAACGCATGGGATTTTGGTCCAGAAGGAAAAGTTATTGATTTAGATAGTTTAAAAATCAATAAACTGATGCTATCGGTTGGTTTTGATAAAGCATCTATTGTTGAAAATAAAATAGTTAAGCCCTCGGATGCATTTATAGATTTTAATGCCATTGCAAAAGGCTATGGCGTTGATGTAGTTGGTAGGTATTTAGAAAGTCAAAATGTAGAAAATTATCTTGTTAATATAGGCGGAGAACTTCGAGCAAAAGGTGAAAATGTTTCAAGTAAAAACTTATGGAAAGTAGGAGTAGAGAACCCTAATTTTGATGGTTCTCAATCTATTAACAAAGTTGTGTTTCTAAAAGATAAATCTATGGCAACTTCTGGAACCTACAGAAAGTTTAAAGTAGATGAAAATGGTAATCGTTACGCGCACATAATTGATACTAAAACTGGCTATCCAAGTAAAACTAATTTGTTGAGTATATCTGTAATTGCAGATGATTGTATGACAGCCGATGCCTATGCTACAGCATTTAAAGCTATGGGGATTGAAAAAATAAAAGATTTTTTAAAAAAACATCCAGAGCTTAAAGTGTTTTTAATTTTTGAAAATGATAAACAGGAATTTGAGACTTTGGCTTTAAATGGTTTTCCTGAATAAGTAAAAGAATAAAATTTTCTATCGTTTTCGCGGAAATTTAGCAGTTTTATCAATTTTTAATACAGAAAAGATATTAAAAAGATAAAGCATTAATTAATACCAATAACCAACCGCTTACTAAAAGCAAACCTCCTATTGGAGTAATAGGTCCTAAAAACCGAAGTTTTTTCCCTTTGGCATCACTTAAAACAAGGCCATAAATACTAAAAGAGAATAGTACAATGCCAATAGTGAAGCACCAATATGTTGCAGTTGTTACCATTTCAGCATTAAAGCCCAAAACCAATAAAACAATAGCATGATACATTTGGTATTTTACACCAACTTCAAAACTGTGTAATTGATCTGTAGATAATATTTTCTTTAAAGCATGAGCTCCAAAAGCGCCAAATATTACAGATAACATTCCGAAAGCAGCGGCGGTAGCAATTATAGTTTGTTGTGTCATTAAAAGAAAGGTTTAGTAAACTATTTCTGTGTGTAAATAATACTATCACCAACAGAAAGTTTCCAAGTATCAACCAAACCAGCATTAATTTCTAAAACATATTTTGCTGGTGCATTTGAAGGTAGCGAACTCTCATCAAAAGGTTTTGCATTTTTTTGAAAGCTTACTATTTTATAAGCATCATCAATATAGATTAAATCTAAAGGAATGCGCGTGTTTTTCATATAAAAGTAACGCTCTTTAAAGTCATTAAAAACAAATAGCATGCCTTGATTTTTCGCCATAGAATCTCGGTACATCAATCCTGTTTGTATATCATAGTCAGTATCTGCAATTTCAATATCTAAATTTACTTTTGTAGAATCTGATTTAATAATGGATAGTTCGCCTTCCTTAGTAAAAGTTATTTCTGTTTGCTTTACAACCTTTTTGTCTTCTTTACAAGAAGATAAAATTAGAGTTAACACTCCAAAAGTTAATAAAGCATATCGTTTCAATCTCATGTTACTTAACTACAGATTTTGGTTTGAAAATGAACATAAAGTAAAGTCCTAATAGTACAAACGGAATACTTAGCCATTGTCCTGTGTTTAGTAACCAATCTGCTCGTTCTTGATTTTGTGGTTCTTTAAAAAACTCGACAAAGAAACGAATAGTCCAAAGCAGTACTAAGAATAGTCCAAAAAGAAAGCCTGTTTGGTCTTTTTTATTAGTTTTAGTATAGAAATACCATAAAATTAAAAACACAAAAATATAGCAAAACGATTCGTATAATTGAGCAGGGTGTCGGTATGGTACTTTGTCTAATAACTCTGCAAATTGCGGGTTGTCGGTAACAGCAGCGTAAGCTTTTTTTACATCCTTGATTCCTGTAAGTTGTGTAATTTCTCTTTTGTAATATTCATCTTGAATAAAACGAACTCCAAAATTAGAATCGGTTACTTTTCCAATAATTTCAGAATTAATAAAATTTCCTATTCTAATAAAAACAGCACCAGAAGCTACAGAAATTACAATTCTATCTAAAATCCATAAAAGCGATTTGTATTTATATTTTCTTCGGTATAAATACATACCAATAATAATACCTATTGCAGCACCATGACTAGCAAGTCCTTGAAAGCCTGTAAATTCAAAACCGCCTTTAAATTTAAAAGGTAAAAAGATGCTAAAGAAATCTTGACTTATTAATTCCGATTGATAAAATAACACGTGACCTAAGCGAGCGCCTAACATGGTAGCTAAAACGGTATAAATAAAAAGCGGATCTAAGTAATCTAAAGATACTTTTTCTTTTGTAAAAATACGTTTCATAATATACCATCCAACAATAAATGCAGTTACCCACATAAGGCTGTAAAAATGGAGTTTGAAATTCCCTATAATGTCAATGCCTGTTATAGGGTTCCAATCAAATTTTAATAGTTGCATAGTTTTTATTTTTTCAACGTAAATATAAAAGTTTGAAATCTCTTTAGTGTTAAAATTTATTTAATAAGTTCTATAATTTCAACTTCAAAAATAATATTCGTTTTCCCAGGAATTCCTCTGTTTCCTGCTTCTCCGTAAGCTAAATGATAAGGTATAAAAAGAGTAGCTTTATCTCCAACACTTAATTGTTGTAAGCCCTCTTTAAAACCAGCAATCATACTGGCATCAGGACTAATATTGGCGGTAATTGGTTTGTAGGCATTAGCTGCTTTTTTTCTTTCATTTACTGCGTTAAGTGCTTCTGCAACTTCTAATTTACTAGTGTCAAGTAATTTTCCATCTTCAAAGTAAACAGCGTAATGTGTTAAAGCTTCAGCGTTTTCTGGTAATTTTTCACCATTTCCTTTTTCTGTAATTACATATTGTAAACCAGATGGCAGGGTGATGGCTTCTTCTTTTTGTTTGCTAAATTTCTCTTTTGTTGCTTTTAAAAGCGCTTCAGTTTTTGCTGCAGCTTCTTTTTCTTTTTTCTCAGCTTCAGCAAAATGATTCACAAAAATATCTGGAGCATCAAACTTTTTAGCTTCTTTTCCTTTTCGTATAATATTTAATTCTGTAATAATAACATCTACTTCGGGTTTATTATTAGCGCCTGTTTTTACATTAGATATACTATCTTCTACATCTAACCCTAATACAAGTTCTCCAAAAACAGTATGTCTGTTATCTAAGTGTGGCGTAGGTTTATCTGTTATGAAAAACTGACTTCCATTTGTTTTTGGTCCAGAATTAGCCATAGATAAAATACCTGCTTTATCATGTGTTAATTCAGGGTTAAACTCATCCATGAATTTGTAACCAGGGTTTCCAGTTCCATTACCCAAAGGATCGCCTCCTTGAATCATAAAATCATTAATAACACGATGAAAAATGGTGCCATTATAGAATTTTTTTCCTTTATATTTTTCATTAACCAAGGTGTTTTCTCCTTCGGCTAATGATACAAAATTGGCAACTGTAATGGGTGTTTTCTCGTAATCTAGTTTTGCTACCATAATGCCTTTTGTAGTTACAAATTCAGCATACATGCCGTCTTCTAGATCTGGGTATTGTGCTTTACATGCTGTAAAACTTATTAATAATGCTAAGAATGAAATTTTAATAGTATGTTTTAATAGGTGCATTGTAATATATTTAGTTTTGGGTTGTTATAGAATTTACGGTGACTTCACAAACTATAGGTGTATTGTGTGATATTTTATTTTCATCTCCATAATAACCATAAGCTTTTTGAGATGGAAATATAAAAGTTGCTGTTTCACCAGTTTTTAAAAGTTTTAAGCCTTCTCTTAAGCCAGTAAAAAGCTCTTGCTTGTCCATAGCATAATTTTGAGTTGTTATTTCTTCTTTAGAATAAATAAGGTCACCATTTAAGCGTTTTACATCATAATTATAGTTTATAATATCTCCAAAACCTGGTGCTTTTAAAGAATCATTTTCAACTTTATTATTGTAGTAGTACCAAAATCCACTTTGAGAGGCTATATAATTTTTATTTTGTTCTGCAATAATTTTTTCAATAGCAGCTTGTTCTTTTGCGTTTAATTTTTTGTTACGTTCAATAGATGCATTAATAAATGAGCCAGATTTAGTTGAAACAGGCTTTCTAGCTTCAGGACTTTTACATGCCGCTATAAATACAATGCATATTAATGTTAAAAATTTATTCATTATTTAAGGCTTTGTTATAGCTAGGTAATATATTGATAAATTTTTCAATAGTATCATTTAGTGATAAATGGCTTCTTCCTCCAGCAGCATTGGTGTGTCCACCACCTTCAAAATGAGAACGAGATAATTCGTTAACCGAAAAATCGCCTTTCGAGCGCAACGATATTTTTATAATACCTTCTTGTTTGTCTTCAATAAAAATAGCAGCAAGTACTATGTTTTGTAAAGATAGCGCATAATTAACAACGCCTTCGGTATCACCTTTCTTATAATTATATTTAAATAATTCCTCTTGTGATAAACTAATATAGGCCGCTCTAGATTCTGGAATAACTTTTAAGTTATTAAGTGCGCATCCTAATAATTGTAAACGTTCGTATGTATTAGTATCGTAAACGTTATTATGAATTTGAGAATTATCGGCTCCTTTTTCAATAAGATGCGCTATAATTTCATGTGTTTTACTTGTGGTAGAACGAAACCTGAACGAGCCTGTATCTGTCATGATTCCCACATATAAACAGGTAGCGATTTCAGCATTTATAGCATCGGTATCACCAAGCATATCAATAAAATGATATATCATTTCGCAGGTAGAACTCATGCTTACATCACTAAACATATAAGTGGCATAATCATCTGGCGCTTGATGGTGGTCTATCATTATTTTAATAGCACTGCTTTTTTCTAGAACAGTTTCCATATTTCCTGTTCTATGAAATGCATTAAAATCTAGGGTGAAAATAATATCGGCAGTTTCAACTAAAGTATTACAAGCTTTTGTTTGCGAATCGTGTTTTAAAATAGTTGATTCACCAGGTATCCATTTTAAAAAACTAGGATAATCATTTGGCGTTATTACTGTAACATCGTGATTGTTGTTTTTTAATAAGTAGTGGTATAAACCTAAAGTAGAGCCAATAGCATCGCCATCAGGGTTTTTATGTGGTACAATTACTATCTTTTTTTTTGTTGAAAGTAGCTGTTTTATACTTGTAATATCTTCTTTTGTCATAGTGAGCGAAGATACAATTTTTTAAAATTTGTTTATATTGTTTTTAAATAGAAATACATTACTTTTGCGCAAAATTAAATTTAAAAAAATGGCAACAAATAGAACATTTACAATGCTAAAGCCAGATGCGGTTGAAAAAGGACACATTGGCGCAATATTAGAAAAAATTTCAGCTTCAGGATTTAGAATTGTTGCAATGAAATTAACACAGATGACTAAAGCTGATGCTGAAACATTTTATGCAATTCATAATGAGCGTCCGTTTTTTGGAGAGTTAGTTGAATATATGACTCGTGGACCAATTGTTGCTGCAATTTTAGAAAAAGAAAATGCAGTTGAAGATTTTAGAACTTTAATTGGTGCTACAAACCCTGCTGATGCGGCTGAAGGTACTATTCGTAAAATGTTTGCAGATTCTATTAGTGAAAATGCAGTACACGGAAGTGATAGCGATGATAACGCTGCTATTGAAGGTGCTTTTCATTTCTCTGGAAGAGATATGTTTTAAGTATTAAAAAATATTTATATAAAAAAATCCCGCAACATTGTTGCGGGATTTTTGTTTCAATAATGTTAGTAATATATATTAAACTACTTTTACATTTACTGCGTTTAAACCTTTTCTACCTTCCTGTAAATCAAATTCAACTTCATCACCTTCGCGAATTTCGTCGATTAATCCAGAAATGTGAACAAAATGTTCTTTGTTTGAACCTTCTTCTATTATAAATCCGAATCCTTTAGAATCGTTGAAGAATTTTACTGTTCCTTTACTCATTGTTTTAAAAATATTAAATTAATTACTAATTGGATTGCAAACTTAATGCCAAATAATAATTTTCTACTTAACAGTGAGTTATGCGAGGAAAAGATAAGAAATAAAAAAAAGCCTGTCAAATATTTTTGACAGACTTTTAAGTTGTAATTGTTAAAGTATATATCTTAGATTACTTTTACGTTTACGGCGTTTAATCCTTTTCTACCTTCTTGTAGATCGAATTCAACTGCATCACCTTCACGAATTTCATCGATAAGTCCTGAAATGTGTACGAAATGTTCTTTGTTGTTGTCATCTTCAGTGATAAATCCAAATCCTTTTGAATCGTTGAAGAATTTTACGGTACCTTTACTCATTGTATTTGTATTAAAATAATTAAGTCTCAAAGGTAGCATAAATAATGATAGCTTTTTCTTTTATTTTAAAATATTTATAATATTTTAAAATATCTAATTATCGCAGTACCAGTTTTTTAATAATTTCTTTGCCTAATTCTTCGTTAAGCATGTCTATTATTTTTTGTTTGCCATAGCTTAATTCTTCTCTAAGAACACTAGAACTCAATTGTATATATAAGGTGTCTCGCTCTAAATTTACAGATGTTGTGTAGTTGTTAACGCCATTTCCCATAAGGTTTGCCCAAGCATCGGCAACATTTACTTTGTCTAAACCTTTTTCTAACTTATTGGTTTCAACAAATTCTCTTAAGGCGTCACTTATGCTTATATGTTCGTTGTTACGTTTTGCCATAGTGTCTTATTTATAACTTGTTAAGTAGGTTTATTTTTAAATATCGAATTTAAATAATTTCTTCACGTGTTTTTCTTTTTGATACCAATCATTATAAACTAATTCTATGTTGTTTACAGAAAATGAACCAAAGTTATAATTTTTAAAGCTTTCAACGGCTTTTAATAATTCAGATTTTTTATTTAATTTTTCTTTAAAACGAACTACTGTACTGTGTGCTGTTTGTATAGAATAACGTTTGTCAATACTTTGCTCTAAGGTAGTGTTTTTAAAGTTTTCTCTTAAGTTGTTTCTTATGTTGTTTAAAGATTCGTTATTCATAAAACCTTGTACCATAATACACGAAGGAGATGCAGTAATTCCTTTAAAATCAATTTTTAAATTAGAATTTTTAATGATGCTTTCTTCAATAATTTTTATGTATTCAGATTGTTTGATGTTTTCTAATTTAAATCCATCATAACATGATATAATAGACATAACTGTTATGTGAATATCTGAATTTTGATAATAATATTGATTTGGATCTATTGATTTTATTTCATTTAGAAATTTTTGAATTTCATTTTTAACTTCAATAGAAGGTCTTATAACAAGTGTGATTCCGAATCTTTTATCTAATGAAGATTCTATTAAATCATCAATTTGATAATTGTTATTAGATATTTTTTGAATAGATTCTGTGTAGAGATTGTTGTAGTGTTCTTTAAGGTTCATTTAAACAGGTTTAAAGCTTAAAAATCTCATAACTTTGATGCACTTGTTTTACAGCTGCTTCAGTACGTTCGGCATGTGTGTCGCTTATAAATAGTTGTCCGAAATTCTCGTCATCTACTAACTTAATAATTTGTGAAACACGGTTTTCATCCAGTTTATCAAAAATATCATCTAATAGTAAAATAGGATTTACATTGCTCTGTGCTTTTATAAAATCGAATTGCGCTAATTTTAAGGCTATTAAAAACGATTTTTGCTGACCTTGACTTCCAAATTTTTTAATAGGATGTTCTGCTATATTAAAATGTAAATCGTCTTTATGAATGCCAACGCTGGTATATTGTAACGCTTTATCTTTGTTAATAGCTTGTTGTAATAGTGTGTTTAAATCATTTTCAAATAAATCACTATGGTATTTTAAATCTACCGCTTCGTTGCCATTACTAATGGCTTCGTAACGCGACTTAAAAATAGGGATGAATGCTTTTAAAAAAGTATCACGTTTTTCAAAAATTTGAGAGCCATAATCGGTAAGTTGCTTGTTGTAAACCTCAAGGGTGTCTTTATTAAACGTATGATTAAGTGCGAAATATTTAAGTAAGGCATTGCGTTGTGCCAAGATTTTGTTGTAATTTATTAAATAGCTTAAATAATTTTTATCGCTTTGCGAAATAACGCTGTCTATAAATTTTCTGCGTGTAGTACTGCCTTCAATAATTAAATCTCTATCTGCAGGCGAAATAATGACCAAAGGTAAAAAGCCAATGTGTTCGCTAAATTTTTCATAGGCTTTTCCATTGCGTTTAATTACTTTTTGTTGTCCGCGTTTTAGGCTAACAATAATTTTTTCAGGTTTACTTTCTTTTTCATATTCACCATTAACCACAAAAAAATCTTCATTGTGCTTAATGTTTTGAGTTGCTACCGGATTAAAATAACTTTTTCCAAAAGATAAATGATAAATAGCATCTAAAACATTGGTTTTACCAATACCATTATTACCAACAATACAGTTTATTTTCTCATTGAAAGTAAATGATTTACTATCAAAATTCTTGTAATTAAGTAATGAAAGTGATTTTAAAATCATAAAAATGGCAACTTATTGTGTGCTTCGAACTTGTAATTCATAAAAAGAAGTGCAAATTATTGAAAAATATCAAATAAATACCCTTTTAGTTCTGAAGAAAAATTATATTTTTGCTCCACATTAATTTAGAAAGAATAAATGGCGACTTATAATAAAAGAGGTTATAAACCTAAAAATAAAGTAGAGAAAGAGCATAATATAGAAGAAGGTTCTACAACTGCAGAAGTGTTTAATACGTTAGATGAAACGGCATCTAAAACTGAAGACTTCGTTGCTAAGAATCAGAAATATATTTTTATTATAGTAGGACTTGTAGCTGTTGTGGTTTTAGGGTCTTTAGCTTATAAAGAATATATAGCAAAACCAAAGCAGGTAAATGCTATGAACGATATGTTTCAAGCTCAGAAATATTTTGATGAAGCAGTAACAGGTGTTAAAAAAGATTCTTTATACAATTTAGCACTAAATGGAGGTGAAGGTAAATTTGGAATGTTAGATGTTATTGAAGAATATAGCGGAACACCAGCGGCTAATTTAGCTAACTATTATGCAGGTACTGCTTATTTAAGATTAAAAGATTACAAGAATGCCGTTGAGTATTTAAGTAATTTTAAAAGTGATGACGAAATTTTAGCGCCTTTAGCAAAAGGAAATATAGGTGATGCTTTTGTGCAATTAAACCAGAAAGATGATGCTTTAGGGTATTATGAAGAAGCTGCTAATATGCGTAACAATGGCTATACAACACCAATGTATTTATATAAAGCAGGAGCTATTGCTTTAGATTTAGGAAAAGCTGATAAAGCTTTATCTTATTTCGAAAAAATAAAAGAAGAGTTTCCTAATGCTAATGAAGCTTCAACGGTTGATGTCTTTATTGGAAAAGCAAAAGTTTTAGCAAATAAATAGTACCAATTTTAATATAAAATGGCTACGATAAATAAAAATTTATCAGATTACGATAAAGCAACAATCCCAGACGCGAGTAAATTTCGGTTTGGGATTGTTGTTTCAGAATGGAATGATAATATTACCGAAGGCTTATACCAAGGGGCTTACGACGCTTTAATAGAAAATGGTGTATTGCCAGAAAATATAGTGCGTTGGAACGTTCCAGGTAGTTTCGAGCTTATTTACGGAAGTAAGAAAATGCAAGAGCAAATGGTAAATGCTGTTATTGCTATTGGTAGTGTAATTCAAGGTGAAACAAAACATTTCGATTTTGTTTGCGAAGGGGTTTCACAAGGCATCAAAGACCTTAATGTATTGCATGAAACACCTGTAATTTTTTGTGTGCTTACCGATAATAATATGCAACAATCTATAGAGCGTTCTGGAGGTAAACACGGTAATAAAGGCACCGAAGCTGCTATAGCTGCCATAAAAATGGCTGAGTTAAGAAATAATAGCTAGTCATTTTTAAATTTTAAGAGTATTTCTGTTTAAGGTGTTTTGTTAACAATTTTTGGCATTTCAATTCTTAGTTTCTCCCTATTTTTAAGTATTTTTGAGGTATAAGCATTCATACACTTTGTTTAAACAGCGTAAAAATAAATCGTTTAATTATCAATCAAGATTTTCAAAAGAAGAAGGCAATTCTAATTTAGAAACATCTAATGAGAAAGATTTTGCTTCAAAATGGAAGCAAAATAATAAACGTAAAGTAGGAGCGTCTATGTCAATGCGTACCTTAATCTTTGTTTTGGTATTATTATTGATTTGTATGTATTTATTAGAAAAAAAATACATGTAACTTAAAAAACTTAGAAATTATGGGAATCTTAAAATTGCGTAAAAATAAAAAGTTTAGTTATACACCTCGTTTTTATGATGATAAAGGACAAGGCAATCCTTATGAAATTAAACATAAGTTTGATGAATATAGAACAACGGTTGGTAATAATAATGGGTTGAAAACTAAATTTGTTAATGCTTTAAACGAATTAAAAACAAATAAAGATAAAGAAGCAAACCGACGCATACTTATTATTGTAGCTGTGCTTGTTTTATTGTTTCTTTTTATCATCGATTTCGATTTATCTATTTTCTTTTCTAAATAATACATGGCAGATATCATTCAGCTTTTACCAGATCATGTAGCAAATCAAATAGCTGCTGGAGAAGTTGTACAACGTCCAGCATCAGTAGTTAAAGAACTTCTTGAAAATGCTATAGATGCAGGAGCATCAACTATTAAACTTATAATAAAAGATGCAGGTAAAACACTTGTACAAGTTATTGATGACGGTAAAGGTATGAGTCATACTGACGCTCGATTAAGTTTTGAGCGTCATGCCACTTCTAAAATTCGAAGTGCCGATGATTTATTTCAATTAAACACTAAAGGGTTTCGTGGTGAAGCTTTAGCTAGTATTGCTGCTATTGCACATGTAGAATTAAAAACAAAGCAGGAAAGTGATGATGTTGGTAATGTTATAGTTATTGAAGGTAGCAGCGTTACCTCTCAAGAAGTTGTTGTAACACCTAAAGGATCTTCTATTTCTGTAAAAAACTTGTTTTTTAATATTCCTGCTAGACGTAATTTTTTAAAATCAAATACAGTAGAATTACGCCATGTAATTGATGAGTTTCATCGTGTAGCATTGGCGCATCCAGGTATTAGTTTTGCACTTTATAATAATGGAAGTGAATCATTTAATTTACCAATTAGTAATTTTAGACAACGTATAGTTAATATTTTTGGAAATAAAACAAATGAAAAATTAGTACCTGTTGAAGAAGAAACCGAGGTGTTAAAAATTTCAGGATTTGTAGGAAAACCAGAGTTTGCTAAAAAATCTAGAGGCGAACAGTATTTTTTTGTGAACGACCGTTTTATAAAAAGTGCCTATTTAAATCATGCTATTTCTTCGGCTTTTGAAGGTTTACTAAAAAGCGGTACGCATCCAAGTTATTTTTTAAATCTTACGGTAGATCCGCAAACTATAGATATTAATATTCATCCAACAAAAACAGAAATTAAGTTTGATGATGAGCATACACTTTATGCCTTATTACGTTCGGCTGTAAAACATAGTTTAGGACAGTTTAATATAGCACCTGTGTTAGATTTTGATCGCGATCCTAGTTTAGATACACCATACAGTTATAGTAATAAAGACAAAGCAGATACTCCTAAAATTGAAATAGATAGAAGCTTTAATCCGTTTAAAGAAGAAACCGCTTCTAAAGCTAGGGCAGTGGCTTATAAAAAGGAACCAGCTTCTAGTTCTAGTTGGGAAAGTTTATATGTTGGATTAGAATCTAAAGGCACCAAAACCGAACAAGATTTTAGTGAAGTGCATTTTGAAAGTGAGGCAGAAACCGTGTCTATATTTGAAAATGATAAAGAAGTAGAGCATACTCATACTACCTATCAGCTTCATAACAAATATATTGTAAGTACTATTAAATCTGGTATGATGATTATCGATCAGCATCGCGCGCATCAACGTGTTTTGTATGAAGATTTTCTTCAAAACTTAACGGTTAAGGAAGCTATGAGTCAGCAACTGTTGTTTCCGCTTCAGCTGCATTTTTCAACTCAAGAAATTGTTGTTATTCAGCAATTAAAAGACGATTTAGAACATACAGGTTTTATGTTTTCTAACGTTAAAGAAGAGTTGGTAGAAATTACAGGCGTGCCAGTTGGTGTGCCAGAAAGTGAGGTTTCTATTATTTTAGAACAATTAATTAGTGATGTTGAAAATGAAGTGCCAGATAGTAATTTTAGTGCAGCCGATTTATTAGCAAAATCTATGGCTAAAAGTTTAGCTATTAAAACAGGGCAATCATTACAAAAAGATGAACAAGAACATTTGGTAAATAAGTTGTTTGCTTGTAAAGAACCTAATGTTTCGCCTACTAATAGAGTCACATTTGTTACGATGAGTGTTGATGAATTAGATAAAAAATTTATATAGATTATGATGAGGATTTCAGAAACCGTTAAGCATTTAATAATCATTAATGTGATTATGTTTATTGGTACTTTGTCCATAGGTAATGGTGAATTGTTTTATGAATGGTTTGCTATGTATTTTCCAAAAAATGATGCATTTAGGCCTTGGCAAATAATAACGCACATGTTTATGCATGGAGGTGTTTCACATATTTTGTTTAATATGTTTGCTCTTTGGATGTTTGGTTCTCCAGTTGAGCAAGTTTTAGGGTCTAAACGTTTTTTATTTATTTATATTTCTGCAGGTTTAGGAGCTGTAGCTTTGCAGGTTGGGTATTATTATTTCCAATATATTCCATCATTAAATGAGATTTCAGCATTAGGATTACCAAATGATTTAGTAGATAAAATTATTAATTTAAATATTTTGAATGGTAATATTTTTGATAGTAAAATTTTGTCAAAAGAAATGATTCATGTTTTTTATGAATATGGAATTAATACTTCTGTTATTGATCAATCAGCATTTAATGCTTTGTATGAAATGAATGTTGTTACAAACAATAGTTCAATGGTAGGAGCATCTGGTTGTATTATGGGGATTATGGCTGCTTTTGCTATGATGAACCCAAATGCTGAATTAATGATGATTTTTTTACCAATTCCTGTAAAAGCAAAATATTTTATTCCAGGAATTATTCTTTTAGATTTAATTTCAGGATTAAGTGGGCATTCTATATTTAGTCCTAGTAATACAGCTCATTTTGCACATGTTGGAGGTGCACTAATAGGCTTTTTAATTATGTGGTATTGGAAAAAAACGCAGTTTAATAGAAATCGTTGGAACTAATGACAACTCTCTCTCAAGACATAAAAGAAAAATTATCTAATCTTAATGTGTTAGAAAAAATTATTGCTGTTAATGTAGTAGTTTTTATTATTGGTTATTTGCTAACTAAGTTTTTGACTCTTCCTGATGAGACTAGTTTGAAGTGGCTAGATTTACCTAGTGACTTTTCTAATTTCATTATAAAGCCTTGGGCAATTATTAGCTATGCATTTTTACATTATAATTTTATACATATTCTGTTTAATATGCTATGGTTATATTTTATAGGACGTATGTTTTTAAACTTGTTTAGCCCAAAAATGGCATTGAATATTTATTTTTTAGGAGCAATGTCTGGAGGTATGCTGTTTATGCTTTGCTATACCTTGTTTCCTAGTGTGTTTGGTATTAATACGCATTTGGTTGGTGCTTCTGCAGCCATAAGAGCATTGTTAATATTTCTATGTACTTATTTGCCTAATCAAGATGTTCGTTTTTTTACCTTTAATTTAAAGCTTTGGTATGTAGGTTTAGCTATTGTAATTATTGATGTTTTAGGAGTTGTAGCAGGACTTAATGATCCGTTAGGTAATACAGGAGGTAATTTAGCGCATTTAGGTGGTGCTTTATTAGGTTATTTCTATGCTAAACAATTACTGAAAGGAAATGACATAGGCAGAGGTTTTGAAGGTTTAATGGATAGTATAACAGGAATGTTTAAAGTTTCAAAAAAATCGCCTTTAAAAACAGTACACAAAAATAAAAGTAAAGTTGGAGGTTATGCCAAAGCTGATTTTAATGAGTTTAATAATCAGAAAAAAATTGATGTTATTTTAGATAAGATTAGTAAAAGTGGTTATGATGGTTTAACTGCCGAAGAAAAAGAATATTTATTTAGAGCAGGTAAGTAGTATTGTGTTGCCTCTAAAAGAATATATGAACACATGAAAAAGTTGCGTTTTATTGATAAAATACTCTATTTCATCAATGTTGTTTTTGCAGCTTTGTTGTTGTTTTCTTATGCTTTACCTTTTTTACCTCCTAAAACATTTTCGGTTTTATCAGTTCTTAATTTAGGAGTTTCTTTTATAGGTTTAATTAATGTTTTGTTTTTTGTTTATTGGTTGGTAAAACGTAAAAAACAATTCATGATGTCTTTGGTTGTTTTACTAATAGGGTACTTGTCTTTTGGCACTTTATATAAATTTTCATCTTCTCAAAAAGTTGAAAATCCTCAGAATATAAAGGTGATGAATTATAATGTTCGCCTCTTTAATTTGTATGATTGGATTCCTGAGAAAGGAGTTGAAACTAAAATTGTAGATTTTATAAAAACGGAAGCACCAGATGTGTTAAGTATTCAAGAATATCATCCACATAAAAATATAGATCTTTCATTTTTCAAACATAAGTTTGAAAAACTTTCAGGAAAAAAAACAAAATACGGACAAGCTATTTTTTCTCAGTTTCCTATTATTAATTCAGGATCTATAGAGTTTCCAGATACTGGTAATAATGCCATTTTTGCAGATGTTGTAAAAGGATTAGATACCATGCGATTTTATAATATTCATTTAGAATCTTTACGTATTGATACCAAGATGGAAAGTCTTAAAAAAGAGGATTCTGAGCGTATATTAAAACGTATTGGCAGAACTTTTAAGATGCAGCAGTTTCAAACCGAATTGTTTTTAATGCATAAAAAGCAATGTACATATAAAATGGTTATTTGTGGCGATTTTAATAATACAGCATTCTCTTATGTATATAGAAAAATTAAAGGCGATTTAAATGACACGTTTAAAGAACGCGGGAGTGGTTTTGGACGTACTTACGATTTTAAATTCTTTCCAGTAAGAATTGATTTTATTTTTGCTGATGATGCTTTTTCTGTTAATGGTTTTCAAACCTATGAAGCGCATTATTCAGATCATTATCCTGTTATGACTACCTTAAGTCTGGATAAATAAGTTTGCCATTCTCGTGTAGCTGGAATCTATTCCTAAATAATTACATAAACGAGCAATCTACAAAATCTGAAAAAATATGTATGACTAAGCCCAATGCAACTAATCGTGATTTTTTTGGAATTAAAAGAAATAAATAAAACAAAATAGCAAAATAGGAGTGAAGAGGATGAAAACCAATACTGCATCTATTTGGGTCGAAAATAGGAGTCGCTAATAGATGGTCTAAATCTATTAGCATGCCTGCAAACATAATTAAAAAGGCTGTTTTCCATGTTCTTTTATAGAAAAGTAAAGCAACAAGTAACGGAATAAAAATATGACATCCGTAATGTGCAATAGTTTGTAGCATTATTGAATAATTAAGGTTTGAGATTCTAAATAATTTAAAGCATTTGGTCCTTCATTAAATAATAAATCTAAGATGCTTAAATTAGGAATATAACCATGTTTGTTATTGAAAACTTGTATGTAAGTATCAAAAGAGTAAGGTTGTTCTTTTTTAGCATTTACTAAATATCTGAAATCTGAAACTCCTTCAATTGTATTTTGATAAACTTCGGTTTTAGAAATATTTAATTCTAATTGTAGGCAATCGCAAATAATTTCAAAACATTTTAAATTAAAATCTAAAATGTAATCAACTTTTAAATCAAATAAAGGTTGGAGTTCATCTTCGTAATATTCAAAAAAAGGAGAGGTTCTGTAAGCCGAAAGTAAAGATTTCCAATGCAGACTTTGCCATTTTTCTTCATTAAAAATTTTAACCTCACGATATTTTTGACGATTTTTTTGCGTGTGTATAACAGGAATATTTAAAGCTAGTTTTCCGTTAGCTCCGTATATATAAGTCCTATTTCTATAAGTTTGTTTTAAAAAGTTGTCATCTACCTCTAGCCTTACTTCCTTGGCTTTTACCATAGCAACAAAATGTGCAATATTAGGAAAGTATGTAGGGTGAATTATAATATTCATTTGTATTGTCTTTCCTGCGAAGACAGGGATCTACTTTTATAATTAAGTTTCAATCTATAAGATTCCTGCTTTCGCAGGAATGACAAAATATCAACAAATTAATTATTAGCTTTTTTACGTGCTCTCCATTTATTAAATCCAAATATTCCAAATAGTAAAACTATAAACGGAATGAAAACAGAAGTTGCTTTTCCTGATCCGCTAACGGTAGTAAAGAAACGTTCCCA
Source organism: Thalassobellus citreus (assembly GCF_044385915.1). NCBI lineage: Bacteria > Pseudomonadati > Bacteroidota > Flavobacteriia > Flavobacteriales > Flavobacteriaceae > Thalassobellus > Thalassobellus citreus. The sequence goes on along the minus strand of NZ_JBISCC010000125.1, from coordinate 467,474 downwards.
TCTTGGTTTTAATCCGTCCCAACTCATCCAAATGAATACTGGCTTTCCAACAACGTGATCAAATGGTACAAAGCCCCACATTCTAGCATCTATAGAATTATTACGATTGTCACCCATCATCCAATAGTAATTTTGTTTAAAAGTATAGGTGGTTGTTAATTTGTCATTAATAAAAATTTGATTTCCTTTTACTTTTAATGAGTTTCCTTCATATTCTGTAATAGCACGCTTGTAAAGAGGTAATACATCAAGATTTATGTTAATTGTTTTTCCTGCTTCAGGTATATATAAAGGTCCAAAAAAGTCCGTATTCCATTTGTAATTTGGATCATGGGGGAAAACAGAAGAATTTCTGTCTCCTTTTTGCGATTGAATCTTTTCTATCGATTTAATATTTGGATCATTTTTTAATCTGTTGAATGATTCGTCAGTTAAGTTTATAATTAGTCTTCCAGTTAATTTTAGATCATATTGATTTATAAACTGTCTTAGGTTTTCACTTGGAGAAACCTGTATTAAGAAGTTGTTTTTGTCACCTTCAATAGCTTGTAATCCATAATTCTGTTGGATATATCGATCTATTTTGTTTCGTGATATTATATAAAATCGATAATATTCTGTACTACCAAGTTGTTTAATAAAATTATCATTAAGATAGTTTATAGATTGAACCTTGGACATGAATTGTATTTTAGCTCTATCAGGTAGTATATTTTTTTTACCATTTATGTATACATAACCATCACGAACTTCTAAAGAATCTCCAGCAATAGCAACACAACGTTTTACTAAATTGGTCTTTTTATCTATCGGTTTGTAATAATTTCTATCAGGATGAAAGTCATTCATGTTCAGCAAGGTGTCTGCTGGCTGATTGAATACTACAATATCATTGCGTTCAATGTTTTCAAACCCTGGGAATCTTAAATAAGGTAATTGTAATTTATTAGCTAATGATGTTTTTCTTTCTTCAAAATGATCATTAAATAAATAAGATTTTACACCTAATTTAGGAATGGTATCGTGTACCATAGGCGCTCCAACAGTTGTCATTGGTATTCTAGCACCATAATGAAACTTGCTTACAAATAGAAAATCGCCTACTAATAACGATTTTTCTAATGAAGAAGAAGGAATAGTAAATGGTTGAATAAAATAGGTGTGTACAATAGTAGCTGCTACTATTGCAAATAAAATAGAACTTGTCCATTCACCTGAACCCGATTTAGGATTAATACTTCTATCTTTAACATGTTTTACATTGGTAAAATAATTTAAATAGTAGTTGTAAAAACCTAATGATATAACAGCTAAAAATGTGTCTACAGGCTGGTTTTTACCAAAACTTCTAGCGGTTTCTACCCATACAACTATAAACATAATGAGGTTTACAATAGGTAAAAATAGAAGAATAAACCACCACCAAGGACGGTTGATTATTTTCATTAAAACAATACCATTATAAACAGGAATAAAAGCTTCCCAAGCTTGTCTACCTGCTTTTAGATATAGTTTCCAAGTTCCTAAACCATGAATTACTTGAATTATTAGGATAAAAATAAACCATTGCATTAATGTCATAATCGTAATATTTAATTTTTTTGTTAGTAGTAATACTTGTTTATGTTGTTACATAAAGTTATAAGTATTAACCAATATTTAACACATCGTTCATTGTAAAAACGCCCGTTTTTCCAATAATCCATTCGGCTGCAATAACGGCACCAAGAGCAAACCCTTGTCTGTTGTGTGCAATATGCTCAATAGTAATTGTATCAACCTCACTTTCGTATGTTACAGTATGCGTTCCTGGAACGTCTTCTATACGTTTAGCTACAATTGGAATTGTAGCTTCTTCTTTTGTTGAATCTAATTCCCATGCTTTAAAGTTATTGTTAAATTCAATAACATCGTTTGCTAATGATATAGCTGTTCCGCTAGGAGCATCAAGTTTTTTAGTATGATGAATTTCTTCCATTGAAACATTGTATTGTTTCAAATTGCTCATCATTTTTGCTAATGTTTTATTTAACTCGAAAAAGATATTAACTCCTAAACTATAATTAGAAGCATAAATAAAAGCGCCCTTTTTTTCTTTACATAAGGCTACAGCATTATCATAATTTTCTAACCAACCCGTTGTTCCTGAAATAACAGGAACATTATTGTTTAAACAATTAGAAATGTTATTGAAAGCAACGTTAGGTATACTAAAATCTATAGCAACATCTGCTTTTGTGATATCGTAATCTTTATCGTCTTTGTCTACTTTTAAAACAATATTATGTCCACGTTTAATGGCAATTTGTTCTATGGTTTGACCCATTCTTCCGTATCCTAGTAAAGCAATGTTCATGTTAAAATTTAAAATTTAAAGTTAATCCGAGATTGCTTGTTGCATCAATCTCATTCATTTTATAATGTGGTGTTAAAGATAAGTTTTCATCGACATTAAATTGCATTAAATGCGATGATACATTAGCTTCTATAATATTTAAAGCGTAAATGCCAACAATAGCCAAAAGCGACATTTCTTTGTTTTTTCTGTAGAATTTTTGAGCACGTTCCAAGCCATCTGTTGTAACTCTTTCAACAGGATTACCTAAAGCATCTTGTGTGTAAAATTCATCATTTTTAAAGCCAGCTAATCTACTTTTATAAGCATCTCTATATCTATTGTATTCTTTGTTGTTGTTTGTGTAGAAATATATTCCAGTACCTAAAGCTGCATAAACAATAGGGATTTTCCAATATTGTTTGTTGTATGCTTGCCCTAAACCAGGTAAAACAGCAGAATAAAAAGCTGCTTTTGCTGGAGAAAGTGGATTTATTGGTTCGTTAATATTAACCAATGTATCTATTACGATCTCTTTTTCAGGTTTTTGTTTTTTTGTTTTTTTTTCTTGTCCAATAATTGAAAAGCAAAAAAGTAATACGAATAGACTTGCTAATATGAATTTATTTGGCACCTTGAACTAATTTTTTAATACGATTAAAATCTTCCTCAGAATGAAAAGGAATCGTTATTTTTCCTTTACCGTTCTTAGAAACTTTAACGTCAATTTTATGCCCAAAGTATTCTGAAAATGTACTTATGCCTTTTTTTATGAATTTTGGCAATTCTTCCGAGTCTTCTTCTTTACCTTTTGAAGGTACTTTTACTTCATCATTATCGTTAAAGTTACGTACCATAACTTCGGTTTCTCTTACAGATAACTTATTAGATAATACTTTTTCATAAATATCTAATTGTGTTGCTTGGTCTTCAATAGTAATTAAAGCACGCCCGTGTCCCATAGATATAAACCCATCTCGCATACCTGTTTGTATGATAGGATCTAATCTTAATAAACGTAAATAATTTGTAATAGTGGAGCGTTTTTTTCCAACGCGCTCACTCATTTGTTCTTGTGTTAAATTAATTTCATCAATTAAGCGTTGGTATGATAATGCAATTTCTATAGGATCTAAATCTTGACGTTGAATATTTTCAACCAGAGCCATTTCTAATGATTCTTGGTCGTTAGCAATTCTGACGTATGATGTAATTGTTTCTAAACCTAATAATTTTGAAGCTCTAAAACGACGCTCACCAGAAACTAATTGATATTTGTTAAATCCAAGTTTTCTAACGGTTATAGGCTGAATAATACCTAATTCTTTAATAGAAGAAGCTAGTTCGCGTAAAGATTCTTCACTAAAATTAGTTCGAGGTTGAAAAGGATTAACCTCAATAAAATCTATATCTAATTCAATAATATTACCAATAACTTTATCAGCATTTTTATCTTGAACAGATTGTATGTCGTTGCTAGGGTCGCTTAAAAGAGCCGATAAACCTCTACCTAAAGCTTGTTTTTTTGTTGCCTTAGCCATAATTTAAGAGTTTTTATTGATAATTTCTTTTGCCAAACTTAAGTAATTACTAGCTCCTTTACTAGAAGCATCATAATTAATTATGCTTTCTCCATAGCTTGGAGCCTCGCTTAAACGGACGTTACGTTGTATAATGGTTTGAAAAACCATATCGTTAAAGTGTTTTTGTACTTCTTCAACCACTTGGTTAGATAAACGTAACCGTGAATCATACATGGTTAATAATAAGCCTTCAATATCTAATTCTGTATTGTGAATTTTTTGAACACTTTTAATTGTGTTTAATAATTTTCCTAAACCTTCTAAAGCAAAATATTCGCATTGAATAGGTATTATTACAGCATCAGCAGCTGTTAAAGCGTTTAAAGTCAAAAGACCTAAAGAAGGCGCACAATCAATTATAATGTAATCATAATCGTTTTTAATATCTCTTAATGCTTTTTTTAACATGTATTCACGTTCATCTTTATCAACAAGCTCTATTTCAATAGCAACTAAGTCAATATGTGCTGGAATAATGTCTAAGTTTGGTGTGTCAGTTTTAACGACAGCTTCTTTTGCAGAATTTGAATGTTCTAAAAGCTGATAGGTGCCTATTTCAACAGATTCAACATCAATTCCAATTCCAGAAGTTGCATTTGCTTGAGGGTCAGCATCAATAAGTAATACTTTTTTTTCTAGAACGCCAAGTGAAGCAGCTAGGTTTATAGATGTTGTTGTTTTTCCAACACCTCCTTTTTGGTTAGCAATTGCAATGATTTTACCCATTAAATGATTTGGTTTAAATATCGGTAAAAATACGATTATTTATGAGGAATAAAAATGGAATTTGTTAACAAATTCGTATACAGAAAGTGGATTTACCAATTAGCTAGATATTAACAAGAGTCTTACTTAAATTTATAATTTTTTTAACTGCTTTATAGTATTAAATTCCTACATTTATGGTTTCTACTAAAAAATAGATAATGAAGCATCCATAAATAAAAATTTAGCTAGTCAGATGAATGATTATTACAGAAGTTGTATAAGACAATCGAAAATCAATAAATAGAATCATATGAAAAACATCAATCAAATTTTTACAATTTTATTATTAGCCTACTTAGTAAGTTTTACTACAGAAGCACAAGTTAAACAAACAGCCAATGTTGAAGGTATAACTGAGTATATGCTTGATAATGGTTTAAAAGTTTTACTATTCCCAGATAATTCCTCACAAACAATAACTGTAAATATCACTTATAAAGTAGGATCACGTCACGAAGGTTACGGAGAAAAAGGTATGGCTCATTTATTAGAGCATATGGTGTTTAAAGGGACACCAAATCATCCAGATATCCCAAAAGAGTTAACGGCTCGTGGTGCTAGACCTAATGGAACTACTTATTATGATCGTACTAATTATTTTGAAACGTTTAATGCTAATGATGAAAATTTAGATTGGGCTTTAGATTTAGAAGCTGATAGAATGGTAAATTCATATATAGCAAAAAAAGATTTAGAGTCTGAATTTTCTGTAGTTAGAAATGAATTTGAAAGTGGTGAAAATTCGCCAACAAGAGTTCTTATGCAAAAAGTTATTAGTGCTGGTTTTTTATGGCATAACTACGGTAAGTCTACTATTGGTAATAGGTCTGATATAGAGCGTGTTCCAATAGAAAATCTGCAAGGTTTTTATAAAAAATATTATAGACCAGATAATGCTGTTTTAATGGTTACAGGGAAGTTTGAAACAGAGAAAATGTTGGCACTTATTGAGAAAAAATTTGCAGGAATTAAAAAACCAGAGGCTCCTTTAAGAGATATTCCAACTATAGAGCCTGCTCAAGATGGTGAAAAAAGAGTGGCATTGAGTAGAGTAGGAGACTTACAAATTGTTTCATCCATGTATCATACACCGGCTGGTTCACACGAAGATTATGCTGCAATGGCAGTTTTAGAGAATATTTTAACCGATGAGCCTTCGGGAAGGTTATATAAGGCGTTAATTGATGGAGAAAAGGCATCTTCATTATGGTCTTATTCCCCATTTACAAAAGAACCTTCATTTATGTATTTTAATGTTGATGTACCTTCAGATAAATCTTTAAATGAAGCAGAAAGTACATTGTTAAATGTTTTAGATGATTTTAAAAATAATCCTGTTACATCAGAAGAGGTAAAACGAGCTAAGGCAAATTTATTAAAGCGATATGATCAAATTGCAAGAAACTCTAATTATTTAGGGACTTATATGAGTGAGTTTATTGGAGCAGGAGATTGGCGTTTGGCTTTTATTCAAAGAGATCGTGTTGAAAGTATGACTGTAGAAAAAGTTAATGCAGCTGCAAATCGTTATTTAATAAATACTAACAGAACCGTTGGGAATTTTATACCTAGTAAGAAACCTATTCGAGTAGAAATTGAACATACCGAAGGTTTAGATGCATTGGTAAAGTCTTATAAAGGTAAAGAAGGCTATGGAGCTGGAGAGGCTTTTGATGTATCTTATGAAAATATACAGAATAGATTACAATCTGGTAAGCTAGAAAAAGCACCAATAGAGTATGGGTTTATAAAAAAAGATAACCGAGGAAAAACGGTAAATTTAAGGTTTATGCTAAGAAATGGAAATGTAGATGATTTGATGAATAAAGGTAAAATAGCTAGTTATACGGGCAGAATGCTTAATAAAGGGACTCAAAATAATTCAAGACAGGATATTGAAGATAAATTAAGTGCTTTAAAATCATCCATCCGTTTTGTTGGTTCAAATGGAAAAGTTAACGTTATGATTAGTACTACGGAAGAACATCTTAACGAGACTCTAGCTTTAATGACAGATATGCTTAAAAATCCAAAGTTTGATGCAGTAGAGCTTGAAAAGCTTAAAACTGAAGAATTAGCAAGGATAGAAAAAAATAAAACAGAGCCTAATTATTTAGCAAGTAAAAAATTAAGATTGTTAAACCAAAAGTATGAAAAAGGACATCCTTTATATGTAAATACAATAGAAGAAGATATTGAAGATGTTAATGCTGTTACAGTTGAAGCAATGCAAGAATATTATGATACTTTTTATGGGCTATCAAATAATGCAAGTTTAATTGCAATAGGTAATATAGACGAACAAAGTTTGAAGGATTATTTTGAAAAAGAGTTTGCCGATTTTAAAACCAATAAACCATATACACCAATAGCTAATAAGTTTAGCCCATATATACCATCAAACGAAAAAATACAAACTCCAGATAAGAAAAATGCTATTAGTATTGGGGTTATGTCTTTTGAAGCTAGTCAAGTAGATGAAGATTACGCGGCACTTCAAGTGGCTAGTTCTATTTTTGGAGGCGGATTTTTAAATTCTAGAATAGCTGGTCGTCTTCGTCAAAAAGATGGAGTTAGTTATGGTGCAGGAGGCTATGTTAATGTTGATTCTGACTCGGAAAATAAAAAATCCTCTATTACAGTTTACGCTATTTATGCTCCAGAGAATGCATCAAAAGTTCAAAAAGGATTTAGTGAGGAAATTGAACGATTCATTAAAGATGGTATAACAGAGGAAGAACTTAAGGTCGCAATAACTAGTTGGGTTCAAGGGGAAAATGTTTCTAGGGCAAAAGATAATGAGTTGTCGTCTTTAATAAATAATAATTTGTATTACGATAGAGATATGATGTTTCATAAAGCTATTGAAGACAAAGTAACAAGTTTAACTATTGAAGATGTAAATAAAGTTATTAAAAAGTATTTTAGAACCTTTGATAAGTGGACAGTAGTTAATGCAGGAGATTTTGTTGAATACGAAATTAAAAATCAAGATAAAAAAGTAGATTAAATATTTGTTATAAAGCATTTAAAAGCCCATTTATTTTAAATAAATGGGCTTTTATGATTGTTGTTTACTCTTAAAATTATAAAATCATTTTTTGTAGAAATAAATCAAAATTAGCCTCGAAACCTGTTAGCAATTGTATGTAAACTGTTTTTTTGTTTGAAGATACAATATATGATGAATTGAAACTGGTTAGCTCTTTTTTAGTATTGTCTACTTTATAAATAGTTTTAAATATTTGAGTTTTAGAATTTCCGCTATATTTAGCTGTTATTTTCGTAAAATCTAAATCGGTTTTATTAGAAACTTTTTCATTATTCATAGAAATTAAACCCGAAAGGTACTTCGCATCTTGTTTGTTAAAAGGCATATAAGGCATCGTGTTTATGGTATATGTAGAGCGCGTATCTTCATCAAAAAAAATATAAAAGTTACCTTTCATTTGCTTTAAATATTGCAAGCGTTTTATTTCTAATTGATAATCTTCTTTGGTTGTTAATGAATCTAATAAATATTGGTATTCTGCTGTTGAATATTTTTTAAAACTATCAGGCAAGTAGATTTTTATACCATCACTACTAAGAAAATGATACTTTCCGCTAACATCTTCAATATTATCTATTTCAATCCAGTTTTTTATGTCTGAAGTCAATGTTAAACAGGAAATAGAAACCATGAATAATGGAGTTGTAATTAAAAATAGTATAAGCTTGCTTTTATTCAATATTAATTAATGATTATTTCTTTTGCGAAAATTGATTTTTATTTTTGAGGAACTTTGTTGAAATCGACATTTTCTTCAGGCTTATCAAAATTTATTTTAGAAAAATCTATGTTAAAAAGATTAGCATAAAACAAATCGAAAGCTGTATAGGTTGCTAAGAATTTATCTGAAAGCACATTTCTATATTTTGTGCTTAATGGTGCAGCAAATAATTTAGGACTCATACTATTTGTTGATAAAAGCGCATTAAATGTTGTTTTTAAATTTTCATCTTTAATGTTCTCTGATACACACTTTATAAGTTTACTATTATAATTTAAATGGCTTTTGGTGTTTTCGGCATCCCATAAATCATTATCTAGTTTTAATGCTTCAAATATTTTTGAAGTATGTTTAGAAATAATATCTTCATATTTTACTCTTCCGTAACTAGCATTTCTAATAAACTGATTATAAGCTTGGGTTAAAGTAGCATTTGGTTTGCCTTTGCTATAAAAAGTTAAAATGTCATCTTCAAACGCATATAATGCTTCATTGTATAGCTTTGCGTTTATATCAGTACAAGTTAAAGCTACGGGTTTGTCACTATATTTAAAATCGGTTAGCGTGTTTTCGTTTTTACAACTTAGTAAAGTAATTCCTAAAAATAATGCAATAAGTTTTAAATTTGATTTCATGTTAATTTTCATTTTTTAATCGTTTTTGTTCTAATGTTTCTGATAATCGTTTTTCTATTACAGGTTCAATTAATGTTTTTCTTTGATTGGTTTTTACAAATGGATAAATTTCAAGTTCGTGTTTCATTTTATCATTAGGATTCGCATGTTTATTGGTTCCTAATAATATGCTTTCACCTGCATCAAAAAGGTGTTGCTCTTTTGCGGCACTTTCTTTTATTTTTCGTTGTATAGTTCCTGTCTTTAATTGTTTTAAAAAACCACCGTTTTTCTCAATATCTTTAAATAATTCTAAGCCTTTTTCTGCTAATTGATTTGTTAACGATTCAATATAGTAAGCGCCGTCGGTTGGGTTATCAATTTTATCAAAATAGCTTTCATGCTTTAAAACTAATAATTGATTTCTAGCAATGCGTTCTCCAAATTCATTGTCTTTATGAAAAAGGGCATCGTAAGGTAAATTATAAATAGTATTTGCTCCTCCTAAAATAGCACTCATGCACTCTGTTGTGGTTCGTAGCATATTGGTGTTATAATCGTATACTGTTTTATTACGAATTGATGGTGTTACTGTAATGTGGCAATTCGTGTTAATTTTATATTTTGAAGCTAATGTTTTCCAGAGTAGACGAAGCGCTCGTAGTTTTGCAATTTCGAAAAAGTAATTGGAGCCAACGCTAACGTTGAAATTAATGTAAATAGCTTCTTTTTCTTCATTTGAAAGACTTGTGTCTATATGGTTTAAGTATTCGTTTGCATGTGCTAAAGCATAGCTTAACTGTTGTGTTATAGTAGCTCCTGCATTTTGGTATAATGATAGATTAATACTAAAGCTTTTAGTTTGTTTTACTATAGATTCAAATTGCGAAAAATCATCTTTAATACTATTAAACCAGTTTCCTGTTTTTGCAAGATTTCCAATAATATCGGTATGATAATAAATTTTTGCTTTCGCGGAAATGGTAGAAATGTTTTTAATAAAATTGAGAGATAAAAAGTGTAATTCAAAATGAATTGACGTTATATTTAAATCGATGTTTTTTAATAAATCTTCAATTGAAACCGTTTCAGATGGAATAATGAATTTGATGCTATCGGCACCTTTTTCAATAGAATTAAGGGCTTTTAGGTTTGATTTTTCAGTATTAGCAACAAAAATTGATTGACAAATTTTCCATTCGGTTGCTTTTGTATTTGATGGTTTAGGGAGTTCATGTAAATCATCGGCATGGTAAAATGGTTTTACCAAGATATCTTCATTTGTTTTCCAAACAAGGGTATCGTTATATTCAGCTCCTTTTAAGTCAAACTGAATTTTTTGTTTCCATTGTTTAGATGAAACAGAATCAAATTCATTAAATAACCGCTTAGCCATTATTGTTTTACTTTTAAACTGTCTTCGTATTCAATTATAAAAATTTCTTCATTGTCGCGTTTCATATAATATTCCTCGCGAGCAAACTTTTCTAAACCTTCTTCTGTACTTAGTTTTTTTATTCCTTTTTTGTCTTTTTCAATTTCTCTTTCGTAATATTTTTTTTCAGATTCAAGGTCATTAATATCTTTGTTCAATTCGTTGTGAATGAACCAAGAATTGGTGTCAAAAAAAACCATCCAAACAGCAAAAATTGCTAGAATTAAAATGTACCAGTTTTTAAATGGTTTTAAATATTTATTTTGATTGAGTTTTGCCACTTAGAGTTTTTCGTTTATAATGGTGCGAACAATATCTATCGCAACCGTGTTATGTTTGTTGTTTGGTATAATAATATCTGCATACTCTTTCATAGGTTCAATAAACTGATCGTGCATTGGTTTTAATGTAGTTTGGTATCTTGTTAAAACTTCATCAATATCTCTACCACGTTCTGTAATATCTCGTTTTAGCCTTCTAATTAAGCGTTCGTCAGTATCAGCATGTACAAATATTTTAATATCAAAAAGGTCTCGTAATTCTGGATTGGTTAAAATTAAGATGCCTTCAACAATCATTACCTTTCTGGGGTGCGTTAAAACAGTATCACCTGTTCTGTTATGTTTAACGAACGAATAAACAGGTTGGTGTATAACTTCGTTATTTTTTAATGCTTTTAAATGATTTGTTAACAGATCAAAATCTATAGACCTAGGATGATCAAAATTTATTTTAACCCGTTCCTCATAAGATAAATGCGTTGTGTCTTTATAATAAGAATCCTGAGAAATAATACCTAATTCACCTTCAGGAAGTTCGTTTAGTATTTTGTTTACTACTGTAGTTTTTCCGCAGCCAGTGCCTCCTGCAATACCTATGATTAACATGTTTGTTATTTAATTAGCTTTTCACAAAGTTAGTTAAATGTATAATTATATATGGGTAATCCCTTTTATTTTTTAATTTTCGAAACTTCTTGTTTTTTAGTGTTTTGTAATTTTTATGATTCTAATTCTTAAAAATATAGTTCATGAGCTTTTTAATGTCATCAATTGTATAAGCAAAATTTATTATAGATTATGAGGTGTTTTGTGATTAATATTAGTGATTTAAAAATAGATGCCTAAGAATTGAAATGTATATAGAATGTTAATTTTATTTTTAGTGTAATATTTTCTTTAAAAAAATTTGTAGAGTGAATAAAATAAGTATATTTGCAGCCTGTTAAAAGATAACCAATTCGGGGTGTAGCGTAGCCCGGTTATCGCGCCGCGTTTGGGACGCGGAGGTCGCAGGTTCGAATCCTGCCACCCCGACTAAATAAAAATTTAGGTTTTAATAAAATAGACACTGTTAATCGAATGATTTTCGGTGTTTTTTTATTTTGAATTATATAGTTTGTGCTTTTCTAAATCAATTTTTAAGTAAATACGTCTAAAGTTATCTTAAGTAGTTTTGTTATTAGCTCAAGAAAGGGTTTAAGGAAAAAATGTTCTGATTGTGAATTATAATAATAATTTGTTAGTAATGGAATAAAAGTTTGTTGTAAAAGAAAGATGTTAAAATTCTATAATTTAAATAGTTTAACTAAAGTTATTGACTTTTGTGATTTAAGAAAAAGAAATTATATTTGTGAAAGACCCATATACCTGACCTAGTAATTAAATCACATGAAAAAAAAATGGTATGTACTTTATGTAAAGCCTCAAAATGAGAAAAAAGTTGCTGATATGCTATCGAAAGGCAATATAGAAGTGTATTGTCCTATGATAAAGGAGACTAAAGTATGGAGTGATCGAAAAAAAACAATAGAAGTACCATTGTTTAAATCTTATGTTTTCGTACAGTTGTTGGATAAGGATAGACAATTGGTTTTTAACTACCCTGGGATAATACGTTATTTATTTTGGTTGGGAAAACCTGCTATTGTCAAAAATGAAGAAATAGATATTATTAAGCATTGGTTGTCAAGTGATTGTGTTGAGGAGTTTAGTGTTTCAAAATTTGAACCAGGAGAAAGAGTCTTTATTAAAAGCAGTCTGTTTCAAGGCAAGCGGGCTGTTGTTAAGGAGGTAGGGAAAACTAGAGTGCGACTTGTTTTAGAAGATTTTGGTGTGGTTCTAAATATGAAAATAAAGCAAATAGTATAATGTTTTTATTTGTTAAAATGTATTAATATTCTTTGGAGTGATGCTCTTTTCTGAATTAGTTTAAGATAGAGCAAGTTTAATTGTTTCAGTAGTTCGTATGGTTATTTTATTTCATTTTTATTTAGATGTTATTTGAGAAAATTACGTAATATTTTTCGTCAATAAATGTGTTTTTTTGTTGGTGCTACAATGTTAACTTTGTTAAACAAATTTTTCTTTCTCTTTTTTGTTGTTTATGATGTTTTTGTAAGAATTATCGCTTATTAGTTTAGTGCTGTTTGATTTTTATTTACTAGATATAACCCGTATCTAGTTGTGTTAAACAGCTTAACTTGTAATTTAGCCCTTTAATCGGAATTCATAAATGTGGCTTTATTTGTTTTTATGAATATGCTAAAAAAACATCTGAATAAATATAAATATTAAAAAATCAGATGTGTAAGAAATGAATAGCATAATTTTTTAAAATTATGCTATTCATTTCTTGCAACTCGAATAACCTTTGGGTATTTTTAACTAAATTATTCTTAAGTGTTGATCTGTATGGGACTCACTTCGCGGAGCGCTGTATTCATTTTATCTAATCTTAAATTTGTACTAAAAAAACCTGATGGAGGACTTGTCCTAGGGTAATAAAATATTAGTATTTTTAGCGTTTGAATTGTATTAATTGATTCCAGAGAATAAAATTTAATAATCTTTTAAACTTATATAAAATTATGAAAGTAGCTTTAATTACAGGTATTACAGGGCAAGATGGTTCTTATTTAGCCGAATTATTGTTAGAAAAAGGCTATATGGTGCATGGTATTAAAAGAAGGGCTTCTCTTTTTAACACAGATAGAATTGATCATTTATATCAAGACCCCCATGATCCTGATCTAAGATTAAAATTACATTATGGAGACTTAACAGATTCTATGAATTTAACTCGTATTATCCAAGAATGTCAACCAGATGAAATATATAATTTAGGAGCTATGTCTCACGTAAAAGTATCTTTTGAATGTCCTGAATATGTAGGTAATGTAGATGGGTTAGGAACTTTAAGAATCTTAGAAGCGGTACGTATTTTAGGTTTAGAGAAGAAAACACGAATATATCAGGCATCAACATCTGAATTATACGGAGGTTTACCAGAAAACAAAAATGAAAGAGGTTTTTATGATGAAAACTCACCTTTCTACCCACGATCTCCGTATGGAGTGGCTAAAATATATGGTTTTTGGATTACAAAAAACTACCGAGAAGCCTACGATTTATTTGCTTGTAATGGAATTTTATTTAATCATGAGTCACCAAGAAGAGGAGAAACTTTTGTGACTAGAAAAATTACTAGAGCTGTAGCAAAGATAGCATTAGGTTTACAAGAAAAAATATACTTAGGTAACTTAGAAGCAAAACGCGATTGGGGACATGCTAAGGATTATGTGCGAATGATGTGGATGATTTTACAAGCAGATAAATCTGAAGATTGGGTTATTGCTACAGGTGTAACCACTACTGTGCGTGATTTTGTGCGTATGGCTTTTCTAGAAGTAGGAATAGAATTAGAATTTAAAGGTAAAGGTGTTGATGAGAAAGCTTTCGTTAAGGCTTGTAACAACAAGGATTTTACATTAGAGATTGGTAAAGAAGTGTTGTCTGTAGATCCTTCTTATTTCCGTCCAACAGAGGTGGATTTATTGATTGGAGATCCCACAAAAGCTAAAGAAAAATTGGGATGGGTGCCTGAATATGATTTGGAACATTTGGTTAAGGATATGATGGAGTCAGATATAAAATTAATGAAGAAGGATGTTGATTTATTGAAAGCAGGGCATGAAATTTTAAGACAAGCAGAGTAAATATTTAAAGGTTTAATTAATATAGTTAGGTGTTTATTAAATTATGGAAAAAAAATCTAAAATTTATATTGCAGGTCATAGAGGATTGGTTGGAAGTGCAATTTTAAAAAACTTAAAGTCTAAAGGTTATTATAATTTTGTAACAAGAACACATAAGGAATTGGATCTTAAGGATTCCACAGCTGTTGCAACATTTTTTGAAAAAGAAAAACCAGATTATGTAATTCTTGCGGCAGCTAAAGTTGGAGGTATAGTTGCTAATAATACATATCGAGCAGATTTTATTTATGAAAACTTAATGATACAGAATAATGTAATTCATCAAAGTTATTTGCATAATGTAAAGAAATTATTGTTTTTAGGTAGCACCTGTATTTATCCAAAGAATTGTCCGCAGCCAATGAAAGAAGATAGTCTTTTAACGGATGCTTTAGAATACACTAACGAACCTTACGCTATAGCCAAAATAGCTGGTATTAAAATGTGTGAAAGCTATAATATTCAATATGGTACCAATTTTATTTCTGTAATGCCTACTAATTTATATGGACCTAATGATAATTTCGATTTAGAAAAGTCACATGTTTTACCTGCCTTGATACGAAAAATGCATTTGGGTAAAGCTTTAGAAATAGGAGACTGGGATGCTATACATAAAGACTTAAATAATCTACCAATTGAAGGGGTAGATGGTAGTGCTAGCAAGAACGTAATCTATGAAGTGCTTCATAAATATGGTATTCAAAAAAGAGATAACGTAATCTATCTTGAGATTTGGGGGACAGGAAAACCTATGAGAGAGTTTTTATGGAGTGAAGATATGGCCAACGCATGTATCTTTTTAATGGAAAACAGACAGTTTTCAGATTGTTATGAAACAAATAATAAAGAAATACGAAATACACATATAAACATAGGTACTGGAGTTGATATTTCAATAAAAGAGTTAGCCGAAATTATTAAGCAAACAGTTGGTTTTAAAGGAGTGTTGTTTTTTAATAGTGATAAACCCGACGGTACTATGAAAAAATTAACGGACCCTTCTAAATTACATGGTTTAGGATGGAGGCATACAATAGGCCTAAAAGATGGTATTCAAAAAGTATACAACTGGTACTCCAAATTATAATTAAAAGTAGTTTGATTAATCACTCAATCTATTAAAGTAGTGGTGATTAATTCAAATATTAGAAACCGATCTATACTTAGGGGCAACCTGTCTTTTGTTGTCTTAATCTTGTCTCAAGATATAAATGTAATAGGTTATTTCATTATTATGCCTAATATAATTAAACGCATTGCATATATAAATAATGCATTTTTTTTTACTAATAAAATTTTAATTGTAAAATGCAAAAGTCTTATTTTGGCCTCCCGCTCTCGTTAATAGTTCATATAGCGGTGTTAAATTTAACACTGTTTTATTTAACGCCAGTAACCTATAAAGTTGGAGTTATAGGGGTGTTTTATTATAATTTAGCTTGGTTGATTATAACCCATGCTATTAAATTTTATGCAAAATCTAGAAGTATTACATTTATATCTAAGACTATAAGTTTTTCTCAATTATTTGCATTATATGGTTTAGCATTCTTCGCTTCTTTTATTTTCTTGGGGCCAAATGTTTACTCTCCGTTTCATCTTATTGCTGTTTATGCATTTTTTTGCCTTCAGGTTATAGCATTTCGTATGTTTTTTAAATGGGCTAGAGAGCAATATCGTGCAAAAGCGTTTAACAAATCCAAAGTCGTAGTGGTTGGTTGGGATAAAAATTTAAAGAAAGTGCGGAGCATTTTTGATAATCCAGATCATAATTATCAATATGTTGGTTTTTTTGATAATAAACATTCTAAAAGCCCAACCTACTTGGGGCCAATTGAAGCATGTTATAAGTATATTTTTGAAAACGATATTAGTGAGGTGTATTGTATTGCCTCCAGGTTGTCAAAAGAAGAAATTAAGAGTCTTATGCATATAGCTGATAATAGTTTTAAGCGTATAAAGATTATTCCGGATAATAAAGAGTTTTTTTCTCGGGCCATGTCTATTGAACTTTACGGTAGTGTACCTGTTTTAAATTTAAGAGCTTCCCAGCTAGAGCTGGAATATGCAAACTTAGTAAAACGGATATTCGATATTGTATTCTCTAGCTTGGTTGTTCTGTTTGTTCTGTCGTGGCTTATTCCACTTGTATATATATTGCAAAAGTTTGATTCTAAAGGGGCATTATTTTTCAAACAAAAACGGCATGGTATTAATAAAAAGACTTTTTTATGCTATAAGTTTAGGTCAATGACTCAAACTGAAGAGTCTGATACTAAAATGGCGACTAAGAATGATATGAGGGTTACACGTTTGGGGAATATATTGCGAAAGACTAGTATTGATGAGTTGCCACAATTTTTTAATGTGTTAATGGGAGATATGAGTGTAGTTGGACCCCGCCCACACATGCAATTACATACAGAACAGTATGAAACGTCTGTAGATAAATATTTAGTTAGACATTTTTTAAAACCAGGAATAACAGGTTTAGCACAAGTAAAAGGCTACCGTGGGGAAATAGTTGCTAAGTCTGATATTGTGAATAGAGTACGGTATGACATTTTCTATATGGAAAAATGGTCTCTTAGTCTGGATATGGAAATCATATATTTAACAGTTTATAATATATTCAAAGGAGAAGAAAAAGCATACTAAGTCGAAATAGCTAATATTATGAATGATGAATCAAATCAATAAGTGTAAGCAAATCTGTAATATTTGTTTTTGGTAATAAAGAAAAAAGAGAAGTGTACATATGTAGTTCTTGGTTTGTTAATTATAATAGATTTGCTTTTTATTATAGGGCACATTTTTACAGTTACATTATGGGAGTTAAAGTCAAGTCCCTTTTTATTAGATGCTAAGGATTTTGGTTATCCAGAAATCTTTCAATATTTAAAATATATAAGTATTCTCGGATTTGTAGCTTACCTTGTTTATTTTAAAAAGAATTATATATATATCCCCTTGTTTTTTCTTTTTACATTTTTTTTAGTTGATGATATGTTTCAATTACATCAACTTACACGTCAGTATTTTATCAGTATGAGTAGTTTTGGTAATATTCTTGAGGCAAGTAAGGTTAGAGGATATTTAATCTATTCAATAATCGTACTAGTGTTTTTTCTGTTGCTGTATAAATGGAATTATAGATGGGCTTCAGAGGTTTCTAAAAAGTCGTTGATTAATATTTATAAGTTTTTAAGTTTCTTCCTGTTTTTTGGTTTAGGTATTGATGTGTTACATGTGTTTTTTCACAGAAGTGAAGGTGTTGACACTTTATTAACCATAGTTGAAGAGGGAGGGGAAATGTTAAGTCTAAGTATATTGGTTTGGTATTTTTATTCTTTGGTGGTAAATTCAACATATATAAATAATAATATTAAGAACTAGTCTTCATTATAACAATTTTATATTACGTTAATAAAATTTGAATACAAAAAAAAAGCGAATAGCATATATAGATAGGTTACGAGGTATTAATATACTATTAGTAGTTATGGGGCATGTTATTACAGGGAATGTCATCAATGGAGAACATTCTGAAGTTTTAATATATGGTTCTACTTTTAGAATGCCATTATTTATGTTTTTGTGCGGATACATAGCAAGTAAAGTGATAAAACCAAAAATTTTTGATAATTATGGGTTATTTGTACTTAATAAAAGCAGAACCATTTTGTTGCCATTTTTTGCTTGGCCTTTGTTAGTTGATCCTTTCTTTTTTTCAGAGACTTTTACATTTAATTTCATTGAAAAATTAAAACAATTAATCAATGGTGGAGGCTTATGGTTTTTATGGTATCTGTTTTTTGTTAAAATGCTTTACTCTTTTTGGTTATTTTTATCATACCAATTCAATCAACAAAAAAAGATTTTATTGGATTTGTTTTTTTTATCAATAATAGCAACAGGACTTTTATGTGTTTGGCAGCTTGGAGTAGTTAGTTTTATGAGGAATTTTATGTTGTTCTTTGTGTTTTATTTTTTAGGAGTATTTTTTGCCAAATACGATTTTCTAAATAAATTCTTAATGAATAAAATAATATTCTCAATAGCGCTAATATCCTTTTTTATATTAGTCGGGCATTATGAATATGGATTGTCATCTATAAAAAATACATGTATCAAGGTGGTTTGTGCCATTTCGGGTATATTTGTTTTTTACAATTTAATTAGGCGACTTACTTTTAATACATATATAGATAAATACATTCGTTTATGGGGGGTACATTCCTTAGTTATTTATGTTACCCATTCTTATGTAGTATCTATTTTTGCAGCTCCTTTTATTAAAGAAGATTTAAACCAAATTATATTATTTATAATTACAGGTTTATTAACAGTGTTAGTAGCAACTGTATGTATGTTTATTTATAAAATTTTATCACAAAGTAATGTTTTAGGTTTTTTATTGTATGGTAATAAGTTGTCATTGTAGTAAATACAAAAAGAATATTTACTTGATGTTAAATCTGAGTGTTATTAAAAAAAATTAAGTTTTAGATTTATATAAAATCATGCAACAAGCAAAAAGAGTAGCAAAAAACACAGGGATTTTATATGTGCAAATGGCCATTACGGTCACTATGTCATTATATGCCACCCGTTTAATTTTAGCAGCATTAGGTGCAGAGGATTTTGGTGTATTTAATGTAGTCGGTGGTGCAATTGCAATGTTAACTTTTCTAAATTCGGCAATGACAACTGCTTCTCAACGCTTTATGTCATTCGCCCAAGGTCAAGGTGATTTTAAGAAACAAAAAACAATTTTTAATGTAAGTACTTTATTGCATTTTTGTATCGCTACAATTTTAGTAGTTTTATTAGAATTGGTTAGTGGTTTTTTATTTGATGGTATATTAAAAATTTCTCCAGATAGAATAGAAGTTGCGAAGACAATTTATCAATTTTTGATTTTTAGCACTTTTTTTACTCTGATATCTGTTCCATATGACGCTGTAATTAATGCCCACGAAAATATGCTGTTAGTCGCTATTTTAAGGATTATAGAAGTTGTATTAAAATTAGGTATTGCTATTTTAATTGGGTTTTTGTCTATAGATAGATTATATATATATGGACTTTTAATGGCTATTCTAACTGTATCTTTATTTTTTATTCGAGTTATTTACTGCCATAAAAATTATGAAGAAGTTACTATTGGTGTAAAAAAATATTATAATAAAACAACATTTAAAGAAATGACTTCTTTTGCTGGTTGGTCATTGTTAAGTAGTTCGGCTAGTATGCTTACTATGCAAGGGATGACAATTTTGATTAACTCCTTTTTCGGAGTTATTGTAAATGCTGCTCAAGGAATAGCCCTCCAAATTACTGGACAAATCATGGCTTTTTCTAATACAATGCTTAAAGCTTTGAATCCTCTAATCGTTAAAAGCGAAGGCGAGAATAATAGAGAAAAAATGCTTAAAGCATCTATGACTGGTAATAAGTTATCCTTCTTATTATTAGCTTTTTTCTCAATACCTGCAATAATTGAAATGCCTTATATTTTAAGTTTATGGCTTAAAGACGTTCCTGAATTTGCTATAATATTTTGTAGGCTCAACCTCTTTCGATCTACACTAACACAATTGACAGTTACTTTTCCAACTGCCATTGGAGCAACAGGTAAAATAAAGGAAAGCCAACTTATAGAGTCTATAATTTGGATATTATTGCTTCCTGTGAGCTATATCATGTTTAAAAATGGAGCTAGACCAGAAACGATTTATATTAATTTAATTTTTATGGTAATTGCATTGTCTTTTTCTAGAATTTATTTTGCTCACCGGGTTTGTGGTATGTCAATTAAAAGTTATATCAATAGAGTAGTCCTTAGAGGGGCTGGGGTTTTTCTTTTTACAGCTACCTTATCTTTTTTACCATTATTGATATTTTCAGAAGGTTTTTTGAGGTTAATATCTGTTCTTGTCATCAGTTCAGTATCTTTTATTCTATCAGTGGTTGTAATTGGATTGGAATCTACAGAAAAAACATTGGTTTTAGCATTATGGAAAGGTCTATTGTTAAAAATCAGAAAATAAGATTGATGTTTTTACTAAATGAATTATTAGGCATAATAAAGCTTTTCATCTAAAACAAGATTCACTTATAACTTAAAATATTTAATAAATAAAATTTGTAAAATGAAGATAGGAATTTATACAATTCATGCAGCTTATAATTACGGGGCTATGTTTCAGGCTTATGGAACACAAAAAGCTCTGAGTAAATTGGGATATGATAATGAGTTTATAAATCTATATACCTCTGACTATGAAAAAAAGAATGAAAATAAATTTTTTTCTTTAAAACCTAAGTCATTGCTTATTTATATTTACTGTAGAATAAACCCCAAAATACAATTAAAATATAAGAGATTTAGAGACTTTCATTCTGAAATGAAATTATCAAAAAGATATTTAAGTTTAGATGAAATCTATACTAACCCACCTAATTATGATATTCACTTAGTAGGTAGTGATCAGGTATGGAACCTTGAGCGAGGAGTTCCTGATCCTCCTTATTATTTTTTAGATTTTATTGGTAGTGAAAAGAAAAAAATATCTTATGCTTCTAGCTTTGGTACTTCTCAAGTAAACGAAAAATATTACAAAGATTTAAAGTTATTATTGTCTAGTTTTAATGCTATTTCTGTAAGAGAAGATGACGGAGTTGATATTGTAAAAGAGGCAACAAGTATAGATGCTACTCAGGTATTAGATCCAACTTTTTTACTAAATGGTGATGAATGGAGTGAATTATCTTCAGAAAGAATAATTAAACAAGATTATATACTTTATTATGGGTTTGATAATTCTGAACTTTCTGGGAAACTCATTAAAAACCTCAAAAAAAGATTAAACCTGCCTGTTGTGGCAATTTCTGGAGGTATCTCCTTCCCTTTTAAAGTAGATAATTTTTTCCAAGAGGCTGGACCAAAAGAATTTATTAACCTTTTTAAATATGCTAATTTTATTTGTGCAAGTTCGTTTCATGGTTTAGCTTTTGCAATTCATTTTAGAAAAAGTTTTTTATCTATTAAACATCCTAACAGAAATTCGAGAATGGAGACCGTGTTAAGTAAATTTGATTTACTTAATAGACAAGCTGTAAATGCTGAAGAAATTCTAGAGTTTTCTGACGATCAGCTATTTATTGATTATTCTAAGATTGAAGATAAAATTGAATTTGAAAGAGTTAGGTCACTAAATTGGCTTAAAGACAGTTTAATAAAAGTTTTGAGGGAATAATTACGTTATAAAAAAGATGATTAAAGTTAAAAGATATCTCCTCAAATCGCTTCGAGCAGTTCAACAAAAAATTTGGGGTAAGGAACAACTAAAACTTGTTTGTGAACAAGATCCTAATAAAGCGTCTCAGTTAATTATTGATGCTTTAATATCTAGAAAACCATGTATGATTGCTCGTTTTGGAGCTTTTGAATTGAGTATAGTTGTTAATTATTTAGGTGTTAATAGTGATAATAAAAAAGTATTAAATTATATTAGAGGAAATGAACCAGATTGGTGGTGGTCAGAATCCTTGATTAAATATATGAATACCAATGCAGGCTTTTTTCCACCTACAATTGAAAAAATTGAGCAATTCTGCCAATTAATGCTTAACGATATACCTCAATTGGATATATTAGGCTCTTGGATGCAATCAGAAAATTTTATTGATGATAGATTAACAGGAGATAAAGTGCATTTAAGATTATTAGAACCGTTTTGGGCTAAAACACCCTGGACAAAAGCTTTAGAAGGTAAAAAGGTATTGGTGTTACATCCATTTGACGAAACTATTAAAGAACAATATAGCAAGAGAAATTTTTTGTTTGAGAAAGAAATATTACCAGAGTTTGAGTTAAGTACTATAAAAGCTATTCAAAGTATTGGTGATTCTGATACACGTTTTAAAGACTGGTTTGAAGCTCTAGATTTCATGAAAAATGAAATTGACAAGATAGACTATGATATATGTTTAATTGGAGCTGGAGCTTACGGATTTCCTTTGGCTGCTCACGTTAAGCGAAGTGGGAAAAAAGCAGTGCATTTAGGAGGTAGTTTACAACTCCTTTTTGGAATTAGAGGTAATCGTTGGGAAGATCCAAATTACGGAGTTAAAGAGTGGGGTATCGATAAAGGTAGCTATGTAAAATTAATGAATGAGTATTGGGTGCGGCCAAACGAAAAAGATAAGCCAAAAAATGCTGATGCCGTAGAAGGTGCATGTTATTGGTAAATAAGTAATATATGACATTAAAAGAAAAGTTAGCGCGCATGGTTTGGTTTCCACTAGGTTTACTAGGAGGGCTTATAGAAGTAGCTAATAACAAAGCGCGAGATATACAAAATAATAGGCGATTTCCAAAATCTAAAATTTCAAAGGGCTGTAAGCTTACCAACGATGTTAGTATAGGTGATTATACCAGTATATATGATAATACGACTTTAAATCACACTAAAATTGGTTTTTGTTCTTATACAAATTATGATTGCATCATTCAAAATACAGAAATAGGTAATTACTGTTCTATTGCACATGGTGTAAGAATTGGCTTAGGGAGTCATCCTACACATTTATTTTCTACAGCTAGAATGTTTTATAAGCCAAATACTTTCTTTAAGGAACCTATATTAGGGCAAGGTATTGATTATAAGGAGTATGAAATGATTGTCATTGGTAGTGATGTATGGATTGGTGCAGAAGCAATTATAATGGATGGGGTAACTGTAGGGCATGGTGCAATAATTGCTGCTGGTGCAGTAGTTACTAAAGATGTTCCTCCTTTTGCAATTTTTGCTGGTATTCCTGCTAAACTAATTAAATACCGATTTACTGAAGAACAAAGAGAAGCCCTTTTAAAAACACAATGGTGGACGAAAAGACCAGATGAAGTTAAAAAAATGAGTACAAAATTGATAGCAATTACAGGGAGCAATTAATTAAAAAAAATGCAACATATTTTAAGTTTAATATACAAGGTATTTAGAAAAATATTTTTTACGATTAAATATTTTTTTAATGGTCACTTTTGTAGTTTACTATTTTATTTGAATAAAGTAAATCATAAGGGTTTTAGTACTAAGGGGATGCCAAAAGTAATGGTGGCTAGAGGAGGAGATTTCTCGATAGGAAAGGGTTTTAGAATGAACAATACTATAGGTTCAAATCCTATCGGATGTGTGCAGCCTTGTATGTTCTTTGTAAATAAAGACTCAAAATTAACTATTGGAGATAATACAAGTATAAGTCAGACGGCATTGGTTTGTCATTCTGAAATTAATATTGGTAATTATGTTAAAATTGGTGGTGGTGTTTGTATTTACGACACTGATTTTCATAGCCTAGATAAGGCTAAGAGAATGTCAATAGACGAGGATTTAAAAAGTAAAAAAGTTGCTACTGTAAATATCGGAAATAATGTATTCATAGGTGCGTATACCATAATTCTTAAAGGAGTAACAATTGGAGATAATTCTATTATTGGTGCAGGTTCTTTAGTGGCCAAAGATATACCTGCTAACGAAATATGGGCAGGTAATCCTGCAAAAAAAATAAAAAATTTAGATTATCATTAATAATTCTATAATGTTTTCATTTTAAAAAAATATATGATAAAGAAAATTAGCTTACTCTTTATTTTTTTAATCACTTTAGAAACTGTAAGCCCTTGGAGTACGATACCATTAGGGAATACATTTTTGTTTTGGATAGTAAATGGTTTTACAATAATTTTATTTCTCAAAGCTAAGACTAAATATTATGATCAAGAAAACGATAAAAATATTTTGATTTTAAAACTCTATTTGCTTTGGAATATTGTAAGTATTATTAGGGGAGCTTTTGTAGCAGAAAATTATTGGGAAGTTAAAAACTTGGTAACAATGGGTTTTACTCTTTTATTACCCTTAACAATATATATAAGTAGTAGTCGTAATTTGTTGCAAATAGTTTTTAACAATTATAT
This sequence comes from Thalassobellus citreus, assembly GCF_044385915.1. Taxonomy (NCBI): domain Bacteria; kingdom Pseudomonadati; phylum Bacteroidota; class Flavobacteriia; order Flavobacteriales; family Flavobacteriaceae; genus Thalassobellus; species Thalassobellus citreus. Next base: position 442,942 of record NZ_JBISCC010000125.1, on the reverse strand, counting down.
GACCTATATTTTACCTTTGTTTTTTGTTTTTGCTTTAATAATTGACAGAATTGCATATGGTGTATATTTAATTCCTGTTAGTTTTGTTCTACTTTTTTTACCTCTTTTAAGTAAGAAATGGAAAATAATAATGTTATGCTTTACATTTATAGGAATAACAGCAAGTTTCGCCGCTCGAAGTAATGTTATTAAATTTATAGTTCCTTTGATTCTTGGAATACTTTACTATTTTCGTCCATTTGTAAATAAAAACATTTTAGGGGTTGCTCGTATTCTTCTGGTAGGTCTTCCTGTTGTTTTATTTGTTTTAGGTTTAACTGGTCAATTTAATGTGTTTAAAATTAGTGATTATGTGGAAGGCGATTATACTACAGCTACTAAAACAGGAGAACAAGAAGATTTAACTGCAGATACTCGTACTGGTTTATATGTTGAGGTGATTGCTTCTGCTTTGGTGAATGATTATGTATGGTTTGGAAGAACTCCTGCTCGTGGTAATGACTCTTTGCTTTTTGGAGCTCTTATTGAGTCTCAAACAGGTACAGGAAAATATGAGCGGTATGTGAATGAAGTGTCTGTGTTAAATGTATTTACTTGGACAGGGCTGATTGGCTTAATCTTATATTTTTTAGTATTCTTAAGGGCTTCCTATTTGGCGTTATATAAATCTAAAAGCTGGTATATGAAAATATTGGCGGTATATATATGTTTTAGATGGACTTATGCATGGGTGGAGGACTTTAGTCGTTTTGATCTTTCTTATATTTTCTTGTGGTTTATAATTGGTATGTGCTATTCTGTATCATTTAGAAGTATGACTGATGATGAATTTAAATATTGGATTCGTGGTGTTTTTGACATCCGATATAGGAAAGCCACTTTAAAAAAAGTACGTGTTATTAAACAATCTTAAATTATGTATAAAATTGCAGTGCTACTTACCTGTTTTAATAGGGTAAATAAAACTTTAGCATGTTTGGAAAATTTATTTGTATCTATACCTGAGAATGCTAGTTTAGACGTGTTCTTAGTGGATGATGGCTCTACAGATGGTACTGGAGATTCAATTAGGAAGAAATTTCCACAAGTAAATGTAATTCAAGGTACAGGGAGTTTGTATTGGAATCGAGGAATGCATTTGGCATGGGATACGGCAACAAAGTCTAATCAATACGATTATTACATGCTCTTAAATGATGATACGTTTTTATATCCTAATGCACCAGAGGACATGATAAAATGTGCATTAGTAGAAAATAATCAAGTAGTTGTTTGTGCTGCTTTTTGTAGTGATAAAACAGGAGAGTTTACCTATGGAGGTCAAACAAAAAATGGTACACCAGTAATTCCAGATGGTAACTTACAGGAATGCCACAGTATTAATGGGAACTGCTTATTAGTACCAAAAAAGGTGTTTGATTCTGTAGGGAATTTAGATCCTGTTTTTCCTCATGCTATTGGCGATTTTGATTATGGACAGCGTGCCATGGCAAAAGGGTTTAAGCTAATAACAACAAAGCGATACTTAGGTACCTGTGAAAGTAACGACTATTTACCTAAATGGTGTTACAGCCATGTCCCTTTTAAAGAACGTGTTAAAGCACTTTACTCTCCTTTAGGAAATAGCCATCCAAAGTACTATTTTATATATATAAATAGGCACTTTGGTTTAGGCTTAGCGTTAAAACACATGCTAAGCATTCATTTAAGACTTTTGATACCTAGCTTATGGAAACAGTAGAAGACTTTATTTTTCAAATAAATAGTCCAGATGTATTAGACTTTTATTCAAATGCTAATAATTATAAAGTAAAGCTATATGAAGATAATAACGTTCAAAAAGATCTTTGTATTATTTATTTTAGTAGTAACGAATTATATTACCCAAATACCCCTAAAGCTTTTCAAAATAGTATTTCAGTAAAAGATAAATTTGAATGGCAGCGTAATTTTTTAAGAATTGCTCATAAGCATGTTTTTATACGTGACATACAAAAACAGTGGTATGTCGAAGGTATAAACGCAACATACAATACCCCGAATGAACTGATAAAATTACTTAAAGAACTAACTGCTGGGTATAGAATTTTTGCTATTGGTAGTTCAGCAGGCGGTTTCGCAGCAATGCTTTATGGTAGTTTGTTAAAAGCAGAACGGGTTTATGCTTTTAATGCACAATTAAATCTAGATTTAATTGTGCAAGATTCCAATGCAAATACAGACCCATTATTATTTAAATATAGAGATACTGAGCGAGCAAACTTTTTTAAAATAGATGATTTTATAGTGCCAGAGACAGATTATTTCTATTTTCAATCAAGTAAATCTTTATTTGATAAAAAGCAATACGATAGTTTTCAGAAAAAGAAAGATATTTTAAGGATACCTTTTAAAACAGCAAATCACGGTTTTCCTTTTTTACGGCACAATTTAGGTCACGTTTTGAAACTAGATAAAGAGCAATTGGTAAAACTTTCTAAAAAAGAATATCATCCATTTATGTTTTCTGTAAGTATTGATGGTTGGTTTAAAACGATACATACGGTAGGCATGGCTGTAGTAAATCGGTTTAAAAAGAAGTTGACAGAAAAAATAGCTAAAATTTAATAAAATTGCCTTTAATTTAAACAAAATTAGTGTTGTATAAGAAAGTTGTTTTATCTGCTTATTCCTGTGATCCATCAAAAGGATCAGAACCTGGTAATGGTTTTAATTGGGCAAACCAATTATCTTTATATGGGCATAAAGTGTATTGTGTTACTACAAGTAAAGGGAAAGCTCCTATAGAAGCAGCGAGTCAAAATAATTCGAATTTAGAAATAGCCTATATTGATTTACCTTTTGGCTTAGATAAAATGTATTACTGGACACAATTAGGTATGTATATGCATTATTTAATTTGGCAATGGTTAGCTTACAAGCACGTTAAAAAAATGCATAGAATTAAAAATTTTGATTTAGCGCATCATGTCACTTGGGGGAGTTTACAACAAGGTTCATTCCTGTATAAATTACCAATACCATTTATTTTTGGTCCAGCAGGTGGAGGACAAAAAGCACCAGAAGCATTTAAGGATTATTTTGAAGAACATTGGAAAACAGAAATAAAACGTGAAAAAATAAGTGAAATTCTTAAAAAAATAAATCCAGCATGTAAATCAATGGTTAAAAAAGCTAAGGTGATTTTTGCAGCTAATGAAGATACATTAAAAATGGCAAAACAAATGAGAGCAAATAGTGTAGTGCCCATATTAGATTCAGCTTTGCCTATAGAATATTTTAAAGATGCTAAGTTGACATTCGAAGGAAATAGGGAAGAATTAAAATTATTATGGGTTGGTCGTTTTTTACCCAGAAAAGGAATACTATTAGTTTTAGACGTTATGAGAGAATTAATAAATTGTCCTGATATTACGTTAACTGTAGTTGGAGATGGTGATATGAAAGATGCTTTTTTAAGTAAGCGGAAAGAATATAATTTAGAAAGTCAAGTAAACTGGATAGGTAGGGTTTCATTTGAAGAAGTAAGATCTTATTATTCTACCCATGATGCATTTTTGTTTACCTCATTACGAGATTCTGGTGGTGTTCAATTAATTGAGGCAATGGTATTTGGGTTACCAGTAATTACACTAAATCTTCATGGTCAAGGGTTAATGATTAATGAAGACAGAGGATTTACCGCAAGTGTTGATAGTCCAGAAAAAACTATAAAAGAATTAGCAGGTTTTATTAAAAACTTACAAAAAGATAGAAAAGAATTAAAGAGATTATCAGAAAACGCATACAGGTATGCACTAAAACAGACCTTAGAAAATAAAATAAAATATATTTCAGAAAACTTTTACTGTTAACAACTTATTTTTTTAAAATTAACTATGTCCCTCATTAATTTAATGATAGTTATAACAGCAAACCAATTAGTAACTAAATAAAGGCATACATTTTTAGTATGTGAAAGTAAAATCATGAGTTTAAAAGATTTAAAATTTAGGAGACAATTTTTATTGACACCTAAATCATGTCCAGAGTTGGATTATTGGTGTTATGAAAAAATAGGGGAACACCATTTGTATGTACATCCAGATTGTATACAGACTTCATTTACTAAAAATGGCAAGAAAGGAGTATTGTTAGGACACATACTTGATCCAAGGGATTCAGAATTAACGAATATTGAAATTCTAACAAACTTGTTAAGTCAAAAAAGTGAAGAAGGTATCGCTAAGGTTTTATATGGATTGGTTGGTAGATTTGTTTTAATTATCGAAGAGCATAATAACTTTACATTTTTTAACGATGCATGCGGTTTAAAATCATTTTTTTATGCACAATATGAAAACAACTTTTATGCTGCTTCACAGCCATTACTTTTAAAGTTAGTCACTCAAAATTTAATTGTTAAGGGAGAACGTTACAATAGCTATTTTAATTCAGATTATGTGAAAGGTAGCAAAGAAAATTGGTTCCCTAGTGGTACCTCACTATATCCAGGAGTCTATCATTTGGTTGCTAACCATTATTTAAAAAGCGCAACCTTAAAACAAACAAGATATTGGCCTGTTAAACAATTAGAAATAGGTCCTTATGAAGACTATAAAGAAAAATTTGCAACACTTTTAAAACTTACACTAGATGCAGGTAGTAAAAAATACAATCTAGGGCTAGGTCTCACAGGTGGTTTTGATAGTAGGATACTTTTAAGTGCTACCAAAGATGCTAGGGAAAACATGTTGTTCTATACGTTGCGGTATAGGTCTTTATGTCCAAATTCTAATGATCTTAGAATTCCGATTTCACTATCGAATAAATTGGGATTTCCTCATAAGGTTATGGACTGTAGAATCCCAATAACTGATGCATTTAAAGATGTTTATTTAGGTAATTCAGATATGGCACATTTAGAAGATTGGGGGCATATAGCTTATGGTATTTCTCAAAATTTTCCTGAAGATACCATGTCAGTAAAAGGAAGTTGTTCTGAAACTGGACGTTGTTTTTTTTATAAAAATGGAGTACATCCTAATATTAGCTCTAGTCAGGATATTATGAATATTAATCCTAAATGGAAAGAAATTCCATTTATAGACGAGCAAATTTCAGTTTGGTTTGATGAAGTTAAAAAGCCATCAAATAATAAGGGATATAACATTTTAGATTTATTTCATTGGGAAGTAAGCACAGGGAGTTGGCAATCCCAAAGCCAGTTAGAATGGGATATTGTTCATGACACTTTTACGCCTTTTAATAACAGAGAACTTTTGGATATTATGCTTCATATAAATACAAAATACCGTTCAAAACCAAATTATACATTGTATAGAGATACAATGAAAAAACTCTGGCCAGAAGTATTGCTTGAACCTATTAATCCTGAAACAATTAAAACAAAATTAAAATATAAGTGTAAAAGCATACTGGTCAAATTCGGATTTGAAAAATATAATAGATAAATCCTTTATTTGTTAGAACTAGATAGTAAAATTAGATGAAATATATTTAACTTTTTTCAATATGAATACTCCTGCACCCATATTACTGTTTACATATAAAAGATTGAAGGCTTTAAAAAATACCATTGAAGCTTTGAAGAATAACGAATTGGCTTCAGCATCAGATTTGTTTATTTTTTCTGATGGTGCAAAAAACGAAGAAGATAAACAAATTATAAATAAAATCAGATTGTTTTTAAAAACGGTAGATGGTTTTAAAACAATTCAAATCAATGAATCTGCAACTAATAAGGGGTTAGCAAATTCTATTATTGGAGGGGTAAGTCAAGTTATGAAAAATTTTGATCGAGTTATTGTTTTAGAAGATGATTTATTAACGACTCCCAATTTTCTTACATATATGAATGGGGCTTTAAACGCTTATAAAAATGAAGAGCAGGTTTTTTCAATATCTGGCTATTCATTTGATTTACGTTTAAAAAACAGCGATCCTAATGCTATGTATTTTTTGAATAGAGGTTGGTCTTGGGGATGGGCTACTTGGCAAGATCGATGGGAAAAGGTAGATTGGGAAGTCCAGTCTTACGAATCATTTTGTAATAGTAAAGAAGCTCGAAAAGAATTCGCTAAAGGTGGATCAGATTTAAATGCCATGCTGGATAAGCAAATGTCTGGTAGTTTAGATTCATGGGCTATTCGTTGGTTTTATCATCAATTTAAAATTAATGGTTTAACACTTTATCCATTGGGTTCTAAAATTTATAATAATGGTTTTGATGAGCATGCTACACATACAAACGGTTCTGAAAAGCGTTATATACCTTATTTAGATAAAGAACACTCAAATGTTTTTAAATACCCAAAACCAGTTGAAATTACTAAGGCATACCAAAAGAAATTTCAGTCTAAAATGGGCATAATGGCTAGAATTCGTTCTAAAATAGAAACCTTATTGAAATTGTAAGTAGCTATGATTAAAGATGCTATCCGAAAATTACGCTTTTTTTACCTAAAAAAGGTAAAATGGAAAAACTATACCATTGGGCCTAATTTTTATACAGGAATGCGAGTTAAGTTATGGGCAAAAAGCACACTGACTATTGGGAAGAACTTTTATATAGGTAGAGATTCTCAAATTGAAACAGATTGTATAATTGGTGATAATGTGATTTTTGGAGATAATGTTGCTATAGTTGGTAAATATGATCATAATTATCAACAACTTGGAGTGCCTATTCGCATGGCTTCAAGGATTAGAGATAATGATTATGATTGGAAAGGCTTAACTAGTATAACAGTTATTGAAGATGATGTTTGGGTTGGTTATGGAGCTATAGTTATGAGTGGTGTTACAATTAAAAAGGGGTGTATAATAGCAGCAGGAGCAGTTGTAACTAAAACTACAGAGAATTATAGCATTTATGGTGGTAACCCTGCAAGAAGAATTGCGTCGCGTTTCGATAATGACGATGATACCGAGAAACATATTGCTTTAGAGAAAGAATTTTTAAAAGCTCACAGTTCATACAAGGGGGTAAACGGAATATCCTTATAAATAAATTAAAACTAGTTTTTACAGTATACTTTTGTAAATAAATTAATCCTCAAATTGTCTTTTATGAATATATTTTCAACCATATCTTGTTTAGGTTATAAGGTGTTTTCAGAAACTTTAGATAGTCTTCCAGAAGGCAAAAAAATGATTGTTAATACAATCAATCAATATTCCTATTGTTTAGCAGAAAAAGATGCCCGATTTAAAAAAGCTTTACAATCTTCGGATGTACTTTTGCCAGACGGAGTAGGTATTGTTATTGCTGCCAAATGGTTAATGTCAAAGAAACTAAAAAAAATAGCGGGTGCAGATGTACATGCTTTTCTACTACACCGATTAAATAAGCAACATGGGTCTTGTTTTTATATGGGAGCATCTGAAACTACCTTAGAAAAAATAAAGCAACGAATTGCAAAAGAATATCCAAATATAAAAGTGGGGAGCTATTCACCTCCATTTAAAAAAGAATTTACTCAAGAAGAAAATACTAGAATTATAACAGAAGTTAATACTTTTCAGCCCGATGTTTTGTTTGTTGGTATGACAGCACCAAAACAAGAAAAATGGAGTTTAGAACATAAAGAATCACTAGATGTAAATGGTCCAATTTGTGCTATAGGTGCTGTTTTTGATTTTTATGCAGGCACAGTAACAAGACCAAGTCAATTATGGCAAAATCTAGGATTGGAATGGTTAGGTAGATTATTAAAGGAGCCTAAACGCATGTGGAAACGTTATATATATTATGGGGCGGTTTTTAGTGGTTACCTTATTAAGGCAAAAGTAAGAACCTAATTATTTTAATTTATTCTTAAATTTTTCTTTATTTGGTACTCTAGAATTAGTTAAAGAAAAGTTTTAGATTGAAAGCATAAATTGAATTTCCAAATTAAAAAAGGATAAATTTTTATTCGAGTAAAAGATATAGTTTAAACAAAAATATATTGAAATCTTAACGAAATTTAGATTTTTATTGGTTTTAACAATACAATACTCTTAAACAAAACTAGAAACAATTTTTTTAAAACATTAAAAAAGAATGGCAAAAGAGAAATACAAATACCTACCTGTTGCTGAAGAAAGTATTCAATTAGATCTGCATCAATTTGTAAATAAATATAAACGTTTTTGGCCTTGGTTTGTTATCACAACGCTTATGTTTCTGGCCTTAGCTGTCTGTTATATTAAATATGCACCCAGACAATATACAAGTGTTGCTAGTATTATTGTAAATAATGAAAAAAACAATGGAGGTTCAAGAGCTAAAATGGGTTTTGATGTAGATATGTTTAGTGGATTAAGTGCTAATAGTATGGCTAATGAATTAGGTTTATTAACCTCAAAAAGGTTAATGTTTAATACTGTAAAGGCTTTAGATTTAAATGTTCAATATCTTGATGATAGTGACTTAGTTTCACAACCCTTATATACAAAAAGCCCCATTAAAGTAGAGGTTTTTCGTTTAGATGAAAAAAAATTAGAACATGCTATTGAACTTGGAAATAATGCATTTAAGGTACAAAACCTAGGAGATGGCAGATTGCAATTACTAAACCAAGAATCTGAAACCGTTATGAAGACGAGTTTTAATAGCCATGTGGAATTAGATTTTATTGACTTTGTAATAACTCATAATGAATTACAGGAATCTCAAATTAGTAGCTGGGCATCAGTTATCGTTAAGTTTTTGCCTATAAAAAGTGTTGCAAATTTTTATAATAAAAAATTAAAAGTTGATTTGATAGATGATAATGCTACTTTAATTCAATTGAAATTAATTGACCGTGTACCAAAAAAAGGTGAAGATATCTTAAATCAATTAATATACGAGTACAACAAAGAAGCCATTGTAGATAAAAATTTGATTGCTGAAAATACAGCAGATTTTATTGATGAGCGTTTAAATATTATAAATACAGAATTAGATTCGGTAGAATCAGGAAAGGAATCCTTTAAAGAAGCAAATAAGTTAGCAAATCTTGGAGCTGAATCTAATGTGTTAATTCAGAATGTGAACGAATACAAACGTCAACAACAACTTGTACAAACTGAGTTGGATGTAACTAGTTCTATGTTAGGTTATTTGGATTCCGATAGTGAAGATTTATTACCTGCAAATTTAGGTTTTGAATCGGAGACTAATGAATTTGTTAATAATTATAATGATTTAATTTTAGAACGAAATAAACTTTTGGCGGGTTCTACAGAAAAAAACCCTTTTGTGATAAGATTGAATAATCAAATTAATCAGCTACGTAATAATATAAACCAAAGTTTACTTAATAAGCGTCAAAGCTTAAGAATTCAGCAAGAAAACTTGCGTAAGAGAACAGGGCTTATAGGGTCTCAGATAGCTAGAATGCCAGGACAAGAACGTCAAGTAAGAGGAATAGAAAGGCAACAATCTATCAAGGAATCATTATATTTATTTTTATTACAAAAGCGTGAAGAAAATACGCTTGAGCTCTCGGTTACTGGTCCAAAGGCTAAAATAGTGGATAGCGCCTCTAGTTTTGGAGGTAGTATTAGTCCAAGTCCAAAAATTGTATTGGGTCTAGCTTTTATTTTGGGAATCTTTTTGCCATTTATAGTTATTAGAGGAAAAGAACTTCTTAGTGATAAAATAAAAAGTAAGGAAGACTTAATGAAATTTAGTAAACATATTACGATTTTAGGAGAATTACCAAGTATTAGAAAAAAGGATTCAGTTTTAATAAAGGCAAATGATAGGTCGGTATTGGCTGAAGCTTTTCGAATTTTATCAGCAAATTTGCAATTTTTGATTGGTTCTCATAAAAAGTCTGGAGGTATATCAATTTTTGTGACTTCTACAATTAAAGGAGAGGGAAAAACATTTGTGGCAACCAATTTAGCAATCACTTTAGCATTAACAGGAAAAAAAATAGTTCTCATTGGTGCAGATTTACGTAATCCGCAGTTACAACGTTATCAAGAAGGGCTTGATAAAAAACTGGGTGTTAGTGATTATTTAGCTAATTATGAATTAAATCTTAGAGAATTACTTCAAAGTAGTAAATTAAATCAAAACTTGATGATTTTACCATCAGGGACAATCCCTCCAAACCCAGCAGAATTACTTCAATCCAGTCGATTAGATGTTATGTTCTCAGAATTAGAAGGGGATTTTGACTATGTTATAGTAGATACTGCGCCTTCGTTGCAGGTGGCTGATACGTTTTTAATTAATAAGCATGCAGATTTAACCTTTTATGTTACTAGGGCAGGTTTTACAGAAGGAAAATTAATGGATTTTGCCCTTGAAGCAACTCGTAATGGAAAACTTAAGAACGTGAGTTTGATTTTAAATGATGTGTCTCCTAAAAATTTAGGTTTTGGAGTTAAATATGGATATACTTATGGTAGTTAAGTATAAACTAAAAGGAGCAAAAATGTTTGCTGAGTGCTTTAAAACTATAAACATTCAAAGATAAATATGACTATATTTTTTTATTCTCCTTTTTGTTTGTTATGATTTTTTGTTTATAATATTAATATGTGCGAATAAAAAACCACTAAAGTTAATCTTTAAAGGATATAACTATAGTGGTTTTTTGTTTAAAAACATTAATTCTTTCATTTTAAAGGATTGCGTAAAGGTGCGATCTATTTTTTAAAATATAGTATACTAGTATGAAGCAAGGTTTTAAACGATCATAGGAATTTTGAATTTATCTATTGTTTTAATGTTTTAAGTAATATTAAGTTAATAAAATACGTATTTCATCGAATAAATAAGATATTTTGTCAATTAAATTATGATAATTAGTATTTTTGTTTTTGTAAAATCAGCCTATATGAAAATTTTTTGTAATACTAAAGTATCGTTTGTATTAGTATTCGCTATATTTTTATCTACAATATTAATATCTTGTAGCAAAGATAGTGAATTGGTTTTAGACGAAGAAGAATTAATTCTCACTGAAGATAATCAAAATGAAGATAATTATTCATTTGAGGTAGTAGATGATAGTTTTTTTATAAAATCTGGAAGCATCGAGGTCTTAGATGTTTTAAAAAATGACGCTATTTTATCGGCTACTAACTTAAAATTAAATTTAGTAAATAATCCAATATATGGAGAAGTTCAGATAAAAGAAGATAATACTATTGAATATGTTGCGCCATACACTTTGACAGAAATTACTGAAACTTTAATTTATACTGTAGTAGTGATAGAAAATGATTCAGAGATTTTTTCTGGCACAGGAAATGTTACTATTCAGTGTGGTGCTGATATTAGTTCTGAAAATTATTTATTTACAGCAAAGGCCAAAAGTGTTCTTAAACAAAGGTTTGAAAATGGATATATTGCAGGTGTAGGATTTGAGGATGAAATAAGCAGGGTTATAGATAAAGCTTCTGAGTTTTTATTAAATCCAAGTGGAGATAGACCCGTTTTTGGAGAGTCTAGTAGTATATCTAATGGAGGTCATTATCTTCATACTACGGCTGTTTATGCTTATGCCATTGATGATCAAACTTTGGCTAATTCTGTAGCTAGTGAACTGTTGGAAATTGTAAATTCCAATGATTTGTATACGTCATATTGGAATAATTCCCATACATTAAGATGGGATAGTGCACCTGAAGCTTTATGGATTCAAAGTTCAAAAGCAAAAAAAATGAAAGATAGCTACAATTTTATAAAGAAAATACAAACTGTTCTTTCCTCAACAGATAAGACCTCGATAGAAGAGTGGTTTGAACGTTTTGCAGAATTATCTTTTAATTCTATTTCGACTAGAATTGATTTATTTTTTGGAGGGGGATGGTCTGTAAATAATCTTACTGGAAAATATTATACAGGAGCTGAATATGGTAGACCTCTACAAGATGCACAAGGAAATGATATATATGTAATGGCACAACCACAGGATATTTATAATAATAGAAATTTTGATATTATAGCTTGGATTCATTCCTGGGCGGTTGAAGCTGGTGATTTATCTAAAGAGACTTACTGTAGAGATTTTTTTAAAATGTTTTTTAAATATGGTGTTTTTCCAGATGGGACTATTTGGGAGTTAAAAAGAAATAATAATACTGTTCCTTATCAAGGGCTTATGTATGGGGATACAACTCTTGAGTCAGCTATACACATGGCACACAAAGATGCTATGGGTGGTCATTTTGTTGGTGATTTACTTTACGATTATACTACAACCGATGGTGTTTTGAATGGTTCTACTACTATTTCATCCACTCCCTATGAAGGTTCTAGTACGACAGATGGAGAAACAAAAAAAGGTTTACTACTATTTATGAAAGCCCAATCAAATTATTTGCGTACACAGGCTAATGGTGGATGGAATGATATTAGATTTTATGTAGATGATGATGATAATTATCATCCTTTAGACGCTACAGGAAAACTAATGTCATCATCGCACATAGCTATGGCTAATTTATACTATAAGGATAAAGATTTAGAAGATTGGTACAGATATAGTTCTAGTGCAGGTTATCCTTTGAAACAAACTATATATAAGGGTTATAATGGAGGGGCATGGAATGAGGATTCAGGTGCTTGGGGTAATATGATTTTTGGTTCTATGTGGTTTGGTCAAGAAAATAATTTCTTTTAAAAGAAAGATTTTAATAAAAAAAAGCCTTACTAAATTTAGCAAGGCTTTCTCTTTTTATATTTATTGAAAATTTATTCTTCGTTAGAAGGTTTTCCAATAGTTGCAAGGATTCCTCCGTCTACGTACACTACGTGTCCGTTTACAAAATCACTTGCTTTAGAACTTAAAAATATAGCAGCACCTTGTAAATCTTCAGGATCTCCCCAACGTGCAGCAGGTGTTCTATTAATAATAAAATCATTAAAAGGATGACCATCTAATCTAATAGGAGCTGTTTGCGTTGTCGCAAAATAGCCAGGACCTATACCATTTGTTTGGATATTAAATCTAGCCCATTCTGTAGCCATACTTCTTGTTAGCATTTTAAGACCTCCTTTAGCAGCTGCGTAAGCACTAACAGAAGTTCTTCCTAATTCACTCATCATTGAACAGATATTGATGATTTTTCCACCACCTCTTTCAATCATTCCTTTTACAACTTGCTTAGAAACTATAAATGGACCAACAAGATCTACTTTAAGAACTAATTCAAAATCTGTTACTTCCATATCAACAATTGGAGTTCTTTTAATAATTCCTGCATTATTTACAAGAATATCAATAGGTCCAACTTCGGCTTCAATTTTAGCAATAGCTTCAATAACTGCTTTTTCATCAGTAACATCAAATACATAGCCATGGGCATTAAGTCCACAAGCTTTATATTCGTTAACAGCTTCTGTTAATTTATCTTCAGAATTGTTGTTTACAACTATAGTAGCTCCTGCATTTCCAAGACCTTTTGCCATAGCCATTCCTAATCCGTGTACAGCTCCTGTAATTAAAGCAACTTTTCCTGTAAGGTCAAATAAGTTAATAGACATAATTTTATTTTTTTATTTTAATTCGTTTATTTTACAATGATCCATATCTCCGTAGTCAAGGTTTTCACCAGCCATTCCCCAGATAAAAGTATAATTACTTGTACCAGAACCTGAATGAATAGACCATGCAGGAGAAATTACTGCTTGATTATTTTGCATCCAAATATGTCTAGTTTCTTGTGGTTGTCCCATAAAATGACAAACAGCTTGGTCTTCAGGAACATCGAAATAGAAATATACTTCCATTCTTCTGTCGTGTACATGCGCAGGCATAGTATTCCATACACTTCCAGATTTAAGCTCAGTCATTCCCATTTGTAATTGACAAACACTAACAACACTATTTACTATGTATTTTCTTAATGTTCTAGCGTTTGCTGTTTCAGGTGCACCTAATTCAACAATTTCAACATCATTAATACCAATTTTTTTATTTGGATATGCTTTGTGAGCAGGTGTTGAGTTTAAATAAAACAAAGCAGGATTACTTGACGATTTACTAGAAAAAGTAATGTCTTTATTTCCTTGTCCAACGTATAAAGCTTCTCTATTATCTAATTCATATTCTGTTCCGTCAACAATTACGGTTCCAGAACCTCCAATATTAATAATACCTAATTCTCTTCTTTCAAGAAAATACTCTGCCTTTAAAGGGTCTATAGTTTCAAGTTTTAAATCGCCTTTAACAGGAACTGCACTTCCTGAAATAAATCTGTCATAGTGAGAATATACTAGATTTAATGCATCAGGTTCCATTAAGTTGTCAATTAAGAACTCTTTTCTTAATCTTTCTGTATCGTATGATTTAACATCCTGAGGAGATGCAGCATACCTTACTTCGTAATTGCTTTTCATTATTTTAGTATTATGTTTTATGTTTCAGCTTTTTTGTTACTAATTAAAAATAGTGATGGAAATTTTACAAATGTATTAAAATTAATTTAAATCCAATCGATTGGATTTAAATTAATACTTATATTTGTTAACAACAATAACATTAATTTATTAAAAATAAGTGATTAATAAAACCAATAAACCTACAATTCATGATATTGCAAGGGCTTTAAAAATTGATAGTTCAACGGTTTCTAGAGCATTAAATAATAGTCCAAGAGTAAAGGAGGATACTAAAGCGATGATTTTGGCTAAAGCAGAAGAGTTAGGTTATCAGCGTAATTTGCTAGCTTCTAATTTACGTAAAAATGTTACTCATACCATTGGAGTTGTTGTTCCTAGAATATCTCGTCATTTTTTCTCGTCAGCCATTCAAGGTATTGAAGAAACCGCTTATCAAGCAGGGTATAATGTTATCATTTGTCAATCTTTAGATCAATTAGATAGAGAAAAGAAAATAGTAGATGGATTGATTTCAAATAGGGTTGATGGTTTACTTATTTCTGTTTCTATGGAAACCATTGATTATAAACATTTAGAAGTTTTAAAAAAGAGTGGTGTGCCTCTTGTGTTTTTCGATAGACATTGTCATATACCAGGATATAGTTCTGTTATTATTGATGATTTTAAGGGAGGTTTTGATGCTACAGAACATTTAATTATTGGAGGCTGTAAAAATATAGTTCATTTTTCTGGACCATTAGAAGTGGAAATTTATAAAAAACGTTTTGAAGGCTATGAAGCAGCTTTGTCTAAACATGGTATTCCGTTTAATAGCGAAAATATAATAAGTTCCAGACTAATGGAAAACGATGGATATGAGTGTATAGAAAAGCTATTGAAAAAAGGTTTGGAGATAGATGGTATCTTTTCGTCTAATGATTTAGCCGCCATAGGAGCAATGAAATATTTGAAGGAACACGGTATTAAAACCCCAGATGATGTTGCTATAGTTGGTTTTAGTAATGAACCTGTTTCTAGAGTTATTGAGCCTTCAATTACAACAATTGACCAATCTGGATTTGAAATAGGAAAAATAGCTACAGACTTATTGTTTGAACATATTGCAAATAAAAGTGTTCCTAAAAAAGGTCAGACCATTGTTTTGGAATCAAAATTAATTGAGCGAGATTCGTCTAAAAAAGGATAGCTTTTATTTTATTCTTAAATATTTTTCGGCATAAATAGGTTTTCCTAAACTATCGTATTCAATTTGGGTAAATGTGTTTTCTTCAAGTGTTATATTGAAAATAAAGTTCTTTTTAGCTTTTATACGGCTATTCATAGCTTTAGATCCGTAATTTAAAATTTCGGTTAAAATACCATCTTTAAAAGTGTAATTTCCAACACCAAACCAATCTAATGAATCCGTAGTTCGTAATCTACTCCACATTATTTTGGTTTCAGAAAACATTTTCATTTGTTTAAATGAATTAGACGATTTTATGGTGTCAACAGAACCATTTACTCCATAGTTAAAAAAACTGTCTAATTCCCAAGCGCCTTGTAAAGAAGTTATTTTAGTATTTTCTATTTGATTAGTTCTGTTAGTATTGTCTTTACAGGAAAAGAAAAGCGTAATGCAGATAATAAATAAATATTTTTTCATGATTTTAGTTTAAATAGTTAGTAGTTGTTTTTCTACAATTTACGAAAAAAAGCAGAGTTTTATGTTATTTAATAGTAAGTAATTATGAATGTATAAAAACTGTTGATAACTTATAGGTAAGGTTTTAATCAAAAATTCTACTTTTGTTTTATAAAACTTAATAGCAATTATGTCTGATACAATAGAAAAAGTAAAATGTTTAATTATTGGTTCTGGTCCTGCTGGATATACAGCTGCAATATATGCTGCTAGAGCTAATATGAGTCCTGTATTATATCAAGGAACGCAACCAGGAGGACAATTAACGACAACTAATGAGGTTGAAAATTTTCCTGGATACCCAGAAGGCGTAACAGGTCCGGAAATGATGATGCAATTACAAGCGCAAGCGCAACGTTTTGAAGCTGATATTCGCGATGGTTGGATTACAAAAGTAGATTTCTCAGGAGATATTCATAAAGTATGGGTTAATGGAGACAAAGAGATTCATTGTGATACTGTAATTATTTCAACAGGAGCTTCTGCAAAATATTTAGGTTTAGAGTCTGAACAAAAATATTTGAAGCTTGGTGGAGGAGTATCTGCTTGTGCTGTTTGTGATGGCTTCTTTTATAGAAATCAAGAAGTTATTATTGTAGGTGCAGGAGATTCGGCTTGTGAAGAGGCTCATTATTTATCTAAACTTTGTAAAAAAGTAACAATGCTTGTTAGAAGAGATGAATTTAGAGCTTCTAAGATTATGGCGAATAGAGTAAAGAACACTGAGAATATTGAGATTTTATTTAATACTGAAACAGATGAAGTATTAGGTGATGATCAAGTGGTTACAGGTGTTCGTGTTTTTAATAATAAAACAAATGAAAAAACTGAAATTCCAGTAACAGGATTTTTTGTAGCTATTGGGCACAAACCAAATACAGATATTTTTAAAGGATTTTTAGAGTTAGATGAAACAGGTTACATTATAAATGTACCAGGTTCTTCAAAAACAAATATTGAAGGTGTTTTTGTATCTGGTGATGCAGCCGATCATGTTTACAGACAAGCTGTTACCGCAGCAGGTACAGGTTGTATGGCAGCCTTGGATGCTGAGCGTTACTTAGCAGCTAAAGATGCTTCTTTTGAGGTGTCTACTTCAAATTACAACTAGAATAAAACTTTGTTTAAAAGCCGAAACTATAAAATAGTTTCGGCTTTTTTATGACATTAAAATAATTCGGGATGTGGCGCAGTCCGGTTAGCGTACACGGCTGGGGGCCGTGTGGTCGCAGGTTCAAATCCTGTCATCCCGACTGAATAGGAAAAAGAACCGTTACACGGTTCGCTTTTTGCTTTCAAGAGTGTGACAAACAAAGTTTGTGAAAGGTTTTGAAATTAAAAAGAGAGAAGGAGATTGGCTTAACTATCTTATTTGCAAAGAGGGTTCATTAAGATTATTTAAATCCTGTTATCCCGATTAAATAATGTTTTTAGATTTTTTAGTTAAGTTTAAAGCGAAATTTTCACATATTTTAGTTAAGAATTTCATAATCATATTAATTTTTAATCTAATAGCTAAAACATTTACTAAAAAAAACATTTCCGTATCTTTGTTGTTCGCCAAAGTTTTATTTCAATTAGCAATATCTCTCTATGACCAATACGGACAATGAAATAATTCAAGGTCTAAAAAAAGATGATAAAAGAGCGCTTACTAAGCTTTACGACATTTATTGGAAGCCGCTTTTTATATCGTCGTACAATCTATTAAAAGATAAAGAGGTTTGTGAAGAAATTATTCAAGATGTTTTTATTGATATTTGGAATAAACGGGCACAACTTCAAATAAAAGTAACATTGCAAAGTTATTTATATGCTTGTGTACGCTATAAAGTGTTTTCTGAATTTAGGAAAAACAAAATAATACGCGTAGAATTATTAGAAGATTTAGATAAACGTTTTCAATATGCTACACCCGAAACACAAATTATGCATAAAGAGCTTAAAGCGTATATAAAAATTGTTGTTGATGATTTACCTGAAAAATGTCAGCAAGTTTATAAATTAAGCAGACACGAAAACTTAACTCATAAAGAAATTGCAGCGCAACTAAATATTTCTACAAAAACAGTTGAAAACCATATAACCAATGCACTTAGAACACTAAGAGCTTCTTTAGGACATGCTTTAAGTTTTTTACTATGATATTTCTTTAAAATAGATAATTTTCTTCTTGTCAAATTATCTTAGTTATGTGTGATTTGTTGCAAATAGTTCAAACAATTCATGGTTTATGTTGAATAATTATTTGATTAAATAAAAAAAATATGATTTTCTTTTAGGGGATACCTTGATTAAACGATACTATATTAATGTAACTAAACTGTTAATATAGTGTAAATGAATAGTAATCATATTAATAATCAGGATTTTAAAGCTTTAATTGAAAAGTATATCGATGGTAAAATCACTCTTGAAGAAGTCAAGAAATTGGTTAATTACTATGAGAGTTTTCAAATAAATAACGAATGGGTTGAAGCATTAGGGCCAGAGAACACCATTAAAAATAAGATGTTAATTAATATTCTTGAAGCTATTCAGGAAGATGACGTTGCTCCTCAAAGAAAAGTAATTCCGCTTTATAAAAAGCCATTTTTTAGATATGCTGTTGCAGCTTGTTTTGTTCTTTTAATAGCACTTCCTTTTGTTTTTCAAAAAGAAAAGGTTGAAGTTGTTAATACGGTTTCACCAGGAACTGAAAAAGCAATCTTAGTCTTAGCCAATGGAAAACAAGTAGAATTAGATAACCATCAAAATGAAACTATTACAGACGAAGGTAATTTAAGCATAACAAATGCTAATAATACACTGGTTTATTCTGCAGATTCAATATCTGCTACAAAAGCATTAGCTTATAATACTTTAAAAATTCCAGTAGGTGGTATTTATAGTCTTGAACTTTCTGATGGAACGAAAGTGTGGTTAAACTCAAAATCATCTTTAAAATACCCAGTAAAATTCGGAAAACAAAACAGAGAAGTTCAATTAGAAGGTGAAGCTTATTTTGAAGTTGCAAAAAATACATTAAAACCTTTTATAGTAAATACCAATTATGGAGATGTTACAGTTTTAGGTACTCACTTTAATATAAGTGCTTATAATGACGATCCGTATTTTACAACAACTTTACAAGAAGGAGCTGTAAAAGTTACCATGGCAGAACAATTTAGTAATAAAGCATCCTTTGTTTATTTAAATCCAGGAGAGCAAGCTGCATATAACGAAGCAAAATCAGGTGTTTTAGCTGTTAAAAATGTAGATGCTAAAATTTATAGTGCTTGGAAAGATGGCGAGTTTTATTTTGACAATGCATCACTAGAAAATATTTTACTACGCATGTCTCGTTGGTATAATTTTGAGGTTTCTTTTGCAAACGAAGCTTTAAAACAAAAACTTTTTAAAGGTGTTGTTTTAAAAAATAAGCCATTAGATTATTTATTAGATATTATAAGTCAAACAGCAAATATAAATTATGAAATCACCCTAAAGGGAGATATTTATGAAGTAAAAATATATTAAAAAACAAACCGGAAAATGCGCCAACATTTCCCGGTATAATAGACGTTTAGTCGCAAACTAACAACAAATTTTAATTAACAATCTAAACACTCAAATGTATGAAAAAAAAATTATGCAGAATTCCCAATGAAAATCGAAATGATTATTGGGATAAAATTCTTGATCTCATGAGAAAATCTTTAATACTTTTTATAATTTTTATAAATGTTACGGCTTTTGCATTTTCGCAAAAAGTAACGTTAAGTGTTGAAAACAAATCAGTATATGATGTTTTAAATACTTTAACAGAAAAAACAGGAGTTGCATTTTTCTATAATTATGACACTTTTAATGTAAAAGAATTAGTTAATGTAAATGTAAAGGATACAGATTTAATAGAGGTTGTCTCTCAAATAATAGGTAGTAACTATCAAGCTAAGTTTACTGAGGATAATTTAATTATTATAGTGCCTAATACTCAATCTAAAATTGCTAACCAACAAGAAATTGAAGTTTCAGGAATTGTAACAGATAAAAATGGTGTTCCAATGCCAAGTGTAACTGTTATAAACAAATCGAAAGATAAATGGGATGTTACAAAAAATGATGGTAGTTATAAAATAACAGTACAATCAGACGATACGCTTATTTTTTCTTTTTTAGGCTTTAAAGATGTTGAAGTACCTGTTAATAGTAGAAGCTATATAGCAGTAACCATGGAAGAAAGGTTAACAGAGCTTAATGAAGTTAATATAGTATCTTATTCAAATGGATATACAAAAATCCCAAAAGAACGTGCTACAGGTTCTTTTGGACTTGTAACTGCCAAAGATTTAGAAATAACACCAACAATAGATATTACAGAACGTTTAGAAGGTATCGAACCTGGGGTTAAAGTTGATGTTAGAACTGGAACAATACAAATTCGTGGTACCAATAGTTATAGTACAGGGTCGCCTTTAATTGTTATAGATGGTTTTCCTGTACCTACAGGAGGTGAATTTGGTTTAACACGAAAAGCTCCTGGAAGATCTGTGTTAAGCTATGTAAACCCTGAAGATATTGAAAATATTACAATACTTAAAGATGCAGAAGCTTCAATATTATGGGGTTCAGAAGCATCTGATGGTGTTATTGTAATAACAACTAAAAAAGGGAAAAAATCTCAAGAACCAGCGATTAGTTTTAGCTCTTCAACAACTATTGGTAGTAAAATTAGTTTAGATAAGCTTCGACAAATGTCAACATCTGATTATGTCGATTTTGAAAAAGAAATGGTAGAAGGCGGTTTCTTGGTTGATAATAGTTGGAATTGGCAAAATACAAATCCTTCAGAAGTACAAAATATTATGTTTAAAGCGCAACGTGGTGAAATAACAGTAGCCCAGCAAGATGCCATGCTTAATGAGCTTTCAAATAGAAATAATAAAGATCAAATTAATAAGTATTTATTAGGTAATTCGGTAGCTCAACAGTATGATTTTTCTATAGCTGGAGGTAGCGATACGCATAACTATTATATCTCTACAGGGTATAATAAAGATGATGCTGTTATGAAAGGTAATAATTCAAGTGCTTATTATGTTACTTTAAACAATACGGTTAAGCTTAATTCTATTTTATCTCTAGAAACGGGAGTTAATTATGTTAAAACCGATTATAATCAAAATAACACAGCTAACGAAGCTTTATCAAATGCAACAAGTTCTCCTTATACTGCGAGTTCAGCTTTACATCCTTATGATATGATTGTAGATGCTAGCGGTAATGGCATTAATCATTATCTAAGGTTTACTCCAGAAGCGATACAACAGCAAGGGCTTGGAGTTGATAATGGTTATTTACCATGGACTTATAATTATTTAGACGAACTTAATATGTCTAATACCAAAACGAAAGGAGATAATTTTCGTTTGAATGCAAAATTAACCGCAAAAATAACAGATTGGTTAAATGTTGAAGCTTCAGGCATGTATAGTTCAAATAAAAGTAATACAAGCACATTAAACGAGGCTGATAGTTATTATGTAAGAAATTTATTAAACCCTGCTACTACTTACCAAAATGGTAAACTTGTTTACGGTATTCCATTTGGAGCACATTACAACACTAGTACTAGTCTGACTTCTCGTCAAGATATGCGTTTGCAATTAAATATTAATAAGAATTTTAATAATATACACAGTATTAATTTTTTAGCAGGATCTCAAGTTAGTGAAGTAATTGGAGAAGGTTCTTCTCAAACCTATTATGGTTATGACACAGATACTAACACATCAAAAGCAACAAATTCTGAATACTTGTCTATATTTGGATGGAATGATTATTTAACAAGTTCAGATTTAAACATAAATAAAAGGAAAGATAGATATTATTCTACCTATGCTTTGGGGAGTTATGTTTACAAAAATAAATATACTGTTTCAGGAAGTTATCGTTTAGATGATTTTAATCTTTTAGGAAGTAAAACTAGAAAAGATAGAGCAAAACCATTTTGGTCTACAGGGTTAGGATGGCATGTTAAAAAAGAAAACTTTTTAAGAGATGTAGATTGGTTAAACACTTTGAGTTTTAGAGTCACTTATGGTATAACTGGAAAAGCTCCGGGAAGAGGTGCTGGTAATCCTCATCCTATTATAAGTGTTGGAAACAACGATTGGAATACACAATTACCTATTACGGATATATTATTACCTGAAAATACAAATTTAAAATGGGAAAAAACAAAATCTTGGAATTTTGGTCTAGACTTTGGCCTGTTTAATAATAGATTATCAGGTAATTTAGATTTTTACTCTAAAAAATCTGAAGATATCCTAATTACTCTACCTCATAATTCTACCTACGGATGGTCTTATGTACAAAAAAACACAGGAACATTAAAAGGGCATGGAGTAGATCTTGGATTAACAGGCTTTATATTTAGAGGTGATTTCCAATGGAAAAGTACTTTTAACTTCTCTTATAATACAAACGAAGTAACCGATTCTAGATTTGAACCAACAGCAGAGTATGAACTTATAGGTGGTCAAGGTTCTCCTATTACAGGTAAACCTCTTGGAAGTGTGTATGCTTATAAATGGGCTGGTTTAGATGCTACAGGACAATCTCAAATATTTGCTGAAAACGGTGATATTATTGATGCTTCTGTTTGGAATGATCAAATTAATCTTGAAGATGTTGAGTATATGGGAGTAGCTCAAGCTCCTTATTTTGGAGGCTTTTTTAATACGTTTTCATATAAAAACTTCAATCTAGGAGTGCGTATGACCTATTATATGGGACATGTATTTAGAAACAGAGTGCTACAAAATTATCCTACATATGTTGGTGGACATTTTGGTAGTGTAAGTAATGATGCCATTGTAGCAAATAGATGGAGAACTCCTGGAGATGAGTTAACTACTAATGTGCCTGGTTTAGCGAATATTAGTTATAATAGTTTAAATAGATTTCAAAATGCCGATATCAATGTGCTTCCTGCCGATAATATAAGATTGCAACAAATTTCATTGGGGTATAATATGCCTAGTGAATGGTTAAAAAACACTTTCTTTAAGTCTATGAGTGTGTCTTTTATTGCAAGAAACCTAGGAGTTATATGGCGTAAGAACAATGAAGGCATAGACCCACTGTACTTGTCTAATAATAATTATAGTACACTACCTCCTGAGAGAAATTACACGTTACAATTTAACTTAGGGTTTTAAACAAGTATAATTAATTAAAATAAAAACAGATGAAAATAATAAAATATATAACTTTTTTTACTGGCATTTTATGTTGTTTAAATGCTTGTAGCGATTATGTAGAAATTGAACCCGTAGGTAATGACCGTGTGTTAAAATACACGTCAGATTATAGAGGGTTAGCTAATAATTATATGCCTACAGAAAATGTAGGAGGTATGTATCTTTTAGCTAATGATGATACTGAAATTACTGGAGATTTTCAATCTCAAATAGACGATATATGGACTAATAGTTATACATGGCAACCTGCTATTTATAATGCGGGTCAAGGCGATTCAGATTGGAATAATTTATATTTAGCCGTGTACTATTCTAATGTTATTATAAACGGTGTTTTGGATAGTCAAAAAGGAAGCCAATCAGAAAAAGAAGAAATTATTGCTGAAGCTTATGTAAACAGAGCATATTCATATTTACAACTAGTTAATATTTATGCCCCACATTACGATGGAGCAAATACTGCTAATGAAAAAGCGGTACCTTTATTATTAACTCCAGATTTATTTAGTAGTTTAGAAAGATCTACAGTAAATGAGGTTTATGAGCAAATTATTTCCGATTTAGAAAATGCATTAGCATATAACATTCAAAATTTACCAGAATTTAATGTATTGCCATCTAAAGCTGCTACTTATGCTCTTTTAGCTAGAACCTATTTATATATGGGGAATTATGAAATGGCTTTAGAATATGCAGAAAACGCATTGAATTTACAAAATGGACTTATCGATATAGCAGCTATTCGTTATAACCCTTACAGTTACCCTGCGTTATTAGATAATCCAGAAATTATTTTCAGTAAAAAAATACAGTTTAGTTTTAAAGGAGCGTCACTTTCTCAAAGTTTGTTAAATAGTTTTGATGCAGCAGATGCTCGATATGATGTGTATACAGCACCAGGTTACAATTTTTGGCCATCTTTTGAAGGTAGAGGTTTTGGTATTGACAGTTATAGTTATACAAATGGTTTTAATGTAGGGGTATCTGTACCAGAAATGTATTTAATAGCAGCAGAAAGTCAAGTGAGATTAAACAATGTAGAACTTGGTTTAGAGCAATTAAATATATTAAGAGCAAAACGATTTGATACAGGGTCTGATTATGAAGCAACAGCAACAACTAAAGAAGATGCTCTTGATTTAGTTATTGCGGAAAGACAAAAAGAATTTATAGGAAGAGGCTTTAGATGGTTTGATCAAAAACGATTAAACTTAGAAGATCGTTATAAAGAAACTAAAACTAGAGAGTTTTTAGGAGAAACATTTACCCTAGAGCCAAATAGTGACGGTTATGTATTTCCAATATTTCAAAATTATATCGATTTAAACCCAGAATTAGATAATTAATAGCAACCCGTTTTTTTATGAAAAAAACACTAAACCACATCATCGTTATGATGATGTGGTTATTTGTTTGTCATGTACAAGCATCAGAAAATGAGTCAAGATTACAAGGCATAACACAACCTGTAATATCAGAAACAACTCTTCATTTTACCTATAATCCTGTAGGAGGACCGTTAGAGAAAACAGCTAACATACAAGGTGTTGTTTATCTTTTTATAAATTACAAATGGCAAATAGCCGATGTAAAACTTACAAAAGGTAGCGGTATTTGGAATGGTGAATATACAATTCCTAAAGACTGTGCTTTTATAGCCTTTAAATTTTTAGCCAATACAGATCAAGGTGTTGTTACAGATACCAATAACGATATTGGTTTTATGTACACGCCTATTACAGCAACTCAACAAAAAATCCCAGGAAGCTATTTGGCTTGGGGAACCTTTAGAAACTCAGATTTCAATCAGCAATTTGGAAATTATTTTAAAGAATTTTCGGTATCTCAAGAAGCAACAGAGCTTTGGATAAAAAAAGAAATTAAAGAAAACACAACTTTTTTTCCTCTTTTTATCGATAGCTATATTAAAATTGCAAAACTTAGAAAACCGGAAGATTATAAGGTGTTTGGTAATAAAATGCTACATCGATTTTTAAATGATTTTCCTAAATTATATGAGCCTGAGTATATAAAAATAAAAAATCTGTTTGCATACACGCTTGAAAATAAAATAGCAGCAGATAGCTTAGAAACTGTTATTTTACAAAAATTCCCAAAGGGAATTGAAATGCGATTTTTAGAATTTCAAAAACTTAGAACGGTTACAGATAGCTCTGATAAAATTATAGCATTAAGCACATTTTTAACAACCTTTCCAGATGATGAAAATGTACCAGAAGAGCAGCGGTATATTTATAATAAGGTTTACAGCGAGTTATTTAGATTGTATTTTTCAACACAAGAATATAACAAAATAGAAGCTTTATTGCCTCAAATGAATTTTTTAAGTATTAATGATAGTTACCATCATAATATTTCAAAAGCACTTCATTTTAAAACAGTAGACACAAAAACACTCTTAAAGCTTTCAAAAATAATGATAGCGAATATGATGGATAAAAAAGAAGATCTATCGTATATGAATGGTTTATACTGGTCACCTAATCAAAGTACTGATAATGCAATACAGCAATTAGATGCAAAACTTAAAACACATATAAAATTACTTTTTGCTGAAAAAGAATATCAAGAAGCTTTAAGCTTTTTCGACAAACTATCTAAAGATACATTGTATGAGAATTCAAATGTAAATGAATTGCACATGAACATTTTAGAAGCACTTAAACGTCCTACTTTACCGTTATTAGAAAAAGCAGCAAATTATAATGCGCTATCGCCTCTTATGATTGAAAAATTAAAGCAGGCATATTTAGAAGAAGGGCATGAAGAAAATAATTTTGATACATATCTAGAAAAACTAAAAACCAAAAATAAGGCTGTTAATATTGAAATTTTAAAGACCGAAATTTTAAAAACAGAAAGCCCTAAATTTAGTGTAGAAGATGCTCAAGGTACTTCTGTTGTTATTTCAGAAAATAAAGATGACATTATTATCATAGATTTTTGGGCAACATGGTGTGGGCCTTGTAAAAAAGCATTTCCTGGTATGAAAATGGCAGTTGATAAATACAAAAATGATCCTAAAATTCGTTTTTATTTTATTTCTACTATGGAAACGAAAGAAGGTTATCAAGCACAAGCTGAAGCTTATATCAAGAAAAAAGGTTATAATTTCAATGTGTTATTTGATAAAAAACCAGCTGTCGATAAAACTAACAATGTTACTTTTTCAAAATTCGCAGCGTTTTTTAATTCAAGTGGTATTCCAAGAAAAGTTATTATTAAAAATGGAAAAATAAGATATTCATCAGAAGGTTCTGGAGTGAATCCTTTAGAGTTGGTTGATGAATTGTCTGCCGTTATAGATATTTTAAAATCTGAAGACATCTAATTTGTTATGAAACAATTTATCCTAATTTGCTTTACTGTTTTATTAGTACAACATGTAGAAGGTCAGAAAAAAAGTATTGACACGCTTGCTTATAAATCATGGAAACGTATAGCAAGTAAAGGTATCTCATACAATGGCAATTGGCTATTTTACAGTACAGCATATCAAGATGAAAGAGAAGCAAATGCTAATACAATAACAGTTGAAAACGTTAAAAGCAGCCAACAAATTATTTTAAATAATGTAAATGATTTGGAGTTTGTTGGAACTGAAAATTGGCTAAAATACACACAAAACGATAGTGTTTTTTTACATGATTTAGCTTCAAATAAAAAACGCCATTGGTCGGTTACAGATTATACTAGAGCAATAAAGAATAGTGATTTTTTATTTTATAATCATTTCGGACCCTTTGTAAATGGCGGCGCTTTACAAAAATTGGTGTATTATAATCTTGAAGAAAATGACAGTATAGTTATAAATAATGTAAAAAGATTTAAAGCCTATAATAACGATCACGATATTATTTTTGTTCAAGAAGAATCGGGTAATGTTTATTTAAAACAAGGCCCTATTGAAGGTCCTTATAAAACTTATTATACCTGTAATGCTAACGAATTTGGAGATTTTGAACTAAACTCAAATAAAACAGAAGGAACATTTACATTAAAATCTGAAAATTCAGAAACCACTAACTTGTTGTATTATTTCAATTTAAAATCTGGAAAAATTAAACAAATTTTAGATTTTGATAGCATTACATGTGAAGACACATCGGTTGAATTTTTAAGAAAAGCATATCTTTTAAATACCAATACAAATACCATTAGCCTTGAATTAAAACCACATTTTGATAGAAATAGAGGTAGAAATCATGCTAAAACAGATGTTGATATTTGGAAATGGAATGAAGGCACTAAGGCGCGCCGTTTCGAAAAATTACGAGGCGAAAAAATCAAAAAGAAACCAGCGCGTTATATCTATAACATAGCAGAAAAAACATGCGTTAAAATATCTTCGGGTAATTATGACCAAGTCATAGCTCCAAATACCGAAAATTACACAAGTGTTTTTGAAACTAATAAAGAGAAACATGAGGTTGCATTAGATTGGGAATTTAGCGAACGGTTTGATTTGTATCTAGTAAATCTTAAAAATAATTCTAGAACTTTATTAATGGAAGGTGTTTTAAATCCTCCATATTGGAATTCTAAAGGTACTTATGCCGTATTATTTAATAGTAAGAAGAAAGTATGGATGACGTTGAATCCAAATGATGAAAAGCCTGTATTTAAAGACATAGGTAGCGATATCAAATACCCACTATGGAATACAGAAAGTGATATGGGATTAGAATCTATTTCTTACGATATTGCAGGTTGGTTAGATAACGGACAAACAGTGGTTGTTTATGGAAAATATGATTTGTGGGCAATAGATCTTACAGGGCGTAAAAAATCGTATTCAATTACTAAAGAATATGGTAGAAAACACCATTTACAATTTTGCTTTAATAAAGCATCATTTATAGGCGACTTGTCCTTAACAAAACCACTACTTTTAAAAAGTTTTAATACAAAAACGAAATCTTCTGGTATCTATACATTGCAAAATAACACTGTTGAAAAACTCGTAGAATATGATGATAGTGATATAAAAATTTTAGAAGCCTCAGGAAATGATAATGCTTATTTATTTAGTAGAGAAAGCTATTCGCGTTTTCCAGATATTTGGTGGGCTGATAAAAGTTTCAAAAATCAGAAGCAAATTACAAATGTAAATCCACAGCAAAATAAATACGCTTGGGGAACTTCTAAATTAGTATCATGGAAAACCTATAAAGGCGAAAAAAACGAAGGGGTAATTTATTTACCAGAAGGATATGATGCTAGTAAAACCTACCCTATGCTTGTGCATTTTTATGAAAAGCATACCCAAGAATTACATCGCTATCATATGCCCGAATTTAGTACGTCAAGCATCAACATTCCTACCTATGTAAGTCAAGGTTATATTGTTTTTCAACCAGATGTACATTACAGATTAAACGAACCAGGAATGAGTGCTTATAATGCAGCTGTTAGTGGTGTTGAATATTTAATAAAAAAAGGTATTGCTACTAAAGGTAAAATAGGCATTCAAGGCCATAGTTTTGGTGGTTATCAAACGTCTTTTTTGCTAACCAAAACCAATATTTTTAACTGTGCTATAGTGGGTTCTGGTGTTAGTAATTTTACCTCTAGTTATTTAAGTTATAGAGGTAATGGTTTGTCTAATATGTTTAAATATGAAGCCGATCAATACAGAATGAAAGGACCGTTTTTTGATGAGCCAGACGCTTACATAAAAAACTCACCTGTTTTTTCTGCTAAAAACATTCAAACGCCTACATTAATATTTCATAACGATCATGATTTTTCGGTGCCTTTTCAAGAAGGTATGTCGCTGTTTTTTGCATTAAGACGCTTGGGTAAACCAAGTTGGCTTATTAATTATAAAAATGAACGACACACTTTAAATGCTTATAAAAACAGAATTGATTGGACAGAGAAAATGCAATCCTTTTTTGATTTTTATTTAAAAGATGAAAAACAACCAGATTGGATGTAAGTAATTATAATTTAAACTTCTAGTTGTAAACTTTGATTTAAGTTTTCTTATTTGAATTAGTCACTCTAAATAATAGAAGTTAAAAGAAGGCAGTCTTTATAAAGGCTGCCTTTTATGTTTTATAAGGAATTTTATATATAAAAGCGTTTTTTTAGGAAGGTAAAGTAAATCTTTTATAGCTTTCAAGAATAGAATTTTATCTAAAATAAACCCCTAGATAAAACAAAAAAAGAGATTACTTCTAAGTGAAGTAACCTCCTTTTACTGACTAACTCTTGTGTTATTAATCTTTATTTAATCAATCTTTTTACAGAACTTACAGGAATGGTTAATTTCATAACCATTTGCCAGTCGCGACTATTACCTTTTTCGGCATATACAGAAGTAGTAGAGGATACTACCGATATTAAGTTTCCATAATCATCAAAAACAGGTCCACCACTAGAGCCAGAACCAAAATCTGCTGTAATTTCACATCTATTTTCCCATGGGTTATCATCAAAACCAGAATTTCTAGCCACAACACCTTGGGTATAATAATAACCTTCTTGCTTAGGGTGTGTCATAGTATGCACTGTAGATCCCACTTCTTGATCGTTACCAAGTGGCGCAGGAATTAATTTTTTACCACGTGTATCGATTGTAAAAACAGCAAGATCTGCTACATCACTATAAGTTTTAACGCTTGTTATTGGGTAAACATGTCCATATTCATCAGCTGCAAAAAACAATTTGTCTTGAGGGTGTACACCTTGACCTTCATCTATTAATGGTTCAAAAACATGATAGTTTGAAACACATAAACCATCTTCACTTAAAACAACTGCTGATGCGCCTATTAGAACAAAATCAGGATAGGCTCCAAAGCCTTTTTTATACTTACAAATCATTAAAGATGATGCTCTAATTTGTTTTGCTAGTTCCTGAGTTGTTATTTTTTTAGTATGAGCTTTTGGAAGATTAGAGTACTCTATATTTTCCTCTTTCTTTGCCGTAATGCAGTGTTCTTTTAATGCTTCAATAGTTTTAAAAGGAGCTTTCTCTTGAGCTTCTTTTAATGATTTTTCAATAATCTCTGGTAATTTAGAGAAATTAAAATACGTGACTTTTTGAGCAAAACCAGTTGTTGACATCCCAACGACTAGTATGAATGAAATAAAAAACTTTTTCATAGTCTTAGTTTAAAACTTCGTTTAATTTTTGATTTAATGCATCACCTACTAAGTTTTTTCCAATGATAACTCCATTTGGATCTATTAAGAAGTTAGTAGGAACTGCGTTAATGCCGTATAATTGAACTGGTAAACTTTGCCATCCTGCTAAATCTGATATTTGATTCCAAACCAAGCCATCTTTTTCAATTGCGCCCATCCATTGTTGTAAAGCATTGTTTCCAGCATCTAAAGAATACCCTAAAATAGTAAAGTTTTTATCTTTAAATGTATTGTATGTTTTTACTAAGTTCGGGTTTTCTTTACGACAAGGGCCACACCAAGATGCCCAAAAGTCTAGTAAAACATATTGACCTCTTAACGAACGAATACTCATTTTTTCGCCATTAGGTTGTTTAGCACTAAAATCTGGTGCTTGAGAATTGATATCGGCAGATTTTGTGTCTTTAAGAATATTAGAATAAATAACACCTGATGGTGACTGTTTTACTTCGTCTGATAACTTACTGAATAATTCTGTAGCTTTATTTTTTTCTTGTATAACATTAATATTACTTCTTAACCAATCTAAGCTCACTAAAGAGTTTGTGTGACTTAAAAAGAATGCTTTTTCTGCTTCTTTCTTCTCCACCATCAAAGCTTCATAAGCTTTTTGAAGTTCGGCTAATTTTTCTTGATCTCCAGCAGTTGATGCTTTTGAAAATGCCATACCTAGAACGTTTTCTTTAGCTGTAAACGATTTACCTATTTGAGTTAAATCATAATTATCTACATTTAAAGGCGATCCCGTAATTTTAGCTGTAGATATTGAATCTTTTCCTGTTACAAATAATGGTTCTTCTTCTAAAAATACAGGTAGTGCGTCACCATTACTTGGTTGTTCATTTGGCTTAAGTTTTTCATGGCATAAAACAAGATATCCTCTTTTTAATGTTGGGATTTTTCCTGTAAATACAAATTCATTTTTAGTATTAGCATACACCGTATCAATAAGCATTTCATTACCTTCTTTTACTAATAATAATGCAGGAGCTTCTTTGTTTATGTCTTTTAGCTTTATTACAACTTTATAATCTGAGGCTTTATCTTGAGCAGATAAATGCCCTGTATGCATTATAAAACCTATGATTCCTAATGCTAATACTTGACTTTTTAATTTTCTTAATTTCATTTTCGTTTTTAATTATTTCTTTTTAATAATGCTTCTAAATATGTTTTGGTTAGAAGCATATTTGTACACATCTTTCCTTTTTTTAAAGACGTTTTTTAGTTTAAAACCTCTTTTAGTTTTTGATTTAGCGCTTCACCTCTAAGGTCTTTAGCTATAATAATGCCGTTTGGGTCAATTAAAAAATTAGTAGGAACTGCATTAACACCATATAATTGAACTGGTAAACTTTGCCATCCTGCTAAATCTGATACTTGGTTCCAAGGCAAACCATCTTTTTTTATAGCTTGTGTCCATCTATCTGCACCTTCATCTAAAGAGTAGCCTAATATTGTAAAGTTTTTGTCTTTATAAGTGTTATAAGTGTTTACCAGGTTTGGGTTTTCTTTACGACATGGCCCACACCAAGACGCCCAAAAATCAAGTAAAACGTATTTCCCTTTTAACGATTCTATACTTATAAAATCTCCGTTGGGTTGTTTTGCACTAAAATTTGGTGCTTTAGAATTAAGACCTACTGCAGGTGTTTCTTTAAGTTCTTTTGAATAAAGTACTCCTGATGCCGAATTTTTTACATCGTCTGATAATGCATTAAATAATGTTTCAGCTGTTTGCTTATCTTGTTTAATATTGATGTTTTTTCTTAACCAATCTAAACTAACTAATGAGTTTTTGTGATTAAAAAAGAATTCTTTTTCGGCTTCTTTTTTCTCATTCATTAAATCGCTATAAGCGTTTTGAAGTGTTGCTATTTTTTTATCATCTTTCGCTTCTATGGCTTTTGAATAAGACTTGTTAAGGGCTTTTTCTTTAGCAGTAAACGATTCGCTAATAAGTCTTAACTTATAGCTGTCTTCGTTTAAAGGTGTTCCAGAAACTTTTGCTGTTTCAATAGAGTCTTTACCTTTAATAAGTAATTTTCCTTCTTCAAGATAAACAGGTATACCATCACCATTATTAGGTGCTACAGTAGGATCTATTTTATCGTGTAAAACATATAAAAAACCTCTGTTTAAATCAGGCATTTTACCAGAGAAAATGAATTCATTATTTTTATTAGCATATACGGTATCAATTTTCATTCTACCATTTTTTCTAACACCTAAAAGTGCAGGAGCTTCTTTATTAACGTTTTTCATTTGTACGGTAATATGATACTCTGGCTGCTTTACCTTGGTCGTTTTTTTTATACCTAATAAATTCTCTAAATATGCTTTGGTTTCTGGCTTAGAAGGTTTATCCATTTTAAGATTAACAACTCGTCCTTCTTTATCTAAAAGAATAAAACGAGGAATGTAAGCAACTCTAAATTTGGTTTCGAATACAGAATCTAAAACACGCCATTGTGGTTCTTTCATCTTTAAATTTCGAGCCATTCCTATCCATTTGTAATCTCTAGTATCTATACTTAAACCAAGAAAAACAATATCATCAGAATTAATTTCTTCTGCCATCTTTTCAAGAAAAGGATATTCTAAACGGCAAGGGTAGCACCAAGACGCCCACACATCAATAAAAACATATTTACCTCTAAATGATGACAATGAAACAGACTCATGCTTTAAATTTTCCATTTTAAAGTCTGGACACAAATCGCCTACTTTTAACGAATCACTAAAAACAGAAGTTTTTAAGGTATTTGTATGTGGTATTATATTGGTTTTAACACTTGTAAATGCGTACATTAAAAACATAACACAAGAAATCATTCCAATGATTATTGCTTTTTTCATTTTTAAAATTATTTGTTAATTATACAGGTGTATGTCATTTAACCAATCGTTAGAAGTCGATATATACATAACTTTTGATACTTTTCCTGTTCCTGTTTTTATATCGTCTTGTTTACTTATAGTAGTTAAACCATCTAATTGGTAACGATATATTTTGTAAGTATCTGATGCTTGATTGTAAGTAGCTACTACTAAACCATTAAATTCTAAATCGATAGAAACAGGTGTGTAAAACTCATCATAGTTCCAATAACTTGTGTTAATGTATTTCATGAACGTAATAGTTTCATCGGCAGGAATATCATTAACAAATGATGGGTTATACGATTCGTCGTTAATATTATAAGCTCCAATAACATTATCTTTTGCAAAATATAAGATATCAACTTGTTTATTCATTGTATAAACATCTGAAGATACTAGCATTGGATAATCTGTACTTGTTAAGGTTTTTTCAAGATTAATAGGACTGTAATCTCCAGACTCAATTACTGAAAAATCTGGTGCCCAATAAGAACCTTTAACAAAGGTTTCATAATCTAGTCCGTAAAGTGTTAAAGCGTCATCAATACCATCTTTTTTAAATAAAGAATAGGCATAAGTTGTAGCTTCCCAACCTGAACCTTTTTGAGTGTTTTCTAAAAAGATTGATTCTCCATTCATATTGTTTACAGAAACCTCAACACCATTATTATAGCTAGTATAAGCATCGGCAAATTCACCAAGCGTATAAAAAGAATCATAACTTGCTATAAGTCTAATGAAGCGTTTGTTCTTATTGTCAAAAGCTAAAACATTACCAAAAGATGCCATAGTCATTTGCCCATCAATTCTATAATCGCCTTCAATTGGAGGAAAGAATGCTGGATCTGTATTTCTCATATAACTAGTGCCATAATCACCCATAGAAAGGTACACAATATCTCTATTCACTATTCCTGATTGTATATTAGGTTCTGCTTTATTATCAATTAACAAAAACATATCATCAAGTTTACTTGATAGTTTAGCTTCTTTTAGATTTAGCTCAACACCATCATGCTCACTAAAAACTTGCATAGTTGTTACCGTTTGATAGTTTTCGTTATAACGCCCCATACTTGTTAAAACTTTAGGAGCTCCTGATAGAGCTGCTCCTGTTTTTTGCTCTAAAATATTATAATCTGGGGTAGCTAAATCAATATAAAACGCATCAAGTTCTGTATTGCCTTCTGTTGTTTCTTTAAGTACATACCAACCTTTATTGGTAACAGCTTGAACATCTATAGTCACTACTTGAGATTCTATAACGTGTGTTTCGTTATTTTCTACTAGTAATTGAATATTTAATTGCCCAATCGTATTTAATTGATATTCTAAACTTTTGCTTTCTGAAATAAGTTCTACACCGCTTTCTTTTACAAGATTCCATTTGTATGAAAATGTAGTGTCGTCAACGCTATTTTCTCCATAAGTTATTGCTGGATCTAATAACAGTGTTTCATTATAGAAATAAGTATCCTTAACATTTTCAAGCAGGATGTTTATATCGTCGAATGGCTCTACATAATCGGTGTCATTAGAACATGAATTAATAATAAATAGTGTAAACACCCCTATAATAAAGGGCTTAAAAAATATCTTTATATTTTGCATGATATATGTTTTTTAAGAATTAAAAAAGAGAGAATTTAATGGCTTGTCCATTTGCATCTACTAAAGGACCATCACTACCAAGGGCTTCATTTTCCTTTATAAGGTCTTCTTTAAATTTATATTTATAGTACGATAATAGAAATGCATCGTTTAAAACCATTTCCATATCTTCTTCATTCCATTTTAAATCGGAATGGCGAATCATAAAATCTATTTTAACATCACTATAGATGCCAAATTCCCAGTCGTTCCAGTTACTTGGTTTACTTACTCTGTTAGATATGTAAATAACCACCCTGTTTTCATCATTGTCTGTAACTAAGGCATTTTCTAAATTATCTAATTGAAATGTTAAACGGTAAGTTGTTTCCTTTAAACTAGCATCATTTAGCAGAATAATTGGAATTGTATCCTGCATTTTATTGGCATGAAATTTCAGTAAATTAGTCATTTCATCAGATTCAAAAGGGACATAATGCACCCCTGATACCGCATTTTCTGTTGTTTGATCAATACGTTCAGGGTAAGAACGTGTTTCACTATCAAACGTTTTTATTTTTACTGCAATATCTTTATTAGGAATTGCACCAACAGCATTCATTGCCACATATACAGTATCTCGAGCTACAGTGCTATCATCGTAATAATAAAAATTATTAAAATATTGTTGCACATATATTCTATAATCTTCAGGGCCAATAGCAAAACCTAAATAAGCATCCCCTTGATATGTTTCTGGGTAATCTTCACTACACGATAGTGTTGCGAATAAAATTATTAATATTAAAAATCTATATTTCATTTTTATATGTTTTTATTTAATGGTTTGAATATTCTTAGTTTAACTTTAAATGAAGTTTTTTTTAAGAATAATACATGTTGCCGTTATTATTATATTCCAGAATTTGTTTCTCCTTCTGGAAGTTTAACACGGTATTTATCAGCATTCATTTCTTGAAATGATATAGGAAGCATTTCTAAATTCAAACGTTTATAAGCATAGAAAATCTGTCCTTCTGCCCATAGTTCTTTAATATATTGATTCAATACTGTTTCTTGACGATTTGCTTCTGTAAGTGTTGTGCCAATATCAAAACGTGTATTAATAAAAGTATCATAGTATTCTTGAGCTTCAGCTAGAGTAGGTGCCGATTCTATTAGGATTAGATACATTTCAGATAATCTAATAACAGGAATGCTTTTATATTCTGAAACATCATTCTCTGTCATTTTACTATATTTTTTAGTACACTGAGCATCCCATGATAAAGCACTATTTTCGGTTGTTTCAAATAAACTTAATCTAATATCTGATGCACTAGTATAAAACTGTTGAATTATATATTGACCATTAACACAATGTGCATAATATGATGTAGCAGCATAAGGAATGTCGTCATAATCTAAAGTTTCTATTCCAAAAAGTTGCTCTGTAAAAAGGGCATAGTCTCCATTACCTAAATTAGCAGATGTACCTAATTCAAATTTTAAAGAAGCATCTTCGTTTTTGGCATCTACAACTTCTTTGGCATATTCATACGCTTTTTGGTTGTTTCCCATCCATAATTCAACGCGAGCTAAAGTTCCAAGTGTTGCATAGTAATTAAATCTGTTTTGTCTACCATACCATCCTAAATTAGGGTATTCATCAATACTTCCTAAATTATTTAAAGCTTCTTTGGTATATTTTACTATTGGGTCTGATACTGACAATGCATTTTTAGCATCTTCTAGATCTGCAAGAATATATGAGAAATAAGTCTCGTAATTTACATAATCAATAGGACCGTTAGTTACATTTAATGCATATGGTAATATGACTTCTGAAGCTGTTGCTGTGTCATCTGGAACCGTACCAAATAAACGCCATAAATCAAAATGAATAAAAGCTCTAAGGGCTTTAGCTTCTCCTTCTATAAAATTAACCTCATCAATAGTTAAGGCTGTTTCATTTTCAATATTTTCTATGATGATGTTTATGTTAGCAATAGCTTTATATAAATTTAAAAATGCTGCACTAATTTGTGTTTCAACTTGAGTATTATCAAATTCATAATGATGAATTTTAGTTAACATATAAGAAAAATCATCATATGGTTCTGCATAAGTATTTGCTAAAACATCTGTACCATTTCCCATTAAAAAACTATCTGGGTTATAAACATCTTGCAGTATTTGATATACCCCTGTAATAGCAGAAGTATACCCATCGGCAGTAGTTAGTGTTTTGTCTACTGTTACCATATCTTTTGGCTCCACATCAAGATAATCATCACATGAGGAGAAAAGCGTTGTTACTAAAAATAAAATAATTATATATTGTTTTTTCATGTTTTCTATCTGGTTTAAATTAAAATGTAACAGAAAGGTTTAATGATGGCCTTATAGTATATGGGTAATCTGTTCCTCTCGCTGTTCTTATATTTGAAATATAAAATACATCTGAAATAGTTCCTGTTAAGCTTAATTGTTTAACATTAAATAGATCTAATACTTTTTGAGAAAATTGATAGCTAAGGTTTATGTTACTTAAAGCTAAAGTTCTTTCAGTAAATACAAAACGATCGTTATTAACTGTTATATTTTCGCTAGCTATATTTTGAAAAGCAGTTATGTCTCCTGGTTGTTGCCAACGTGTATCTAATACTCTTGCATCAACATTGTTTCTTACATAAGCATTTTCTACTTTTAATAGCGAATAGTTTATTTTTTTAGCACCTAAGCGGTATGAAAACGCTAGATCTAGCATAAAACCTTTATAACGTAAGGAAGAACTAAATCGTCCATTAATTTTTGGTAAAGAACTACCCATAGGTATCTTTCTTGTGTTTTCATTAATTTCATTATAAACATTACCAGTTTCTGGGTCTTCATATAATACATCTCCTGTAAGTGGATCTACACCTGGTGATTTTATAACATATATCTCATCCATAGATTGACCTTCTCTGTATTGGTAAAAAGCATCAGCATTTGTAAATTGATTTTCCCATTGCTCATTTGCTGTTTTAACAGCATCAGAAAGTTTTACTAAAACATTTTCATTATGATATACACCCGTAGATAAATACCAAGAAATTTGATTTTTATCATCACGTAATACATTTACACTTACTTGTGCATCATATCCTGTGTTTCTAACCGTTCCAAAATTTTCGGTATAACTCGTGTAACCGTTTGATAATGGAAGCGATGCATCTCCTATTAAGTTGTCTGTAGTTTTACGATAGTAATTAAAAGTAAACCCTAGTCTGTTTTTAAAGGCACTTAAATCTAAACCTAAATTGTTTTGCTTCGTATTTTGCCATTTTAAATTAGAATTCCCTAAGGCTAATAAAGTTACTCCTGTAATATTGTTATACTGAGACTCTGTGTCATATTTATACGTACTAAGTGCTTGATATGCTGAGAAGTTTAACGAGCCTGTTACTCCGTAAGAATATCTAAATTTAGCACGGTCAAGCCATGTTAAATTTTCTTTTATAATTTTTTCTTGACTAAAATCCCAAGCAGCACCAAGTGAGTAAAATGGCGCATATCTACTTTCAGAACCAAAAGAAGAGGCACCATCAACTCTTGCTGTTCCTTCAATAAAGTATTTATTATCGTAATTATAGTTAAATATACCTGTTAGTCCAACGCTTCTAACTTTAGACTCTGATACTCTTGGACTTTGTCCTGAATAGTTAATACCGTTTGAAATGTCATTTAAATTTTCATTTGTAAAACCTTTAACATAGATAGACATGCTTTCGCTTTGGTTTTCTATAATTTGACCATTAACACCTAAAAATAAAGCATGCTTGCCAAACGTTTTTCCGTAATTTAATGTAGACGATATTTGATACGTTTTCTCTTCTCTAATACCTTTAGAATAAGAACCTCGCTCTAAAATTGGTAGATTAGCAATAATACCAGCAGAATTTAGTGGTGATGTAAATAAATCTGAACCACCTTTAAGCAATGTAACTCCAAAACTTGTATCCCATTTTAAACTAGGATTTAAATTAACACTAACTGAAGTATTATTACGTATATTATTATAATCTGTTGTTGAAAAACTTGCTAAAGAAGCATCATACAAAGGATTGTATCTGTTTGTGTTTCCAAACGTTTCATAAGTTGTTATTGGTGTTCCATTTTCATCATATGGTCTCCAGTATGGATTCATATCATAGTATTGAGAAAACGTTCCATAAGGACTATTAGTTCCTTTATTAAAACCTAACTCAAGTTGGTTTGATACGTTAACATTTTTAAAAGCATATTGTAAATTAAAACCTGTGTTAAGATTATCACGTTTAGACCCTTTCATAGCTCCTGTAATGTTGTTGTATGAAACGTTTAAACCATATCTAAACTCTTTATCACCTCCACTAATTCCTATACGGTGGTATTGACCAACACCTACTTGAGTTGGTATACTAAGCCAATCTGTATTAACCCCTTCTTGAACAGCTTTGTTATTTTGATTAAAAAGGTTGTCAAGTAAAATCTGCTGGTTTGTATCTGAACCTGTATATAAACCTGCTATTTTTTCAACTTCAAGTTTTTGCTTAGAATTTAATAAATCATATGATGATAAATCTGGTACTTCAAGATTAAGACCTGCCGAATATGTTACTCGTAATTTTCCTTTTGGAGGAATAGAGGACGTTATAACAATTACGCCATTTGCTCCACGAGACCCATAAATAGCAGTAGCACTAGCATCTTTTAAAATAGTAACAGAATTTACTTCGTTTTGATTCATATCTAAAACGCGTTCTACACTTACTTCAAAACCATCTAGAATAAAAAGCGGTGTATTTAATTCGCCTCTAGTTTGATTTTGTAAGTTATTAATATCGGCTATAGAAGACGCACCTCTTATTTGTATATTTAAAGTTGTATTATTTGGATCTGAACCAAATTTATTTTGCTCTTGAATATCTAAAGAAGGGTCGATATTCGCTAAAGTTCTTAGTAAATTTCTATTTCCAAAAGACTGAATTTGTTGTTTTGTAATAACAGTTGCAGCACCTGTAAAACTTGCTTCTGGACGCTTAAAGATTCCTGTACTTATAACAACTTCATCTAATTCTGAAATATCTTCCTCTAAAGAAACATTTAAAACTCCTTTTGCTCCCGCTTGAAGTTCTTGAGTTTTATAGCCTAAAGAAGAAAATACCAATATATTTTGAGTACTTGCTACCATAATAGAATATTTTCCATCAAAATCGGTTGTAGTACCTGTTCTTGTTCCTTTTATTAAAACGGTAGCACCATATAGAGGCTGTCCTTTTGCATCTGTTACCGTTCCAGAAATTTGAATTTGTTGAACATCAGATTTTTCTTTTATTAAAATATTATTATTGGTAGATAATATGATACTAAAATCTTCTGTAGACAAACTGTTTTTTAGTAGCTTACCAACACTAATTATCCCTTTTTTCAATTGCACCTTAGGCATATTGTTAAAAAGATCTTGCTGATAGATAAAATGATAATCGGTTTGCGTTTTAATAATATCGAAAACCTCGTCTACTGAGA
Organism: Thalassobellus citreus; assembly: GCF_044385915.1. NCBI lineage: Bacteria > Pseudomonadati > Bacteroidota > Flavobacteriia > Flavobacteriales > Flavobacteriaceae > Thalassobellus > Thalassobellus citreus. The sequence continues at coordinate 402,471 of NZ_JBISCC010000125.1, read as the reverse complement.
CCTCTTTATCAGTATCTATTTTTACTCTTTTTTGAGCTAAACCACTTTCTGTGTTTAGACCAAAAATTGTAGAGCATAGAAGAAAAATGAATGTTCTCATAATTGTTAGTAATACCCGCTTTCGAATGAGAGAGCGGAATTTAATTAATTTAATTTCCATAAATTCGCATTGTGTTAGTTAGACATTGATTTAATTAATACATACTAGAGGGACGAAGTTTAGTTCACCGCCAAATGATTGGACTTCGCTCTCTCTTTTTTTCTTTTTATTTACTTTAAAATAACCTGTTTGTTGTTTATCTCATAATTTTTAATAACTCCTGAACCTTTAATAGTTTCTAATATTTCTTGAATATTTTGATCTTTACCTAATGCACCATTAAAGCCAATGTTTTCTAAGGCTTTGTTTTCAAAGGTTACATCCATATCATACCATCTAGATAAAACTTGCATGATGTTTTTAAGAGATTTTCTTTTAAAACTAAAAATGCCTTCTTTCCATGATATTTGATCATAAACATCAACTGTTGTTACTGTAAAATCTTTTGTGCTGCTATTTAAATTAGATTGTTCGCCAGGTTTTAAAATGGTACTAGTATTATCTGTAGATACTGCTACTTTGCCCGTAACCAGCGTAGTGTAAAGATTAGCTTCATCTTTATAAGCTTTAATATTAAATTCTGTACCCAAAACCTCAATTTCTTGTCCATCATTTAATACTTTAAAACTAGAGCCTCCATGTTCTGTGCTATGAGAAACTTTAAAGTAAGCTTCACCATATACCAATTCTACTTGACGTGTTTCTCCATCAATAAAATTGACAGGATATTTTAATTGTGTTTCAGAATTAAACCATACTTGCGTACCATCTGCTAGTTTTAAAAAGAATTGCCCACCCCTTGGTATGGTTAGCGTGTTATAAGCTGTTTTAGTAAGGTTTGTTTTTTTAGTTTCATAAATAATTTCTTCACCATTACTAATTATATTACCTGTACTCGCAACATAATCTTGTCCTTTTTCTAAAACAATACTTGAACCATCTTCAATAGTTAAGGTTGCTTTATTTGTACCATTATCAATATTATTATTAACAATAATTGGCTTACTATTAGTAGTGTTGTATTTATATGTTGTAAACGTAACTGCTAATAAAATAGTAATAGACGCTGCTACTGAATAAAGCCATGTTTTTTTACTGAACCTTCTTTTTCTTTGTGTTGTATTAAGAATTCGGTTTAAAGACTCGTTATGGTTAAATTCTTGTTTTGAATCGATTAAATAATTTACCTGAATTAATTCATTAAAATATTTTAAATTTTCATCATCAGATTCTAACCAAATAGCTAATGCTTCAGATTCTGTTTCTGAAATTGTATTATCAATAAGTTTTAATATTAGCCTATTTATTGCCGTTTTGTTCATTTTTTACTATCATTTAAAGTATTGACGTAAAAAGAATGAAATACCCCCTAATTATTAATTATTTTTTTCATTTTTGTGAAAATAATTCGATTAATCCACCGAATAGTTTGCAAAAAAACAAAAAATTTAACATTACAATTGAGGCTTTAAAAGCTGGAAATCAAAAAGTTTTCGAGAAAGTCTATGCAGAAAACTACGGTAAGTTATGCGCATTTTTACTTAGCTACTGTAATGATAAAAATATTGTTGAAGATGTAGTACAAGATGTGTTTTTAAAACTATGGACAAATAGAAAAGACCTTAATATCAACACATCTCTTAGTGGTTATCTAACTAGAGCATCTTATAATAAGCTCATGGATAATTATAGAAACGTAAAGAAAAAAAACAGCATGTTATCATCATATTATTATACGGCGATGATGCAAGCTATAGAACCAGATGCTAAGTTTAAGAACAAAAAATTGAAAGCACTGGATAAATGCATAGATGAACTTCCTGCTAGGTGCAAGGTTGTGTTTTATGAAAATAAAATTAAAGGTTTAAAATATCATGAAGTTGCAGACAAATTAGATATTTCTATGAAAACAGTGGAAGGTCATATATCTAGAGCTCTTGGCATACTAAGAAAATGTATGCAAAAAACTTGATTGAATTTAAAATTCTAAAAAAACATCTTAAATTTTTAAGTAATTGGCTAAAAATACTAATAATAAGCTAATATAGTATTACTTCTTGATAATTAAATACTTAATAATAACATCTTGTTACTATACTTTTACAGTAAATAAAGCACTTTAATAATTAGCGTTTTAAAGATATAATAAAATCATATTTAGTAATATAATATTATTATAATTAGTTTAGTTTTTTGGAAAAGCCAAAGAAGAATGCTTTAACTTCTTTGGCTTTATTTTATTATAGATTTAAATATATTAAAACCAGTTTTTAATAATATCTTCTTCAACAACAACCTGGTTTTTATGAATAAATTCATTTTTTACAGCATCGTGTGTGTAATCTTTTTGCCATTCGCGATAGTTTTTTGCAACTTCTTCAATAGATTTACAAATAAATCGAACCTCGGCATTTGTCATAGTTGGGTGAATAGACATACGAATCCATCCTGGACGCTCAATTAAACAACCTTCTAAAATTTTCTTTTCTATTGATTTAGATGTTGGCTGATCAACGTTTAGTAAATAGTGTCCATAAGTTCCAGCGCAAGAACAACCACCTCTAGTTTGTACTCCAAATCTATCATTAAGCAGTTTTACAATTAAGTTATAATGTACATCTTCTATATAAAAAGAAATTACACCTAATCTATCGGTGTTATTTGGAGCAAGTATTTTTAAGTTTTCAATTTTAGTTAGGCTATCAAAAATAATAGTATTGAGTTCATGCTCGCGTTTAAGTATGTTTTCAATACCCATTTTATCTTTTAACTTAATGGACAACGCTATTTTTATAGCTTGTAAAAAACCAGGTGTACCACCATCTTCACGTGTTTCTATATCGTCAATATAATCATGGTCGCCCCATGGATTGGTGTAACTTACAGTACCACCGCCTGGGTTATCTGGTACTAAGTTTTTATATAATTTTTTATTAAAAATTAAAACGCCAGATGTTCCTGGGCCTCCTAAAAATTTATGAGGAGAAAATGTAACAGCATCTAAATACGCGTCTTCATCTTCTGGATGCATATCAATTTTAACATATGGTGCAGAACAAGCAAAATCAACAAAACATAAACCATTATTTTGATGCATCATTTTTGCAACTTCATAATAATTTGTTCGTATTCCAGTTACGTTTGAGCATCCTGTAATAGCTGCTATTTTAATAGGAACTTCACTATATTTTTTTAATAAATATGCTAAACTTACTGTGCATGGTAAACCTTCACTATTAGAAGGAATGACTTCTACTTTTGCTATGGTTTCTAACCAAGAAGTTTGGTTAGAGTGATGTTCCATATGAGACACAAAAATAATAGGTCTCTTTTCTTCAGGAACTTGGGTGTGATCTTTTAAATTTTCATTTAATTTAATACCTAAAATACGCTGAAACTTATTTATAGCTCCCGTCATTCCTGTTCCTACAGTAATTAAAACATCATCTTTTGAAGCGTTTACATGCGCTTTTATAATAGCTCTAGCATCATGATAAGCATGCGTCATAACACTACCTGTTATAGATGTTTCGGTATGAGTGTTTGCAACATAAGGACCTATTTCGTTTAAAAGCTTTTCTTCTATAGGCCTGTATAGGCGTCCGCTTGCTGTCCAATCGGCATAAATAATTTTCTTCTTTCCGTAAGGAGAATCAAATTCAGTATTAATACCTACTATATTTTGTCTAAAAGGGGCAAAATATGTTTCAAGATTTGAAGGTGTTTCTTTTGCTGCATTATTTCCTCTAAAGAAGCTACTTAGTTTGCTCATATCATATTATTTAAAAAGAATCACTTTGATTATAAAAACCAAAGTGATTCATGAAAAAAATTAACTCAAAAAAATTATTTAAAATTTGAAACACCTGCTTTCAACCAAGTGTGATATGCTTCAACATCTGGTGTATACGCAACAGGATCAATCAGGTTTTCTTCATTATGATCCATTAAAACATACATAGGTTGTGTATTAGCCTTGTATTTAATGGTTTGTAATTCACTCCATTTTTGACCTATATATTTTAGTTTTTTTCCAGATATTTTTGATGTTATCTGATCTTTTTCTTCTAATTTTCTTTTATCATCAACATATAAAGAAATTAAAATCACATCATTTTTTAAAATGTTTAATATATTGGGTTTAGTCCAAACATTATTTTCCATTTTTCTACAGTTTACACAAGCGTGTCCTGTAAAATCTATCATCACTGGTTTTCCAACTTTTTTAGCATAGGCCAAGCCTTTATCATAATCGTTAAAAGCGAGTATATCATGTGGAGCCATCAAGTGTGCGCCATCTGGTAATGCGTCATGGGTAGAAGCTGTTCCAGAACCAATTTTAGTAAATCCTACGCCATAAGGTGATTCGCTGTAATGTTGTGGAGGAGGAAAAGCACTTATTAAATTAAGTGGTGCGCCCCAAAGTCCCGGTAACATATACAATGTAAAAATCAAAGATATCATAGCTAAGCTCATTCTTCCTACAGAAATATGATTTAATGGCGAATCATGAGGTAATTGTATTTTTCCAAATAAATATAAAGCAAGTGTACCAAATATTGCAATCCAAATAGCTATAAATACTTCTCGCTCTAACCAGTGCAATTGTAAAACTAAATCGGCATTTGATAAAAACTTAAAAGCTAGTGCTAATTCTACAAAACCAAAAACGACCTTTACTGTATTTAGCCAACCTCCAGATTTAGGAAGAGATGATAACCAACTAGGGAATAAAGCAAATAACATAAAAGGAAATGCTAACCCTAATCCAAAACCTAGCATTGCTACAGATAAGGCTGTTGCACCTCCATCAGAAGATAAAACGCTTCCTAATATTAAACCTAAAGCAGGGCCTGTACAAGAGAAAGAAACAATAATTAGCGTTAATGCCATAAAGAATATTCCTAACAAACCTCCTGAATTGGAAGCTGAATCAGCTTTTGAAGCAAACCTGGTAGGAAGAACAATCTCATAAGCTCCAAAAAAAGAAAAAGCAAAAACAATAAAAATTATAAAAAAGGCAATATTTAAATAAACATTAGTCGAAATAGAATTAAAAATGTTTGGAGATAATGATTCAAAAAGATGAAATGGTAAACTAATCAAAACATATATTGAAACAATACATAAGCCATAAAAAATAGCATTAAATTTTCCTTTTGTTCCGTCTTTATTTTGCTTAAGAAAAAAGCTCATTGTCATTGGAATCATAGGGAAAACACATGGTGTAAAGAGAACAAATAATCCTGCAAATAATGTTCCTAAAAATATAGCCCAAAGCCCCTTTTTAGATTCTGAATCTTTTCCTTTAGTATCATCAATTTTTGCTGTCGCTATTTTAGAATTCTCTTCTATTGCGCTATCTGCAGGTTTATCTGATAACTTAAAAACTAACTCAACCTCAGTAGGAGGTGAGCATTGTGTATCATTACATGACATAAATTCTACAAAACCATTGATTGTATTTACGCCTTCTTGAACTTCTACTTTTTGTTTAAAACTTGCTGTTTTTTCAAAAAACTTAATTTTCATTTCAAAAACAGGGTCATCAACTGTATGTCCTTCTTCTTCAGAAGTATTTCCTTTTAATTTTATGCTACCATTTGCATCATCAAACATAAATGCTGTTGGAATAGGACCTCCATCAGGTACTGTTTGTGAGTATAAATGCCAACCTTTTTCAATGTTAGCCTTGGCTTCTAATTGATACTCTGTATCAGATAGTTTTTCAACAGATGTAGACCATTTTACAGGTTCTAATATTTGTGCATTACCAAAAAATGATATTGTAAATAGTGCTATTAAAAGGATTCTTTTCATATTAATTATGATTTATTCTACTTTATGTTAAAAACTAAATCGGCTTCTGTAGGTGGTAAACATCTAGAATCATCACAAACCATGAATTCTACTGTAGCTTCTACCTTGAAAGCTTCTTTCGTTTTAAGTTTTATACGTTGTTTAAATAACGCTTTAGTTTCAAAAAACTTTATTTTCATTCCAAAAATAGGATCATCAATTGTGTGTCCTTCTTCTTCAGAGGTATTACCCTTTTTTAAATAATTACTGTTACCAATAAAAGAAAAAGTAGTTGGAATAGGTCCACCTTCAGGTACTGTTTGAGAATATAAATGCCAATGCGGATCTATTGTTGCAGTTGCAATTAATTCATATTCGGTTTCTGATATTTTTTTGGTTGAAGTAGACCATTTTACAGGCTCTAAAATTTGAGCCTGTGAAATGGTAACTGCTATAAGAGCAAATACTAAAATTATTTTTTTCATATTTAATTATTGTTTTGGCTTAAAGATAACTTCATAAGATTTTGCCCCATCAAGTATTTGTTTAGCCATGTTTTTAATATCCTTTTTACACATTTTAGATACAATATCTTCAAAGTTTTTAGGATTGTTCATATTGTAATCAAATCTAAAGAAATTAGTTAACAATGACATATCATAGCTATTTTTATCTTTAGATTGTTCTCTATCTTTTAAAAAGTTTGTTCTTGTTTTGTTTAAATCGTCTTCATTAATATCACCGTTTGCAATCTTTTCTAATTCAGCATTTACAATATCAACTAATTTATCGGCTAAATCAGGGTTACAATCAAAACGAAATGATATATAAGCTTGCGCTTTTGGCTCTCTGCTTAGGCTAGCAGATGCATTTGGACTATAAGCGCCTCCTTCAGATTCTCTTACAGTTTCTGTAACACGTAACTGTAAAATATCTCCAAGGGTACTAGTGTAAATAGAATTCTTTAAAGAAAAAGGCATTTCTTTTTTGTAAACAACATTTACAGAAGCTTTTGGATCTTCCATAGCTAAATAAACATCTTTATCAATTTTATTTGAAATCCACTTAGGCCCATTGTCTTTATAAGTCTCTTTTACGTTTTTAGTTGGTAAAGAAGCAATATACTTTTCTAAAAGCGGTTTTAATTGTGTTTCTTTTACATCACCAACTATAAAGAATTCAAAATCTGAAGCATCAGCAAAACGATCTTTATAGATAGCTTCTATTCTTTCAAAAGAGATTTTAGAAGCATAAGCTTCATTAAAAATTGGTTTTTTAGGATTGTTTTTTCCGTAGATAGTTGTTCTTAAACTATCTCGCATTTTCTCGCCTATATCTGCGCCTCTTCTAACGATATAATTTTTAATATTACTTTCTAAAACTTTAAATGCGTCTTTGTCAAAACGTGGTTTCACAAAACGTAAGTATACCATTTGTAACATAGTTTCCACATCTTTAGTATTAGAACCTCCAGATACATTTTCTGAAATATCGCCTAAACTTACATTTGCGCCTGCTGTTTTACCTGCTAAAACTTTTTGTAAATCTACTGCTGAAAAATCTCCTAATCCAGACATGCCAACTAGGTTTCCTAATAGTGAAGCAGATGGTAAATCGTCATCACTTAAAAGTGATGTACCACCATAACTTATAGCATTTAAGCTTACATTGTCTTTTTCTTTATCAACAAATTTATAGTGTACTTTTATACCGTTGCTTAAAGTATAAGTTATTGCTTCTAAATCGTTATTTACTTCTGTGTTTGTAATAGTTCCTGCTTTTATATTTAAATCAGATACTAATGTTTTTCCAGCTAAATCTTCTGAATAAGGTTTTATTGAAGCATCGTTTTCTACGCTTGCAATAATTTGTTTCGCTTGTGCCTCAGTTAAATTATTTTGACCTTCAACTCCTGTTACATTTAAATAACGGTTATCTTCAGTAAATAGTCTTTTTATAGTTTGATGAATATCATCTTCTGTAATCGTTTTTAATAACTCTTTTACAATAACATATTCTTTTTCAACATCTGCAATGGTTTTGTTTTGTAAATAATTACTTTGGATAACTCTTTCAATAGCACTATGACTCATATCGTCTTTTTGCGCGATTTGATTTTCATAAGAACTTTTAAAATTAGCTATCATTCTATTTATTTCAGATGGGATGTAACCAAACTTAACAGCACGTTCAACTTCTGTTAAAACAGCTTTAAATGCCGCTTGTTGTTGGTTTTCTTTTGGAGAAATAGAAATGCTAAAATCATTAGACGTTCTAGCCCAACCACCATTATAACCTACACCTGCTCTTAAAAATGGAGCTTCTGGTTTTTGTGAAAGTTCTGAAATTCTAGACGATAACATACCTACTGCCATAGATTCTAATAGCGAACGTTTTAAATCTCCTACGGTTTCTGGTTTTAAAGATTTTTTATGGTGAATACCAAAGTTAATTGAAGCTGTAGAAATTTCAGGATCTTTACCTAAAACGTATAGCATGCCTTTGTATTCTGGAATATTTACTGTAAAACGCTCTTTAGGGTTTTCTACGGCTGGTGTTTTAGAGAATTTTTCTATTATTTTTTGTTCAATTTCATCAACATTAACATCACCTATAACCGCTATAGCTTGTAAATCTGTTCTGTACCAGTCATGATAAAAATCTCGAAGCGCTTTGTATTCAAAGCCTTCTACAACAGACATTAAACCAATTGGCATTCTATCGGCATATTTGGCATTGTTAAACATAATAGGTAACGATGTTTCTAATAAACGCATTTGGCCATTTTGACGTGTACGCCATTCTTCTTTTATAACACCACGTTCTGAATCTATTTCTTCATCGGTTAATAATAAATAGTTAGACCAATCATTTAAAATGGTTAAACAGGTATCTACTAAACCATCTTTTGTTGGAATGTTATTTAAATTATAAACAGTTTCGTCAAAAGAGGTATAAGCATTAATATCTTTACCAAAAACTGCACCATGTTTTTGTAGTGTATTTAAAAGTCCCTTTCCAGGAAAGTTTTTAGTACCATTAAATGCCATATGCTCTAAGAAATGAGCTAAACCTCTTTGGTCTTCGTTTTCTAAAATACTACCTACATTTTGAATAATATAATATGTCGCTGCATCTTTAACAACATCTGTACTTTTTATATAATACGTCATACCATTAGGAAGTACACCTTTTTTAATAGTGTTATCTACTGGTAGCGGATCGTTTAAATTAATGGATTGAGCAAAAGTTTTTGCACTAAAGGCAATAAAAAAAGTTAGACTAAAAATTAAAATGCGTTTCATATATTATATTTAAATGTGTTATTGGGTATTAAAAAATAATAAAAAAGGGCTGCTTTAACAGCCCTGGTTTTTTTAATAATTAAGTGACTAATTCAACTATTTTAAAAAAGTTTAGTAAAACATATTCTTAGTAATGTGAAATTCACATAAAATATGCTCTTCTTGTATGTAAGACGAAAAAAAGAGCTGTCTCCCTTATTAAAATTATGTTAAAATTTTAAAATTACTAAGAATGTAGATAATTATGAGGGGTGTTTAGTAGCGTTTTGAAATGAGTAATAATAGATTCTTTTTATATTGTATATCAAAAATCAATGCGGTGAAAAATAAATAATGCTTATTAAATACTGTTAAGAAAAAGAACAGAATGTTAACATTGTTAATATTTATTTCTCATATTTGCTGGGGCTAACACCTATACGTTGCGAAAAAGTAGCAGTAAAATGTTGTAAGGAAGAGAAGCCACAAGTAAACGCAATGTCTGACATATTCATTGATTTGTTGTTCTTAATTAAATCAATAGCTTTTTCAATTTTTAAATTAATGATGAAACTATTAGGAGGGTATCCTGTAAGCTTTTTTACTTCATAAGTAAACTTGGTTTTTCCCATACCAAACATATATGCTAAATCGTCAATAATCCATTTCTTGCTTAAATCATTTGTGACTATTTGAGTGAGTCTTTCTATAAAATTATCTTCTTCATAATTTTTTTGTTCTCTAAGCGATAGATGTCTATGTAAGTCAATAAATAAGTTTTCAATAATGTTACCAACCATTATTTCAAAACCTTCTTCTTGACTAGATAGTTCTTTTTCTAATTCAGTAAAGTATTTTTTAAAGGTTTTTGCCTTTTCAATAACTAAATTGTTTTTGTTGGCAATCATTGTGCCTATATTTTCTTGGAGGTCAAATGGTAATTTAGTCCAGTTTCCTAAATTAAGAGGTGTGTTTAATGTATATTTTTTTGGTTTTATTATGATCCAATTTATTTGACCAATATCCATTTTTCCGGTAGGACTTCCGTTTAATTGCCAAGGCGCTGTTATTGATAAATTTCCAGGTAAAAGTTCAATTTCTTTGTCGTCAACTACCCATTTATATTTACCACTATTAACAAAATGTATTTCAATACCATCATTTAAATGAGGGCGCATGTTTTCGTCCATTCTTACTTTAGAAAATTTCATGCTGCCAAATTGTACGATATAAGGAATGTTTTTTAAAGGCCCCATATCCTCTTGATGCCACCAAACACCATGGTTGCTAGTTTTTGTTTTATTGTTAGATGAGTTTGTTTCTGTTATGTTTTTCATGTTAAACTATTGAAAATCAAAGCAAGCAATTAGCTAATAATTTATTTAGAGGCAATTTTTAATACTTATAGGTTTTTATAAAATTGACCATCGTTTAAAAATAACATTATTTTATTATTAAAACAGCAATATTAGCTATAAATTAATTAAAGTAAGATAATCTGTTTAATAGCAGAAAAAGGAACTCATCCTTTTTATTTAGATTTTCTAAAATTTTAATTTTTCATGTTGAATAAATAAAATATTAAATGTTGAAAATTTCTATCCTTGGACTAGGGGAAGGTCGAAGTACTATGTCTGCTGTTTTACATAGTTCTAAATTAGAGTTGGTGAAAATTTGTGATACAAATGAAGCACTCTGTAAGCAACGAGTAAAAGAATTTGATTTTCCATATTATACAACAAATTATGACGATTTGTTAAAAGATGAGTCTATTGATATTATAGCCATATATACACCAGATCATTTGCATGCTGAACATGTTAAACAAGCTTTAATTCATGGTAAGCATGTGGTTTGTACCAAACCATTTATAGATGATTTGTCGCAAGCTAGAGAATTATTAGAGTTAAGTGAAAAATCTGGTAAAAAGGTGTTTATTGGGCAGAGTTCGAGGTTTTCAGAGCCTATGAAACGGCAGCGTAAAGATTTTGAAGAAGGACTTATAGGAGATTTAATTACCGTAGAATCTTATTATCATGCAGACCATCGTTGGTTTTTAGAAAAAGAATGGTCTTTGTTGCAATCTTTTAAATGGTTATATGGTGGTTTGAGTCACCCTGTAGATTTTATAAGATGGTATTTACCAGATATTGAAGAGGTTATGGGTTATGGTATGATAAGTGAAAATGGAGAAGAAGCAGGGCTAAAAAATGAAGATGTTATGCATTTTATTTTTAAAGCTATAGATGGAAGAGTTGCACGAGTAAGTGGTGTGTATTCTTCTCCAACGCAACCTGTAAAAAGAGATAGTCCTTTAAGTTGTATTTTAAGAGGTACACATGGAGCGAATCAAGCCGATTATCATGAATTGCGTTATTCTGTAACATCTAAGGATGGCGAAGAAAAAATTATTAATTGGGGTGATGATAAACTTAAATATTATTATCGTTTTGAAGGTCAAACACATCATGCTGGCGAATATCAAAATTACTTAGAATATTTTGTTGATAGTATTGAACAAGGTTTTACGGCTTGTCCAAATATGGAAGAAGGTATAGGAACTGTAGCTTTGTTGCAAGCAATGGATAGGACTTTAAAAACAGGAAAGCCTGTGAAAATAGCAGATATAAAGTCCGAATTTGGTATTTAAAAAATTAAAATAAATTTTTGCTTTTTAAGAATCTATACACAGACATATTTTTTGATAAATAAGCTATTTTGTTTCTTAGTAATAGTGGGTTTATGAAATTGACCATCGTTTAAAAATAACATTGTTTTATTGTTTTAATGGCAATATTAGCAGCGCTTTGCTGTTAAATCAGATTTATATTGTCTTTATTTTTAGAAATAGATAATTAAAGGGCTTATTTTTATATTGTTAGAAAACGTGACTTAGTTTTTGAAGCAAAATGAATAAAGAGAAATCAGTTTAAAGTTAAAGAAATTATGATATTAAAATATTCTAAATATATAACGTTACTATTAGTTTTATGTATTGCCTTTTCATGTCATGCTACCGAAATATGGGTGAGCAATTCAGGAAAAGACACTAATAAAGGAACTAAAGAAAGTCCACTTGCAACCTTAAATATGGCTTTAAGAAAAGCAAGAAATATGAGGCGTTTAAATGATCCTTCAATAAAAGGTGGTATTCGTATTATTTTAATGGACGCTACCTATTTTCTTGATGAGCCTGTATTTATTAGGTCTGAAGATTCAGGAACCGAGTCAAGTCCAACGATTATTGAAGCACAAAATGGGGCTAAACCTATTTTGAGTGGTGGATTAGAAGTAACTGGATGGCAAAAATCTGAGGTTTCAATAAACGGATTAAAACCAGGAGTTGTTTGGGTTGCCGATGCACCAAAAAAAGCTGGCGATTTAATTAATTACAGACAGTTATGGGTAAATGATAAAAAGGCTGTAAGAGCTAAAAGCACACCTGGAAATAAAATGGAACGCATTTTATCTTGGGATAAAACAACTGAAACCTGTTGGATTCCTTATAAAGACAAGTCAATTAAGTTTGAACCTGGTGTTGAAATGTTCATTATTCAATGGTGGGCCATTGCAAATCTTCGTGTTAAAGATATAGAAGTGCATCAAGATAGTGCTAGAGTGTCTTTTGAACAACCAGAAAGTAGAATTCAAAGTGAGCATCCTTGGCCAGCACCTTGGATTTCAAAAAATAATGGTAATTCTGCCTTTTATTTAAACAATGGCATATCCATGTTAAATGAACCTGGAGAATGGTATTTAGATAAAAACAATGCAAAAATTTATTATTATCCTAGAGCAGGAGAAACTATTGATGACGTAAAGGTTACTGTGCCAGTTTTAGAAAATCTAGTCGAGATTAAAGGAACTCTTGATTTCCCTGTTCATCATATAACTTTTAAAGGTGTTTCTTTTCAGTATAGTAATTGGTTAAGACCTTCAAAACAAGGACATGTACCATTACAAGCAGGTATGTATTTGTTAGATGCTTATAAATTAAAAACTCCAGGAACTCCAGATAAAGCCAGTTTAGAAAATCAAGCTTGGGTTGGTAGACCAAGAGCAGGGGTAGAAGTTAATTATGCTAATAATATTCAATTTGAAGGCTGTACTTTTGAACATTTAGCATCTACTGGATTAGATTTAATTAAAGGCACTAATCATAATACTATAAAAGGCAATTTATTTAAAGATATTGGGGGAAGTGCAATTAATGTAGGTGTGTTTTCTGAAGAAGGTTTTGAAGCACATTTACCTTATAATCCTAAAGATGAACGCGTCGTGTCTTCAGATGAAGTTATTACCGATAATTTAATTACTAATGTGACAAACGAAGATTGGGGAACCATAGGAATTGCTGCAGGATTCGTAAAAAATATTACCATTGCTCATAATGAAATATCCGATGTCTCATATTCAGGTATCAGTCTAGGTTGGGGCTGGACACCAACTTTAAGTGTTATGCGTAATAATAAAATTATAGCCAATAAAATTCATCATTATGCAAAACATTTACATGATGTAGCAGGTGTTTATACATTGTCTTCTCAACCAGATAGCAGAATAGAAGAGAATTATATTGATAAAGTATATCTCAGTCCGTATGCGCACGATCCATTTTTATGGCTGTATTTATATACAGATGAAGGCTCGTCTTATTTTACCATAAAGAATAACTGGATTCCAACAGAAAAAAACTTAAGAAATAACAATGGGCCTGCAGGTAATATTTGGAAAGATAATAATGCTTATGTAAGCGAAAGTATTAAAGAAAATGCAGGAATAAGAGCGCCTTATAAAAGTTTGTTAGAGAGCGAAGTTGTTATTGATAAAACGTGGGGCATGCAAAAATTACCAGACCCTGTAGCTATTGAATTAGTAGGTTCAGATTTTGATATTTCTACAATTAAATCAAAATTAAAAGGATTTAGAATCGTTGATCAACAATTATATCAATGGAAAAATCATTTGGTTATTTATGGAAAAATGAATCAACCAGAACGCGTAAAAAGAAAGTTGTCTTTAAAATTTCCATCTCTTAAAATTAAAATTTACGAACATCCGGTTTACGATTTTAAAAAGATTGAAAGATGTGAAGATTCAAAACCAGAATCAGAATGGGAACATATTGTGTTAACAGCCAATTTAGTTGAAGATGAAAAGCTTCAACAAGAGTATTTAGATTACCATAAAACGCAATTTGAAGAATGGCCAGAAGTAGCACAAGGATTTTGTAATGCCGATTTTCAGCAATTGCAAGTATTTAAAAATGACAGACAGTTAATGCTAGTAATAAGTATTCCAAAAGGTGAAAGCTTGGATGAATTAAATCCTAAAACAACCGAAGGTAATCCGCGTGTAAACGAGTGGAATGCTTTAATGAGTAAATACCAAACAGGAATAGAAGGAACAAAACCTAACGAAACCTGGGTGTTTTTTGACAAACTAGACTAAATGAAACATTCTTGATTAAATTGAAAATGAATAAAGGAATTATTATTTGGATGTTACATCTGATCATTAAAAAATAATAGATATAAGTAGATGAAACAAACCAACCATCAATTTTTTGACTTTCTAGATTTTAATACCGATTTATCTTTAGAAGAAGGTGTTTCTAGACTTTGGAAAGCCTGTAAACCAATTGATATTCAAAATATAGGATTAGGTGTGGTGCTTACCGTTCCTTTCCAGTGTCAATTATTATCTAATGAAATTGCGCCAGATACATCTATTCCCAAAAAGAACTATCAAGTTTTTTTAAGAGCTTTTGGAGAAAAAATATTAAGAGTTAGTGTTGGTTTTGAAAAGGAGGTTGCTCAAACATCTCCTATGTTAGAAATGACTGATGATATTCAAGAAGTGAAATTGAATATTGAAAAATCTAATGAAACATGGAGCGTTAAAGATGTAAAGGGCGTAATAAGAGCGGTTTTTGATTTATCTAATCCAGAGATTGATTATTGGAGTGATTTATTACCAGAACCAGAAGAATCTTTGCAAGCTGTTTTTTATCCTGACGGAAAAAAAGCAATAACGGTGAGTGCTTACGATCAGTTTTTTCCAAATAGAATGGACGCGATGTGTCTATCTTTTATAGAAAAATATGGAGAGCCAAGTAAAGCTTCTATTTCTTTTCATGCAAAACCAGACGAAAAGTTTGTTGGTACAGGCGAGCGTTTTAGTAAAATGGATTTGTCTGGAAACACGTTTCAACTAAAAAATCAAGACGGGCAAGGCGTAAATAATAAAAGAACATATAAAAATATTCCTTTTTATTTATCTAGTGAAATGTATGGGATGTTTCTACATACATCTACGTATTGTAAATTTTCAATAGCAGATTTTTCTACAAGATCTGTTCAGTTATTAGTTGAAGAACCTGTTTTAGACATCTTTTTAATAGGAGAAGATTCACCAGATAAAATTATTTATCAATATAAAAAAATTACAGGCTTTCCAACAGTGCCACCGTTATGGAGTTATGGTATTTGGATGAGTAAAATGACATACTTTTCAGAAGAAGAAGTCACTACAATATGCAATAGACTAAGAGATGAAGATTTTCCGTGTGATGTAATTCATTTAGATACTGGTTGGTTTAAAACCGATTGGTTATGTGAATGGAAATTTAATGCAGAACGATTTCCGAATCCGAAACAATTTGTTTCAAATTTAAAGAGTAAAGGATACCGAGTAAGCCTTTGGCAAATGCCCTATATATCTGAAGATGCAGAACAGTATGAAGAGGCAAAAGCTAATAATTACATGGGGCAGTTAGATGCGGGGGTAATGAGAGGTGGTTCTAATTTTAGTAATCTAGATTATGCAGGTACCATAGATTTTACATATCCAAAAGCTGTAGAGTGGTATAAAGATTTATTACGAGAGCTTTTAAATATGGGAGTAGTTTGTATAAAAACTGATTTTGGAGAAGAGATTCATTTAGATGCCAATTATCATGATATGGCACCCGAAAAATTAAATAATTTATACGCCTTATTATATCAAAAAGCAGCATTTGAAGTAACAAAAGAAGTAGCTGGAGACGGTGTAGTTTGGGCAAGAGCAGGTTGGAGTGGTTGTCAGCGTTATCCTATCCATTGGGGAGGAGATGCTGCAGCTTCTTGGGATGGTATGGCTGGGTCTTTAAAAGGTGGTCTTCATTTAGGATTATCTGGTTTTGGCTTTTGGAGTCACGATATTCCTGGCTTTCATGGTGTGCCTAATTTTATGAATTCTGTAATTCCAGACGATTTGTATGTGCGTTGGACACAGTTTGGTGTCTTTACTTCACATATGCGTTATCATGGCACCTCAAAACGAGAGCCTTATTATTATCCAAACATAGCTTCAATAGTAAAAAAATGGTGGAAATTACGTTATGCATTACTGCCATATATTTTACAAGAAAGTGAAAAAACAACAGCTTCTGGATTTCCTGTTATTAGAGCTTTATTAATGCATCATCAAGAAGATAAAATGTGTTGGCATATAGACGATCAATATTATTTTGGAGACGATTTTTTAGTAGCTCCTATGATGAATTCAGAAAATAAAAGAGATGTGTATTTACCTGAAGGTAATTGGATCAATTTCTTTACAGGAGAAAAGTTTGAAGCGAATGGTTGGTTAAAAGATTTTGAAGTTTCAATGGATGATATGCCAGTTTGGGTTAAAGAAGGTACTATAATTCCAATATATCCAGAAGCTGTAAGTTGTACAGACGATATGGATATGAATAACATAGAAAATATTAAGATAGATGCCAATTTTAAAGGTATTTGGAAGTCTTTAGACTTTATATAAAACCAATTAAACCAAATAATAATTTAAAAATTAGAAGTGATGAGTGCGATTTTATCAGATGACCAATTAAGTCAGTTTAAAGAAGATGGTTTTTGTATTGTGAAAAATGTGATTCCACAAGAACTTATAGCACGTTTACAAGGTGAATGCCAAAGATTTATAAAAGAAAAGGATGATGAGATGGATGCTAAAGGCGTTGAGGTCGATGAGATTAATCATAAAGGAAAACGCTATTTTATTGCTTTAAGGTATAAAGACAGTGAAACGATGCAGGACCTTATTTTTGGTAAAGAAATGGAAGAAATTACCAGAAAAGTATTGGGTGAAGATGTCTTTTTGTTTTTAGAACAATACGTAGTAAAGGCAGCCGATAAAGGGATGACGTTTTCATGGCATCAAGATTCTGGTTATTTAGATTTTGAGCATAAACCATATTTGTCTATCTGGTGTCCTTTAGATGATGTAACCGAAGAAAACGGAACCGTTTACCTATTGCCATATAAAGATGCAGGTGTAAAAGATAGAATAGATCACGTATTGCAAGAAGGAACAAATGATAAAATTGGGTATTTTGGTGATAATCCAGGTGTTCCTGCTGTTTTAAATGCAGGAGATGTGGCTTTATTTTCTAGTACCTGTTTTCATAGAAGTGGGTCTAATACAACTAATAAATCTAGACGTGTTTTGTTAATTCAATATTCAGCAGAACCTATCATGAAGAATGAAAAAGAACCTCTTTATTGGGCAGAACCATTTGTTAAAGCAGGTGAAAACGTTAGTAAATACTAGCTTGTAATTATATTAAACCTAAAACCAATTACCAACTAAACTAATTTATTGATTAACTTTAATCGATAAAATAATAAGAGACATAGCACATGAATATATATGATCAATTAGCAACGCTAGATTTTGCTGTTGTAGGTATTTATCTTTTAGCATTAATAGGCATTGGCGCTTGGATTAGTTTTAGACAAAAACGTCCTGCAGATGAAAATTATTTTTTAGCAGGTAATTCGCTTAATTGGACAAGTATTGGATTTAATATGTGGGGAACCAATGTGGGACCTTCAATGTTAATAGCCTCTGCCAGTATTGGGTATTCAACGGGTATTGTAGCAGGGAATTTTTCTTGGTATGCTTTCATATTTATTTTTCTATTAGCAGTGGTTTTTGCTCCTAGGTATTTAGGAGCTAGAGTACAAACCTTGCCTGAATTTATGGGAAAACGTTTTGGTAATTCTACTCAAAACATTTTAGCGTGGTATACTATTGTAACTGTTTTATTAAGCTGGTTGTCATTAACCTTGTTTGCTGGAGGCGTTTTAATTCAGCAAATTCTTAATTTACCTATGTGGTTATCGGTTGTTTTATTACTCCTTATTGCTGGATTTTTTACCATGGCAGGCGGACTTAAAACCATAGCATATACTAACGTTATTCAAATGGTATTACTTATTGTGGTGTCTTTTGCTTTAATGTGGGTGGGATTAGAAAAAGTAGGAGGTATTAGCGCTTTAGTTGAAAAAACACCATCCAATTATTGGAATCTGTTTTTACCTGCCGATGATGCTAGTTATCCATGGGTAGCTATATTATTAGGGTATCCTATTATGGGTGTTTGGTTTTGGTGTACCGATCAATCTATGGTACAGTCAGTCTTAGGTGCTAAAAGTGTTAAGCATGGTCAGTTAGGAGCTAATTTTACAGGTTGGTTAAAAATTATTGATGTACCGCTTTTTATATTGCCAGGTATCATGTGTTTTATTTTGTTTCCTGATTTAAGTAATCCAGATGAAGCGTACATGACTATGGTAACCGAGTTGTTTCCAACAGGAATGAAAGGCTTAGTTATGGCGGTTCTTATAGCAGCTTTGGTAAGTACAATCGATTCAGCTTTAAATGCTTTGAGTACCGTTTTTACTATGGATATCTATGTTAAAAAGATTCAGCCAGATGCAAGTCAGAAAAAAATAGTTAAAGTAGGTCATTTAGTTACCATTTCTGGAGCTGTCATATCCATCTTTGTTACGATGGCAATAGATAGTATTAAAGGTCTTAATTTATTCGATGTTTTTCAATCGGTTTTAGGCTTTATTGCACCTCCTATGTCGGTTGTGTTTTTGTTTGGTGTTTTATGGAAAAAAACAACCACAAAAGCAGCGAATAGTATTTTAATTTTCGGAACACTTCTTAGTTTAACAGTAGGCGTATTATACCTTTGGGTAATTCCAAACGACCCAGCTTCTGGTGTTAAAATATGGCCTCATTTCTTATTGCTATCATTTTATATTTTTGTGTTCTTATCGGTTATGATTGTCATTATTTCTTATTTAGATAAAGAAAAGAATCCATACAAAAGCACTTTAGATTATAGTAAACTAGGAAAAGTAACTCCGAAAGTAAAAATACTTTGGGCAGCTCTTATTATTACAATGGTAGGCTTGTATATCTATTTTAACGGACATTAATAATTAGTTTAAGATGATAAAAAACACGAACGATGGGAGTAATAATAAACCATCATTACGTATTGATATAAATTATGGTACTTGCGAAGATTTACCTGCTTTTTCTAAAGGACCAAAAGGAAATGATAGAGGAAAACACGAAGCCATTGCAAATGCAGGTTTTGGAGGTATTCAAGATGGAAATCCTGAGTTGTGTAACGAATTGGGCTTGCAATTAACAGCGCACGCAAGAGTTAATGAAGTAGGAGATTTAAAAGATTTATTGCCTGTTTGGAAAGCTTTAAATTATAACTGTGCTACGGTGCATTTAGGTTGGGGAATGGAATCAGATGATGAGATGGATGCTTTAGTAAGCTACATTAATGAGAGTTCTATGGCTTACAATATTCCTATTTATATTGAAACACATCGGGCAACTATAACACAAGATTTATTCAGAACTGTTGAATTAACAAAACGTTTTCCTGAAGTTCGTTTTAATGGTGATTTTTCACATTGGTACACAGGACAAGAAATGGTTTATGGAGGTATCGAAAATAAATGGGATTTTATTCAACCCGTTTTGGATCGTGTTCGCTTTATACATGGTCGTATAGGAAATCCTGGATGTATTCAAGTTGATGTTAAAGACGATAAAAATTTAGAGTATGTGAATCATTTCAAAGAGATGTGGAAGCGTTCTTTTCTTGGGTTTTTAAATTCAGCTAAACCTGGAGATTATATTTGTTTTACGGTTGAATTGTTGAAAGCTGATATTTTTTATGCAAGAACAATTCCTACTGATGAAGGTGAGCAAGAAGAAGGCGATCGTTGGCAACAAGCATTATTGTACAAAAAAATCATTCAGGAATGTTGGGATAATGCCAATAAAGAATTTTATTCTAAGTAGAATATTTAAAACAAAATTTTCTTTTATTTTCTTTTCTTTTCTTTTATTTGTTTTTACAGGAAAGAACAGGATGGAAATAGTAAAAAGTATTCACATATTTACTAAAAATAGAAGAGTTTAAATAAGTTCATTATTAGCATCTACAACTAAATTTTAAATAAATAAAACATGGAACATAAAAAAGGAAGCTTAAAAAGTACGATAGCTGTATCGCTTACTAATTATCTTGATGCAGGCGCGATTGTAGCTGGAGCAAGCGGATTAACGCTTTGGCAAAATTATCTCGGACTAGCTGAGGGAGATCTTGGTTGGCTTAATGCACTTAGTGCAAATGCTTTTGGAGCTGCTATTGGAGCCATTATAGGTGGTTTTCTTGCCGACAAATACGGAAGAAAAACAATTTACACCTACAATATGCTTGTGTATATGTTAGGGGTTGCAATTATTATGTTTACGGTAAATTTCCCAATGTTATTAACAGGTTTTATGGTTACAGGTATATCTGTAGGCGTTGGTGTTCCTGCTTCTTGGACTTATATTTCTGAAAATTCTGAAGTTAATAATCGAGGACGTAATATGGGTATTTCTCAGGTTGCTTGGGGAGTAGGTCCAATGATTATTTTAATTTTAGGAATGTTGCTTGCTCCAGGTAATGATAATGCTTCAGATGGTGTTTTGTTTGGTTATGTACAAAAAGTAGCAGAACTATTTATTGGTAGTGATGCGAGCGTTGAAGCGGTAAATGTATTCAGTAGTCGTATTATTTTTGGTTCGTTGTTTATTGTAGCATTTTTTGCATGGAATCTGCAACGAAAACTTAATGAGTCAAAAGACTGGGAAGAAGCTAAACAAAAGCAAATGGAAAGTAAGGAGAAGCAACCAAGTGTTTTTGCTTCATTTGGATCACTTTTTACTAAAAAAGTAAATATTCGTACCATGCTTTTTCTTGCAGGAATTTATGTAACATGGAATATGGTGGCTTCTGTAATGGGCTTTTTTCAGCAACATATTTATGAAACAGCAGGAGGACTTTCTAACGAACATGCTAATATGATTTCAGCTGTGCAATGGATCGTAATTATTGCTGTTACTTATTTTGGGTTCTCTATGTTTGTCGATAAAGTAAATCAACGTTGGCTGTATTTTATAGGAACGGGTATAGGCATTGTTGCTTGGGGGATCCTTATTTTCATCGGAATTAAAAACTATGTTGCATTATGGACGTTCACCATTCTTTGGGGAGTTCACGCAGGAATTAGTGTGCAAGCATTTTATGCGCTTTGGGCTTCAGAGCTCTTTCCAGCCCAATACCGTGCAGCAGCTCAGGGTATTATGTTTTTTGTTGTAAGAGGTATAGCGGCATTATGGGGCTTTGGATTTGTTTACATATATGGCGAAAACGGCGAAGGCTTTTACATGGCGGCTAAAATTATGATGGGATTACTTGTTGTCGCATTAATAATAGGAACTATTTGGACGCCAAAAACGCGTGGTAAAACATTGGAAGAAATAACAAAAGAAAGATACGGAGACAATATCTAACACAGAATTTATACTATCATAAAAAATAAAATAGATGGGTAAAACTTTTTTGCCAAATAGTGATTCTAATGCAACTTGGATATGGTATCCAGGCGATTTTGAAGTTTGGTTGAGCAATAAAATGCAAGTAAGACGTACCGAACGCGAAGCTGTATTTCCTCCACTTTGGAAATATTATAGCCCAGACCCTTTGGTTACCTTTCAAACAGAAGTTGATATTCCAGAACAGGATGAAGTAAAAATATATTCAGAGGGTTCTTTTCAATTACTGGTAGACGATGTTCAAATCTATGGTGTACCCAAATCAATTATAATTCCAGCAGGAAAACATAAAATTTCTTTTAAAGTATATAATCAAGAAGTATTACCAGCTATTTATATTGAAGGTAAGTACGTTAAATCCAATGCCAGTTGGAAAGTAACTAACGAAGATAAACTATGGATTGATGAGACAGGTAAAGCACAACAATCTGGAACACCTTGGGTGCCTGTTGGTTCTTGGAATTTTAATTCACCTAAAAATAAGCCTTCCAAATTTAGCTTAGCAACAGAACCTTGGAATGCAAAAAAAACAGAAAAAGTAGGAACTGGTGAGTTGATTGATTTTGGAAAAGAAACCTTTGGTTATATCCGCATTCATGGTTTAAAAGGAGAAGGTAAATTAGCTCTGTATTATGGAGAATCTCGTGAGGAAGCGCTAGATTCTGAAAAATGTGAAACATTAGATTATATCCATTTTGATGGTAATCATCCTGAAATATACACACATGATAAATCTAAAGCATTCAGATATGTTCAAGTACAAGCAGACGCTACAGTAGAATATGATTCTATTTCGATGCTTTATGAATATTTACCATTAGAATATCGTGGCGAATTTAAATCATCTGATAGCTTATTGAATGACATTTGGGATGTATCAGCATATACGATGCATTTAACATCTCGCGAATTTTTTATAGATGGGATTAAGCGCGATCGTTGGATTTGGTCTGGTGACGCTTATCAAAGTTATTTAATGAATTATTATTTGTTTTTTGATTCGCCCTCTGTAGAACGCACATTTTTAGCGCTTCGCGGAAAAGAGCCTGTAACTGCTCATGTAAATACCATTATGGATTATTCGCTCTATTGGTTTATGGGCTTATATGATTATTACTTATATACGGGTGATACCAGTTTTATAAAGACATTTTATCCACGCATAAAAACACTCATGGAATTTTGCTTAGGCAGAAGAAATAAAAACGGTTTCTTAGAGCCTTTAGAAGGCGATTGGGTGTTTATTGATTGGGCCGATGGATTAGCAAAAGCAGGCGAGGTTAGTTTTGAGCAAATGCTATTGGTAAGAAGTTTAGAAGCTATAGCAGTTAGTGCAGAAATAGCAGGAGAAAATGAAGACCAAAAACAATATCAAAAATTAGCCGATGATTTAAAAGAGAAATTGTTTGATGTCTTCTGGGATAAAGATGCGCAAGTCATGAAACATCAGTATATAGATGGCGAGGTGCAAGACACTGTTACCAAATATGCTAATATGTTCGGTATCTTTTTTGATTATTTTGATGAAGCACAAAAGCAAAGTGTAAAAAACAAGGTGTTATTAAATGATGATATTCAGAAAATCACGACACCTTATATGCGTTTTTACGAGTTGGAAGCGCTTTGTGCCATGGGAGAACAAGAATTTGTTTTAAATGAAATCCGTGATTACTGGGGCGGCATGCTAAAACTTGGAGCTACCTCTTTTTGGGAATTATATAACCCTAATGATAAAGGTGAAGAGCATTTAGCAATGTATGGCAGACCTTATGGAAAAAGCCTTTGTCATGCTTGGGGAGCAAGTCCTATTTATCTTTTTGGAAAATACTATTTTGGTGTAAAACCAACTTCACCTGGATATAAAACATATGAAGTAAAGCCAAATTTAGGTGGTTTAAAATGGATAGAAGGTAAAGTGCCAACACCTAATGGTTCTGTAGATTTATACTGTAGTACAAACGAAATTAAAGTAAAAGCTTCAGAAGGTACAGGTAGATTAATCATTAATAGTACAAGTAAGCCAGAAACCAATTCTGGAGAAATCACAGCATTAGGTGAAAATGAATATCAATTAATAATAGCGCCTAATATATCATATCAAATAGCATACAACGCATTATAATTTAGATGATGAATAAATTCAAATATATAGTAGTTTTCTTTTTAATTTTTGGAAGTTTAGTTTCTGTTGCTCAAAACCAAGAGGATGTAAAACAAGTTGCTTGGGAAGCAGCATCTTTTAAACTTGTAGGTTGTACTTATGAAACCTTTGAAACAACGGAATACGGACATGTGTTTTCAGAAAGTAAACATAATATAGTACGAATAGCTCCAGAATTAGAAGGCTTAACAGGGATTAAATTACCACTTCAGAACGCGAAGCCTTTAAAGTTAAAATTTAGAGAATCTGTAAAAGTACTTGTAGGTGTATTTCAAGGAAATACCGCAATAGAAAATGCAAATCTTGTTTTAAAAAATGCACTGACTATAACAGGTTTACCACCAGTTGATGTTTATGCGATACCATATAAAAAAGGCACTTATGTAATCAATTCTAATTACACCGATTTGTATACTGTTTTGGGTGTGGTAAAAAGTAATCAAGAATTAGTATTTCGTGATGCAGAGTTTCCTGATGGAAATTTATGGAATCCAACCTTTATTGTTGAAGGTTTTTCAGATGAAGCTCCTATTTTTGAAATACTAGGTGGTGAAAATGCACCAACTATAGATGGAGGTATGTCTGGAACCGAAGGCATACAAGGTGGTTTTGAAGGCGGTAGATGTGTGAAAGTAGGCGATACATATCATATGTTTCCAACAGAAAGAGCAGGCGAAATAGGGGTAGAAGCTTATTTTGATCGCGTTAAAACTAAAATAGGGCATTGGACTAGTAAAGATGCTATTCATTGGACGCGTCAATCTACTATTTATCAAGCAAGTGGTAATTATGCAGTAACCGAAGATGATAATCCTTTAAACGACAGGCGTGGCGCTATTTGGTCTTATATGCCCGTATTTAATAAAGAAGCAAATAAATGGTATGGTTATTATTTAGCTTATACCGTTCATAAAGAAATAGAACCTAATCATTCTTTTGGTAGAATTTGGCGTTGCCAATCGGTTGTTGATGGTATTGAAGGCATTGGCGGTCCATACAAAGATATAGGCGTTATTATTGAGCCAGGTTTAAATTCTCAACCTTGGGAAGGACGTCAAGGTGTGGCTTCCTTTTTTCCGTATAAGGTTGGTGATGATAAATGGTTAGGGTTTTATAGTGGTGCTTATCCGTTTAAATCATGGGACGATTATCCAAAGAAAACAGGAAAAGGTTGGTTTGTAGCTTTAGCAGAATCGAATAGTTTAGAAGGGCCTTGGAAACGCATGGATAAAAGCGTAAATCCTATAACCTCTATGCATCCTTTTTTTGTTGAAAACCCTATTGTTAGTCAGTTACCAGATGGAACTTATATCGCTGTTTTTGATGGCGGACCAGATGGTTGGGGACATCATTTACCAAATATGATGGCGTATTCATTGTCTAAAGATGGTTATAATTGGGAAGAAGCAAGGTATTTACCAATTGAAACAAAAGTTGATAAATGGTGGGATATTATGCGCACGCCATTATGCTTAATTCCAGAAGGAAATGATGTGTATACTATTGTGTACGCTGCTATCGATTTAAAGAAAAGATTCCACCCAATGGGTATGGTTAAAGTGAAGCTTAACAGAGAGGCTTTAAAAGAAAGAATGAAGTAGCTTAATGCCATTAAATTGTAATACTTGAAGATGAAAAAAAGTAATATTTTATTATTTGTTTTAGCCATAAGTAGCTTTTGGGGTGGTCAAGCACAAACAGTTTCTGGTGACCCTGCAGGTATTCCAGAACAACCTCAAAAATATAGTTATGCACCTTGGGAAGATCCAACGGTTACAAGTATTAATAGACAACCTGCACGAGCTACATCATATTCGTATGCAACTATTGAAGATGCATTAGAAGGCAATAGAGCGAAGAGTCGTCTTAAAATGTTGAATGGCGAGTGGGATTTTAAATACAGTGTAAATTTAAAAGAAGCTCCTACAGATTTTTATAAAAAAGATGTTCAAGGTTGGGATAAAATAGAGGTGCCTTCTAATATAGAATTAAAAGGCTATGGCATTCCTATTTATATGAGTTCCATGTATCCATTCCGTCCTATAAATCCTCCATATGTTCCTAAGGATACTAATGGCATAGCGTCTTATCAACGAAAATTTAAAGTGCCTAAAGAATGGCAAAAGGATATGACAGTTACGCTTCATTTTGGAGCTGTAAGTTCTGCGTTTCAAGTGTGGCTTAATGGCGATTTTTTAGGGTATGGAGAAGATAGTTTTTTGCCTTCAGAATTTAATATTACACCTTATTTAAAATCAGGAGAAAATACTATTTCGGTTCAAGTAATACGTCATAGTGATGCATCATATTTAGAAGATCAAGACCATTGGCGCATGAGTGGCATTCAGCGCGAAGTGTTTATTATGGCAGAGCCTAAGTTGCGTATTCAAGATTTCTTTTATCAAACAAAACTAGATAAATCTTATGAAGATGCCGTTTTTCAATTAAGACCCAAATTAGAGAATCTTACAGGTGATACCATTCGAAAACAAACCTTCGAGTTTCAACTGTATAACAATAAGAAAGAGCCTTTGTTCGAAAAACCAATATCTACATCAGCTGCCGATATTATAAATGAAAGCTATCCAAGATTAGATAATGTGCGTTTTGGTTTTTTTGAAGAAACCATAAAAAACCCTTTGAAATGGAGTTCTGAAGTTCCGAATTTATACACATTACTATTAACTTTAAAAGATGAAAACGGCAATATTTCAGAAGTTAAATCGTGTAAAGTTGGTTTTCGGTCTATTGAATTTTCTAAAGATAACGGGAAACTTTTAATTAACGGAAAAGAAACCTATGTGTACGGTGTAAATCGTCACGATCATCATCATATTCGAGGCAAAGCATTAACCCGCAAAGACCTTGAAGAAGACGTAAAAACCATAAAACAATTCAACTTTAATACCATTAGAACTAGTCATTATCCTAACGATCCTTATTTCTACGATTTATGTGATGAATATGGTATTATGGTTATGGATGAAGCCAATTTAGAAACCCATGGTTTAGGTGGATTGTTAAGTAATAATCCGCAATGGACTAATGCGTATGTAGAACGTATGAGTCGTATGGTAGAGCGTGATAAAAACCATCCAAGTGTTGTGTTTTGGAGTTTAGGAAATGAATCAGGTAAAGGGCCAAACCATGCAGCTATGGCAGGTTGGGTTCATGATTTTGATATTACCAGACCGTTACATTACGAGCCAGCACAAGGCAACCCGCGTTTAGATGGTTATATCGACCCGCGAGATCCTAAATACCCAAAAACGGTAGATCATGCGCATCGTTTTGAAAATCCGCAAGATGAGCCTTATGTAGATATGGTGAGTCGTTTTTATCCAGGGGTTTTTACACCTAAATATTTAGTCGATTTAAAAGCAGATATCCGTCCAATTATATTTGTGGAGTATTCGCATTCTATGGGGAATTCAACAGGGAATTTAAAAGAATTATGGGATGAATTTCGAACATTACCAAGAATGATAGGTGGTTGTATCTGGGATTTTAAAGACCAAGGTTTATTAAAAATAGACGAAAACACAGGACAAGAATTTTATGCTTATGGTGGCGATTTTGGAGAAGAAAGACATCATGGTAATTTTAATATAAACGGCATTGTAGCTTCCGATGGGCGACCTAAAGCAGCTATGTTTGAAAATAAATGGATTTATCAGTCAGCTACCTGTAGTTTAGAAAATAATCAGCTTACTATTAAAAACAGACAAGCAACACAATCTTTAGCGGCGTACAGTCCTGTTTTACAATTTTTTGAAAATGGTAAGCTTATAAAGGAAGAAACTTTAAAGGTTTTTGATATAGAGGCAGGAGATAAAAAGGTTTTCAATATAGAAAAGTATCTGCCTAAATTGAAAACAGAACGTGAATATTTTGTGAAGTTGCAGTTTCAATTAACTCAAGATGAAGTTTGGGCTAAAAAAGGATTTGTAGTTGCAGAAGATCAATTCCTTTTAAAAGCGAAAGATACAGTTGATTATAAGGTTTTAGATAATAAAAATGATATTTCATTATCTGAAACAGAACAGAATTTCAATATAAAAGGATTCAATTTCGATATTAAATTTAGTAAAGAAAAAGGTGCTTTAAGCTCGTATGTTTTTAAAGGAAAAGAACAAGTGTTTGCGCCTTTATTACCAAATTTCAAACGTCCGTTAACTGATAACGATCAAAAAGGATGGAAACCATATAAACTTTTAAAACAGTGGTATAAAGCGACACCAAAATTAACTTCAGTAAAAACTAAAAAATCAGGAAATGATGTTTTGGTGATTTCTAATTATGAAGTGATTAAAGATAGCGCTCAAGTTTCTGTTTCGTGTCGTATTAAATCTGATGGCACTATTAAAGTAGATTACAAATTAAAGGCTTCAAAAGACTTACCAAATATGCCGAAAATAGGCATGCAAATGGGCGTTAAAAATGAGTTTAAACAAGTGTCTTGGTATGGAAAAGGCGAATTGGAAAATTACATTGATCGTAGTTTCGGATTCCCAATTGAACATTACTCATTGCCATTAGATAAATTTACAGAACCTTACGTAATGCCTCAAGAAAACGGAAATCGTACAGATGTAAGATGGATGGCATTTACAGAACAAAATAAGAATGAAGGTCTTGTGGTGGTTAAAGAAAAACAACCATTAAGTATGAGCGTTTGGCCGTATACCCAAGAAAATTTAAATGAAGCGAAGCATACATTCGATTTAATTGATGCAGGGTATTTAACCGTAAATATCGATTTACTTCAAATGGGTATTGGAGGGAATGACAGTTGGTCACCAGTTTCTGCGCCTATAGATAAATATCAAATTCCTGCAAAGGATTATGAATACAGTTTTTATTTAATGCCATTTAATTTATCTAAAGATGGATTAAATAAAAGTCTTGAAAAGTTTAAATATTAAAATTTCATACAATGAAAAATTATAAGTCATTATTGTTTCTATTGTTAGGTGTGTTAAGCGTTTTAAATGTGAATGCACAGATAAAATTACCTGCTTTGTTTTCAGATAATATGATGCTTCAACAGGAAATGGAAGCGCCAATTTGGGGATGGGCAACTAAAGGAGAAACGCTTTTTATTACAACATCTTGGGATTCTAAAACCTATGAGGTTAAAGTTGATAAGCATGGAGCGTGGAAAACAAAAATAAAAACACCTGCTTTTGGTGGACCTTATACCATTCAAATCAAACAAGCTTCAGAAGTTGTAACGATTAAAAATGTGTTAATTGGCGAAGTTTGGTTGTGTTCAGGGCAGTCAAACATGGAAATGCCTTTAAAAGGGTTTACAGGACAACCTGTAAGAGGCGGCAATGAAGCCATTGTACATTCTAGAAATAACCAAATTCGGTTTATAACGGTTCCAAGATCTACAGTTCTAGAGCCTAAAAATGATTTTGATGGGCATTGGCAAGAAGCATCTCCACAAACTACTGGTAATTTTAGTGCCACGGCGTGGTATTTTGGTTCATTACTTCAGGAGGTGTTAAATGTACCTGTTGGCATGGTTGAAGTGTCTTACGGAGGTTCAAATGTTGAAGCTTGGATGAATGAAGAAATGCTAAAAGATTTTGATAATACACTTCCAATTCCTAGAAATGAAACAGAGTTAAAAGGCGCGCCAAACAGAAAACCAACAACATTATTTAATGGTATGTTATCGCCAGTAATTGGTTACGGTATTAAAGGTGCTATTTGGTATCAAGGGGAATCGAACCGCGATAGACCGTTTGAATATAAAGACTTATTTAAAAAGATGGTTAGCAGTTGGAGAGACTTATGGAGTCAAGGCGAGTTTCCGTTTTACTTTGCACAAATTGCACCATTTGATTATAGTGTTTATCATCCAAATGACAATTTAGAAAAATACAATTCAGCTTATTTAAGAGAAGCACAATTACAAGCATCCAAAGAAATTCCAAATTCAGCTATGGCTGTTTTAATGGATGTAGGCGAAAAACACAATATTCACCCAGTTGATAAAGAAAAGGGCGGACAACGATTAGCCTATTTAGCATTGGCTAAAACTTATGGAATGGAAGGTTTTGAGTCTGAAAGTCCAGAGTTTGATGCTATGGAAGTAAAAGGAAGTACGGTAACAGTATCTTTTAAAAATATACCTAATGGTATTACAACGTTTGGTGAAGAATCTATAGGTTTTGAGATAGCAGGCGAAAATAAAGTCTTTTATCCAGCACAAGCTGTGGTTAGAAGAAAATCAGTTTTATTATCTTCTCCAAGAGTAGAAAAACCAGTAGCGATTCGCTATTTGTTTAAAGATTTTACTAAAGCTGAAATTTATAGTGCAGGTGGATTGCCAATGTCTTCTTTTAGAACTGATAACTGGTATAAAGAATAAATTTTAGAGACATGAAGTTTCAAGTAATAGGTTTGTTTTTGTTTTTTACGCTTTATGTTGAAGCGCAAATTCCTGTACTTGATAGTTACAACCAAATTTGGACAACCCAAAGTGAGAACTCGTCAGAATCCATGCCCATAGGAGGTGGCGATATTGGCTTAAATGTGTGGGTTGAAAAAGGCGATGTATACTTTTATGTGTCAAGAAGTGGTACATTCGATGAGCATAATACCTTGTTGAAGTTAGGACGTGTTAAAGTTCAATTAGACCCCAATCCGTTTAAAGATAATGAAGGTTTCAAGCAAGAATTAAATTTAAAAGAAGGTTGTATTTCAATCAGTCAAAAAAATACTAAAATAAAGCTTTGGGTTGATGTTTTTAATCCTGTCATTTATTTAGATTTAGAGAGTAAAACCCCTTTAAAAATGACAGCGTCTTATGAATCATGGCGTTATAAAAACCGACAAGTAAAAGGGAAGGCGAATAATGCGAATTCTTATAAATGGGCACCACAAGGCGAGATTATAACGTATAAAGATTCTATTGGTTTTGAAAAAAATGGGGTTAAGTTTTATCACCAAAATCGAGAACAGACTGTTTTTGATGTAGCTGTTAAGCAACAAAAAATGGAATCAGTTAAGGATCAAATGATGAATCCTTTAAAAAACAGAACATTTGGTGGTGTTATGATTGGTAAAAACATGAAACCAGTTGGAACGTATACAGATGTTTATCAAGATACCGATTTCAAAGGCTTTAGTTTAGAAAGTGTAAAACCAAGTAAAAAGCATCAGTTAAAACTGTATTTACATACCAATCAAGATAAAAACATTGCTATTTGGAATGATGGATTGCAAGATTTAGTATCATCATATAAATCAAAAGAAAAGAAAGCAGAAAAAAACACAATAGCATGGTGGAATCAATTTTGGAATAGAAGTTTTATTTACACACAAAAAAGTAATTCAACAGAAAAAGATTCAGTCTATCAAATAGGTCAAAATTATCAGTTATTCCGATACATGTTAGGGTGTAATGCCTATGGAAAATATCCAACAAAGTTTAACGGCGGATTATTTACTTATGACCCTGTTTATGTAAAATCTGATTTAAACTTTACACCAGATTTTAGAAATTGGGGAGGCGGCACGATGACACAACAAAATCAGCGTTTAGTATATTTTCCGATGTTGAAAAGTGGTGATTTCGATATGATGACATCGCAATTAGATTATTATTTAACCTTGCAGAAGAATGCTGAGTTACGAACGCAAGTGTATTGGAATCATGATGGTGCTTCATTTACCGAACAATTAGAGAATTTCGGATTGCCAAACCCTGCTGAATACAGCTGGAAGCGACCAGTAGATTACGACCCAGGAATGCAATACAATGCTTGGTTAGAATATCAATGGGACACGGTTTTCGAGTTTTGTAAAATGATGTTAGAGCAAAACGAATATGCTAACCTTAATGTTGAAAAATACAATGATTTCATTTTAAGTTGCCTGCGGTTTTTTGATGAACACTATCAGTATTTAGCTAAAAAAAGAGGTCGAAAAGCGTTGGATGCCAATGGGTATTTAGTGTTATATCCAGGTTCTGCAGTCGAGACTTATAAAATGGCATACAATGCAAATAGTACTATTTCAGCTTTAAAAGTTATTTCAGAAAAATTATTAAAAGTTTCAGCTAAAGATTTAAGTAAAGAAAATGTTGATTATATAAAAGCATTTCAAACCAGAATTCCGCCTTTAAATTTTGAAGAAATTAATCATTATAAAGTATTAGCGCCAGCAAAATCTTGGGAACGTATAAATAACACCGAACCTGCAGCATTATACCCTGTGTTTCCTTGGGGGATTTACGGTATTGGATTACCCGATTTAGAAGTAGCGCAAAACACATGGAAATACGATAAAGATGCTATAAAATTTAGAAGTCACGTAGGTTGGAAACAGGATAATATTTTTGCAGCACATTTAGGGTTAACTGATGAAGCAGCAAAATATAGCCTTTTAAAAATGGCCGATTCAGGAAGACGCTTTCCTGCGTTTTGGGGACCAGGATTCGATTGGGTTCCAGATCATAACTGGGGAGGTTCAGGAATGATTGGTATGCAAGACATGCTTATGCAAGAAGCAAATGGTAAAATCTATTTATTTCCTGCATGGCCAAAAAAATGGAATGTACATTTTAAGTTGCATGCTACCAACAATACAACAGTAGAAGTAGCGCTTAAAAATGGCGAGGTAAATATTATAGAAGTTTTACCAGAATCAAGAGAAAAAGATATAATAAATCTGATAGAATTAAATTTAAACGAAAAAAAGAATCTGAATTAAATGAAAACACTTAAAAGCCTGTTAGGTTATTTTGTATTAGTTATTGTGCTAATTTTAAATGTACAATGCCAAGAAAAAACAGAAAAACAAATTGTAAAAGTAGATTTTGATTTTTCAGGTAGAAAATTAAAAGAAGTGTCCGATCCTAATTATGAGTCATGGGTTATTGAAGAACAAAAAGAAGCTAAAAAAACCTTTGGAGATGTTTCGGTAAAACTAAAAGGGGATTTTAGCTCTAAATGGTTTAAGGTTGGTATTCAAGCGCCTCATTATAATAGACTAGGAAGTGATGGGTTAGCTACTGGTGATACTTTAGAAATGTCGATTAGCGGATTAAAAGCAGGGAAACACTCACTGCTTACATTTCATAATACATTCGATAAAATTGAAGCTAAAATATTTCCTGATATTAAAATTTATGTAAACGATAAACTTACTGAAACAGTACAACCATCAAATAGAGCTTTTTCGAAAATAGGATGCGGAACAGGCTATGTTACTTTTAATGCTAAAACAAATGAAGACGTTTTAATCAAATTTGTAATGGATTTAGGTGGTGAAGTGGTGCGTCCTAGATTTTATATATGGCAAATGATAATTAATGGCTTTGAAATTGATACACCAGATTTAAAAAAACAAGCGCATACGCCATTACCAGAATCAAAAGATGAACATGTTGTTTTTGAAGATGATTTACAGTTACAATGGCAATCGCCAAAAGGCACAGTGTCTCATAAATTATATTTTGGTGAAGATGAAAAAGCAATATTAGAAGCTAATGAAAACACTTCAGAATTTAAAGGTGTATTAGCCGAAAATAAATTTAATGTCAATGATTTATATAGCATGAATACCTATTATTGGCGTGTTGATGAGGTAGATGCAGAAGGTAATGAAACTCAAGGAAACGTTTGGTCGTTTAAACCCGCACAATTAGCCTTTCCAGAAGCCGAAGGGTATGGGCGTTTTGCAATTGGTGGACGAGGCGGAAAAGTTGTTGAAGTTACTAATTTAAATGATGACGGACCAGGAAGTTTACGTGATGCTGTAAATCAAGATATTGGTCCTAGAACCATTGTTTTTAATGTATCTGGTAATATAGAATTAAAATCAAGACTAGTTGTCAATCAACCTTATACAACCATTGCAGGTCAAACTGCACCAGGAGAAGGTATTACTATAACTAGAGCGCCCATTGGTCTTACAGGAAATGATGGCATTGTTCGATTTTTAAAAGTGAGAATAGGATCAGGAAAAACCTTTGATGGCATGGGGCTTACAGGTGCTAATAACAGTATTATCGACCATTGTTCTATAAGTTGGACAATTGATGAATCGTTTAGTTCAAGAAGTGCACATAATATTACATTACAGCGCACCCTAATTTCTGAAGCTTTAAATTTAGCCGACCATCATAAGTATGGAAATGGCGCTATGCATGGTTATGCAGCAACTATTGGTGGTGATATTGGAAGTTTTCATCATAATTTATTAGCGCATAATTATGGAAGAAACTGGAGCTTAGGTGGCGGTTTAAATGGCGATGGCTATTATGCAGGAAAATTAGATATAAGAAATAATGTAGTTTATAATTGGGGAAAAAGAGCGACTGATGGAGGTGCTAGTGAGGTGAATTTTGTAAATAATTATTACAAACCGGGAGCTAGTACTAAATTCTTTTATGCTTTAAAAGTGCAACATGAAGGACTTGGTAAGGGTATGCAACAGTATTTTTTTAAAGGAAATGTTATGCCTGGGCATTTTGATGAAAACTCACAAGAAGATGGTGCAACTATACGCCTAAGTAAAGGAGCGGTTGTAGATTTTGAAACTTTTGTAGAAAAGCCATTTTTCGAATCTTTTGTAAAAACACAATCAGCCAGTGCAGCGTATAAAAATGTTTTGTCTGATGTTGGCGCAAATCAACCATTTTTCGATAATCATGATACACGTATTGTAGATGAAACTCTTAAAGGAAGTTATACTTTTAAAGGAAGTAAAAGTGGATTCCCAGGTATGATTGACACCCAAGATGATGCTGGCGGATGGCCAGAATTTGTTAGTGAAACACGACCTGATGATTGGGATACAGATCATGATGGATTACCAAATTGGTGGGAAGATATTCATGGTTTAAACACGCAGTCGACATCAAATGACTTTTCTGATTCAAATGCAGATGACGATAAAAATGGGTATACACAATTAGAAGAATATTTACATTGGATGGCTCAACCACATTATTTTATGACTTTAGATGAAACCAAGGAGTTTTCTTTAAACAATTATTTTAAAGGCTATGAAAAAGATCCTGTTTATAGTTTTTCAAATGTGAAGAATGCTAATATTTCGCTGGAAGACAAAACAATTCAATTTAAAGCAATTGAAAAAGGGTTGGCTTCTTTTAAAATAACAGTGAAGGATGCCGATGGGGATTCTATGAGTCGAATTATTAATTTATTTGTTAAATAAAATCATGATGAAAAGTAAATTTATATTAATCTGTCTGCTTAGTTTAAGTACACTTGTGTTTTCGCAAGGAAAAGGTTTAGTAGCAAATGAAAATAGTCCGCATACAAAATTACAAAGTATCGCATTGCAAGATGTGGTGTGGACAGATGGTTTTTGGAAAGAACAATTTGATGTAGAAACTAAAAATACAATTCCTTTCATGTGGGATTTGTATCATAATGATTCCGTTAGTCATGCTTATGCCAATTTTAAAATAGCTTCAGGATTAATAAAAGGGAAGCATGCAGG
Source organism: Thalassobellus citreus (assembly GCF_044385915.1). Taxonomy (NCBI): domain Bacteria; kingdom Pseudomonadati; phylum Bacteroidota; class Flavobacteriia; order Flavobacteriales; family Flavobacteriaceae; genus Thalassobellus; species Thalassobellus citreus. The sequence goes on along the minus strand of NZ_JBISCC010000125.1, from coordinate 366,890 downwards.
TCCTTCTTTTCATGATGGCGATTTTTATAAAATTATGGAAGGTATGGCATCGGCGTATGCTATTAATAAAAATCCTGAGTTAGAAGCGCAAATGGATGAAGCTATTACCATGTTTGCTAAAGTTCAAAGAGCAGATGGTTATATAAATACACCTGTTTTAATTGAAGAACGTTGGGGCACTTTAGGTCCAGAAGAGTTAAAAAAACAATTAGGGTTTGAAAAGTACAACATGGGGCATTTAATGACGTCGGCATGTGTACATTACAGAGCAACAGGAAAAACTAACTTTTTAGAAGTAGCAAAAGGTGTTGCCGAATTTTTATATGATTTTTATAAAAAAGCATCACCAGAACTCGCTAGAAATGCTATTTGCCCGTCACATTATATGGGTATTATCGAAATGTATCGTACTGTAAAAGATCCTCGCTATTTAGAGTTAGCAAATAATTTAATAGATATTAGGGGAACCACGAATGATGGTACAGACGATAATCAAGATAGAATTCCGTTTAGAGAGCAAACCAATGCTATGGGGCATGCCGTAAGAGCAAATTATTTGTATGCAGGTATTGCAGATTTATATGCCGAAACAGGCGAAGCTAAATTATTAGAAAACTTAGAATCTATTTGGGATGATGTGGTTTATAGAAAAATGTATATCACGGGAGGTTGTGGTTCTTTGTACGATGGAGTGTCGCCAGATGGAACGTCTTATGATCCTACAGAGGTACAAAAAATTCATCAAGCTTATGGTCGTCCATATCAATTGCCAAATGCAACGGCACATACAGAAACCTGTGCTAATATTGGAAATGTATTATGGAATTGGAGAATGCTTCAATTAACAGGCGATGCAAAATATACAGATGTTATGGAGTTAGCACTTTATAATAGCGTGCTATCTGGTATAAGCCTTAAGGGAACTGAGTTTTGTTATAATAACCCGTTAAGTGTATCAAGTAATTTGCCTTTCAAACAACGATGGGGAAGCGAACGCGAAGGCTATATCGCATGGTCAAACTGCTGTGCGCCTAATGTAACACGTACGTTGACTCAGGTTAGTAATTATGCTTATAATGTTTCAAAAGAAGGGCTTTATGTTAATCTTTATGGGAGTAATCATTTAATTACTAAAAGTATTGAAGGTGATAAAATTGAATTAGAACAAATAACAAATTATCCTTGGGATGGAAACATCCAATTAAGAGTAATAAAAGCACCTAAAAAGGATTTTACAATGTTTTTAAGAATTCCAGGATGGAGTCAAGAATCAACAATAGCTATTAATAATAAGATGATTAATGAAGATGTTGTTTCAGGTAGTTATTCAAGTATTTCAAGAAAATGGAAAAAAGGAGATGTTATAGAGCTTAATATCCCAATGCCTGTAGAGTTAATGCAAGGAAATCCGTTGGTTGAAGAAATAAAAAATCAAGTAGCAGTTAAGCGAGGACCAATTGTGTACTGTTTAGAGTCTGAAGATATTTCAAAAAAAACAGATATTAATAATATTGTATTAGATATTAATTCTCAATTCACAACTAATAAAATTAATATTGCTAACAGAGAAGTACATGCAATAAAAGGGAAAGCTTTTGTTGAAAAAGGTGATTGGAGTAAAGCATTATATAAGCCAATATCTAAAGACAAAGAAACAGTCGACATAAATTTAGTGCCGTATTTTTCTTGGGGAAATCGATCAAAAGGTGATATGACGGTTTGGATGTCGTATTGATTTTATTAAAAAAAAGAAAGGCAGTATAGTTCAGGATAGGCTTTGTTTTTAAAGGAGGTATCTTTGAGTTTAAAGCAATATTTACAAAATTGGTCGCCGTTCGAAAATAACATAGAATTATTATTAATTTCGCAATATTGCAGGCTATAAATCATAATATAAAATTATACTAAACAATAAACTAAACAAATAAGTATGAAAAACGTAATTACTAATGCATGTATTTTATTGCTTTTCAGTCTGGTAACTCTGTCGAGTTTTGGGCAAGATACTAGTAGTAAAATAAAGGTTTCAGGTGCAGTTCTAGATGTTTCAGGAGTACCCGTGCCGGGTGTAAATGTTATAGAAAAAGGTACTAATAATGGAGTAGTCACAGACTTTGACGGAAACTTTAACCTTTCTGTAAAATCAAACGGAACAATTGTGTTTTCTTTTATAGGTATGGAAACTCAGGAAATACCAGTTGATGGTCAAACTTTAATAAATGTCACTTTAAAAGAAGATACAGAGGCTCTTGATGAGGTTGTTGTTGTTGGTTATGGTAAACAGAAAAGAGAAGAAGTAACAGGGTCTGTAGCTACTGTTAAAATGAACGAGATTGAAGATTTACCAGTAGGGAATTTATCGTCAGCATTAGTTGGTCGTGTTTTAGGAGTTAGTATTTCAGGTGGTGAGTCTAGACCAGGAGGTTCAGCACAAATTGTAATTCGTAATCCTATAACTGGAACTGATGTAACAGCAAAAGATGGTTCATCAACAGATCCATTATACGTAATTGACGGAGTTGTTCAGATAAATCCTGATAATGGTAGAAGTGATCCTACGATGTTTAATAATTTAGATGCATCAGAAGTTGAAAGTATTTCTTTCTTAAAAGATGCTTCCGCAGCTATTTATGGTTCAAGAGGTGCGCAAGGTGTGGTTTTAGTTACAACCAAGCGTGGTAAAAAAGGGCCTGCTAAATTTTCTTACTCAGGAAATTTTTCAATATCAGATGAAACGTATCGAACTAAAATGCTAAATGCTTACGAGTATGGAAAAGCATTTAATATTATGAATGGTCCTAATGGATTAGGAAGAACATATGATACATCAAATCCAGATAATAATCAATATTTCTTTTCGGAAAAAGAATTAGAACATTTTAAAACTTTGAATTTTAATGTTTTAGATGATTATTGGACAACTTCAGGGAACCAAAGGCATAATATTAATTTAACAGGAGGAACTGATGATGCTACGTACTTTGGAGGGATATCTTACTATACTCAAGATGGTAATTTAGGTACTTTGAATTATGATAAATGGTCGTTTAGAGCCGGGTCTAATATTCGTTTAGCTAAAGGATTTAACGCCGATTTTCAAGTGTCTGGATATTTTACCGATATAAGTAAAACCGTTAGTGGTGTTGGGTCTTCAAACGAGGAAAATGATTACAGACAGCTAATTAATAGAGCACCATTTATGCCGATGTATATTAATGGTATGCCTACAGTGCTTATTGGATCAAGTGGTAATGATGATGTCATTGGGTACCATTATGGGGAGATACAAAGATTAAATAACATAAATAATTCTTCAGATAATAATGTGTCTGTTAATATTAATGTAGAATATGATGTACCATTTATTAAAGGGTTGAAATTGAAAGCTAATTATGCGCGACAAGAATCGAATAGTAGTGGAAGTCAAATAGGAGGAGCTTACAATCTTTATGAATTTTTTGGTGCTGATTCAGATCTTACAGATAACTTTAATGCTCTAGGTGAGCCTCAATTTGTGGCTACTCCAGAACAAACATATATTTTGTATGAAAATGGTTCAGGTCCTTTAGGTACAAATGTAATTAGAGAATCAAGAGAGATATCTAACGGTAATAGGATTTTTCTTTCTAATACTAAAAGCTCTCGAGAACAAACACGCTTTCAGGCTGCTTATAATAGAGATTTTGGTTTGCATACTGTATCAGCGTTATTTGCTGTTGAGAAATCAGAGACTGAATGGAGCAAAGTGAATACTATTAAGTTGGGAGAGGTTCCAGAATGGTCAACAGGTATGTTATGGCAATTACCTGAAGGTGTTTATGATGATAATACTTATAATTGGTTTAAACCAGCAGGAGATTTAGGATATATTGGTCGTTTAAACTATAATTATGATGGCAAATATTTTGCAGAATTTTTATTTAGATCGGATGCATCTACAAAGTTTGCTCCAAAAAATTACTGGGGTAATTTTTATACCCTTTCTGGTGGGTGGATAATATCTAAGGAAGATTTCTTTAATTCAAATACTATTGATTTTTTAAAACTTAGAGGTTCTATAGGTCTGTTAGGGAAAGATGATGCTAAACCTTGGCAATGGCAACAAAATTTTGACGCTGTAGCTAGTGGGGGTGCTGTTTTTGGTGGTAATGGAGATCCGCTTCTTGGTTTACGAGCCAATGGTCCAGCAAACCCAGATATTAGATGGGGAAAAGAATTTAAGACTAATTTTGCTATTGAGGCAAGATTTTTAAATAACAGATTATCTACAACTATAGAATCCTTTTATAATATAGGGACAAAGCTATTGGTTAATTTTAGAGATGGTGTACCTTTTACGGTTGGAGGTGCTTCTACATCTACTAATTTTGCCGAGGTAGATACTTGGGGAAAAGAAATTTCTATTGGTTGGACTGATACTGTTGGTAAGGATTTTAGCTATGGAGTTAATTTTAATATGGGTTGGTATGACAATAATAAGATTAAAGGGAATTTTACTAATCCAGATAATTGGCTGCCATGGGAAGACAAGCAACCTGGGTCTTCTGATATAGGTACTTGGGGCTATGATTATGTTGGGATGTTTAAAACACAAGCAGATATAGATAATTATATTGCCGAAACTGGTATTACTCAAATTATTGGTAAAACGGTTGCTGAATTAAGACCAGGTATGTTGTATTATAGAGATATAAGAGGGCCTTGGGATCCAGAAACTAAAACCTTTGCACCTAAAGATGGTATTGTAGATAGATATGATCAAATACAATTAAAAAAGCCAGCGAAAGGACCTCAAGGTTTTGCTTCTACTTTTAGGTTAGCCTATAAACAATTTAGTTTAAACACGGTTTTAAATGTTGGTTGGGGAGGTTATCGAGAAGTTGGTAGTGCTAAGTCTAGTCTTGATTCAGATAAAATTATATCAAATTCAGAGAACAGGCCTGCTTTTTGGGCAAATATGTATGATCCTGTTTTAAACCCAAGCGGAACTATACCAAATCTATCTAAAGATGTTAATGGAGGAGATGAAGGAACAGAAGGGGGAATTAATACCGTAAGTTCAAAATTTTGGCAGGTTAGTAGTTTTAGCTTAGTTATGCGAAATATAAATTTAAGTTATTCTTTACCTAAAAAAATAACTAGTAAAATGGGGATTAGTCGTTTTAAGCTTAATTTAGTTGCAATTAATCCATTTGTTTTGTTTAATCCTTATAAAGATTATGGCTTGTCTCCTTATGGGTCTTACGATAGTTATCCTAGGTTAAAAACTTATTCTTTAGGACTTAATATTGGGTTTTAATTATATTTAAAATATTTAAATTGTTTAATATGAAACATATAAAAATAAATAACCTGTTAGCACTTTTAATTATAGTGTTTTTTAATAGTTGCAGCACAGATTTTCTTGAAGAAAAAACAGATTATTCAAAGGTTAATATTCTTGTTTATCAAGATGAAATTTTGGCAACTGCCTACGTAGATTATCTCTATGCTGCATCATTACCAAAAGGAGAATCAAATATGACTATGTGGTCTATGGCAGGAGTTGATAATGCTGATGTTGAAGGTAAGGGTAATCCAACTATTTTTGCAAAAGCTACTGATGAAGTTGCTGATGAAGTAGATATTAATAAAGAATGGGCTCAAATTTCTCCTATACAAAGCCATTGTCTAAAATCAATAGGTAGAAAAATATCTACAAACCCATCAAATAGTGCTTGGTATAGAATAAGGTATAGTAATTTGTATCTAAATAATGTTGATAATTATACTGGACTTGAAGAAGATTTTAAAAATCAAATTAAAGGACAACTTTATTTTTGGAGAGCATGGCAATATTTTGAATTAGTAAGACTATACGGTGGAGTACCTATTATTTTAGATGCTCAAGGCACTACTATAGATACACCAAGTAATCAAACTCCTAGAAGTACTTCAGGAGAAGTGATAGATCAAATTGTATCAGATTTAGAAATGGCTCAAACTTTGTTAGAGAACGCTCGGCCTTATAGAGATGTAGATGCGGGAAGAATTACTGCTGCTGCAGCTGCTGCATTAAAAGGGCGTGTGTTACTAACTTGGGCAAGTCCGTTGTTTAATAGAAATGATGAAGAGTCAAGATGGCAACGTGCTTATGATGCTAATTTAAATGCTTATAATGTTTGTTTAGCTGCAGGTAAAGGACTAGATCCTGATTGGAAAAATATGTGGTTTACTGATAATGGTATGGAGTCTGTTTTTGCTTTTGGATTTAATAAATATGAATCTGTTGAGACGGGCGGTACGAAGAATAATTATACCGAATATGCATCAAGACCTGTTGAACAGGATGGGGCTGGAGATTTATCTCCTACAAAAAACATTATGGATGCTTTCCCAATGGAAGATGGTACAGCCTATGATCCAACTGGAAATTTAAACCATTTTTATAGAAATAGAGATCCTCGTTTTTACAATACTTTTGCTTATAATGGATCTATTTGGCCATATAAAGAAAATCCACAACATAAAGTTTGGGCTTATTATTGGTATCCATTAACCTCAGAACCTGGTAAACCTAAATTACCAACTAATTTACCTAATGCAATAAGTAATACCAGCATATATTTGAAAAAATTCACTAACGATAATTCATCAAATACAGAATCGTTTAGAAATAATGGTGATGATCATATGGAAATACGTTTTGCTGAGGTTGTTTTAAACTTAGCTGAATCTGCTATTGGAATCAATAACTTAGCAGAAGGTAAAGGATTAATTGAAGATATTAGAGAAAGAGCTGGAATAAAGAATCTAGATGGACAGTTTGGATTGTCTAGTGTAAGTTCAAGAGATCAACATTTTGCTGCCGTAATTAATGAAAGAAAAGTAGAATTTGCTTATGAAAATAAGCGTTTCCACGATTTAAGACGTTGGTTGTTGTATAATGATGATTTTGGATATTGTACAAAATTAAACCAGACACCAATAGATGGTTCAAGAAGGCAAGGTTATTATATTTTTGTAAAATCTGACGCCTCAACTATATATGAAAATGGTAGAGGGACAGATCCTTTAAAAGGTAGTAGTGCTCCTATAATTAACAGGGATGCAACAACATACCCTGCTGGTGTTACTACGTATGAAGAATATGTTGATTATTTATACGATAACCATTTTGAGGTTATGGTTAAAGATGAAGGTGTAGAAGATAATGACTGGATAGCATTTAAATGGTATAACGAATATTATTTCTTTGGAATCCATCAAGACTTATTAGATACAGCGCCATATTTAGAACAAACTCAAGGTTGGGGAGGTTCATTTGATCCTTTAAATTAATACCTAGAGATATTTAAAAAAAATACCTGTATTTGTTTTAAATACAGGTATTTTTTTTAAATAATTCCAACTTGTTTTCAGATTCAGGTTGTTTATTTACACTAATAAAATAACTATTTCTACCAACTAAAATAAATTTATAAAATTTATAATAGATGTAAACCACGACATCGAAACAATTAATACAAAAAATGACTAAGTTTAATTTTATTTTAGTAATCCTATGTCTAGGAATTACAAATGTTTATGCGCAATATCCAAAGTTAACAAGTGAAGATAGAGCACAAGAAGAAGCTATAAAAATAGAAGCTTACAAGCATTCAGATGAAGCTTGGGAGAAAGCGAAAATAATAGTAGAAAAAGAAGCCAGAGAAGGTAAACCCTATATTCCTTGGGCAGGTAGACCAACCGATTTACCACAAGCAGGAATTCCAGCATTCCCTGGAGCAGAGGGTGGTGGTATGTACACTTTTGGTGGTCGTGGCGGTAATGTTTATACCGTTACAAGTTTAGAGGATGATGGTCCAGGAAGTTTCAGAGAAGCCTGTGAAAAAGGAGGTGCAAGAATTATTGTTTTTAATGTAGCTGGAATTATTAAACTTAAAACACCGTTAATTATTAGAGCGCCATATATTACTATTGCAGGTCAAACGGCACCTGGTGATGGGGTTTGTATTGCAGGAGAGTCTGTTTGGATAGATACGCATGATGTTATTATTCGTCATATGCGTTTTCGTAGAGGTGAAACTTTTGTTGGTCGTAGAGATGATGCTATCGGAGGAAACCCTGTTGGGAATATTATGTTAGATCATATTTCAGCAACTTGGGGCTTAGATGAAAACATGTCTATTTACAGACATATGTACAGTCCTGGAGCCACTTATAAAGATAAAAAATTTCCAACGGTAAATATTACCATTCAAAACAGTTTGTTTGGTGAGGCTTTAGATACTTATAACCATGCTTTTGGAAGTACGCTAGGAGGTGAAAACTGTGCTTTTATAAGAAATATGTGGGCAAATAATGCTGGTAGAAATCCTTCTATAGGATGGAATGGTATTTTTAATTTTGTTAATAATGTTATGTTTAATTGGGTGCACCGTTCTATTGATGGTGGCGATTATACAGCTAAATACAACATCATTAATAATTATTTTAAACCAGGGCCTTTAACTAAGGTAGATGAACAAATAGGTTATAGAATTTTAAAACCAGAATCAGGACGAAGTAAACTAGATTATTTAGAATTTGGTCGTGCTTACATTGATGGAAATATTGTTGAAAACAATGAACGTGTTTCTAAAAACAACTGGGAAGGTGGTGTGCAAATGGAAAGCAAGAAAGGAATAGAAATGAGTTTAGAAGAAGCTAAAACCTATTTTCCAAAAATGAAAGCAGATAAGCCAATGCCTATGCCTTGGTTTAGAAATATCATGGATGCAGATGATGCTTACGATTTTGTAATCAATAACGCAGGGGCAACATTACCTATTAGAGATGCCGTAGATACTAGAATTGCAAGAACGGTTAAAACAGGAATTCCAGAATATGTTGAAGGACTAGATATGGATTCTTTTTATCAATTTAAACACAGACGTTTACCAGTCGATTCTTATAAGAAAGGTATTATAACAGATATAGCTCAAGTAGGTGGGTATCCTGAGTATAAAGGAACGCCTTATGTTGATACAGACAAAGATGGTATGCCGGATTTTTGGGAGGAAAAGTATAGTTTAAACCCTAATGATGCTTCAGATGCAAAAGGCGATTTAAATAAGGATGGTTATACAAATATCGAAGAGTATATCAACGGTGTAAATCCTAAAAAGAAATGTAAAGATTGGTCAGATTTAAAAAATAATAAAGAGACTTTAGTTAAGCCCTTATTAAAATAAATTGTTAAAAGTTAGTCATGTCCATGAAAAAATATAGCATAAATATAATATTCTTAGTAGTCACATTTTGTACTTTAAGTGCACAACAGCATTTAGATTCAGAATATGTAAAAGTAACCAATGAAAGAGCTGCTAAAATTGTTTCAAAATTAGAATTGTCAGATACTAAAAAAGAACAAGCAGTTACTAATATTATTGGTCAGCAATACAGAAATATAAGTAAGATTCAAGAAGCAAGAGATGCTAAAATAGAAGCGTTAAAAAAAACAACTTCTTCTAAAAAAAAGCATAAAGTTAAAGTTGAGAAGTTAAAAAAGAAGGCTGAAAAGAGTATATCGAGGCTTCATAAATCATATTTAAAACAATTATCGAAAGAATTAACTAACGATAAAATTGATGCTGTAAAAGATGGGATGACTTATGGTGTTTTGCCTAAAACCTATGCTGCTTTTTTAGATATGATTCCAAGTTTAAATCAAGAGCAGAAAGATTATATTTATAGTAATTTAAAAGAAGCTAGAGAAAAGGCTATTGATGGTGGCTCTTCTAAAGAAAAGCACGCTTGGTTTGGTAAATATAAAGGTAGAATCAATAACTATTTATCAGCACAAGGCTATGATTTAGAAAAAGAGCGAGAGGGTTGGTATAAGCGTATCGAGGAACGTAAAAAGTCAAAAGACAACAAATAAAATTTTCTTAAAAGTCTTAAATATGGAAATTTCAATATTCAAATTAATAAAAAAAGCATTGGTAGTTGTGCTATTTTTTGGATTCGTACAACCTATATTTGCTCAGTATCCTGAAATTCCACACGAACTTCAAGCTAAAACAGATTCGCTTTTAATGTTAGAAGAAGCTAGGTTACAAGAAATCTGGACAAAAAATTATCATATTATAAAAGAAGAAGCTTTATTAGGAAGACCATATACACCATGGGCTTCTTATCCTAAAGAACTTTCTAAGGCTGATATTCCTGCGTTTCCAGGAGCAGAAGGAGGCGGTGCATTTACCCAAGGCGGTAGAGGTGGAAAAATATTTGTAGTAACAAGTTTAGAGGATAGCGGAAAAGGAACTTTCAGAGAAGCTATTGAAGCAGTAGGAGCAAGAACCATTGTATTTAATGTTTCAGGGGTTATTCGACTTAAAAAACCGCTTAATATGCGAGCGCCGTATGTTACTATTGCAGGACAAACAGCACCAGGTGATGGCGTTTGTATTGCTGGAGAAACTTTAAGTATAGATACTCATGATGTTATTATTAGACACATGCGTTTTCGTAGAGGTGAAACTGATGTTACGAGAAGAGACGATGCTTTGGGGGGTAATTTAATAGGAAACCTTATTATAGATCATTGTTCTACAAGTTGGGGATTAGATGAAAACATGTCGATGTACAGACACATGTATAAAGCTAATGAAAAATCGAAACGTCAAAAATTACCAGCTTCTAATGTTACCATTCAAAATAGTATTTCTTCCGAAGCTTTAGACACGTATAACCACTCTTTTGGTAGTACCATAGGCGGTCATAATAGTACTTTTATGAGAAATTTATGGGCAGATAATACAGGGAGAAATTGTTCAAACGGTATGAGTGGCGATTTTAATTTTGTCAATAACGTCGTGTTTAATTGGTGGCATCGTACCATTGATGGAGGCGATCAAAGTTCTATGTTTAATATTATTAATAATTATTTTAAACCAGGACCAATCACACCTACCGATAAACCCATTCGTTATAGAATATTAAAACCAGAAACAGGGTATTACAAACCAAAAACATACGGACGCGCTTATGTTTCTGGGAATTATGTGTTTGGATCTCCTGAAGTAACTGCTAATAATTGGGATGGTGGTGTACAAGTAGACGAAAAAGAATTGGCTTATATAAAGCAAAACAAACCATTTAGCATGCCTGCTTTTCCTATTATGAAAGCAGAAGAAGCATATGAGTTTGTGTTAAACAATGTTGGTGCAACCTTACCTAAAAGAGACGCTGTTGATGAACGTATTATAAAACAAGTAAGAACCGGCAAGATTGAATATGAAGAAGGACAGGAAAATACTATTGGAAGCGAGTTTATAAAAAGAAGATTGCCTATTGACTCTTATAAACAAGGTATTATAACGCATCCTAGCCAAGTAGGTGGTTATCCAGATTATAAAGGAAAAGCTTATAAAGATTCTGATGGTGATGGAATATCTGATAAATGGGAGAAAAAATATGGGTTAAACCCAAATGATGCATCAGATGCTAATAAAGATATGAATGGTGATGGTTATACCAATATCGAGAAATATATTAATGGAATTGATCCCACTAAAAAAGTGGATTGGTCAAATCCAGAGAATAACACCGATACTTTAGCCAAATTATCAAAGGGATTATTGCAATAATTATAAATTAAATTGTAGTCGTGCTTAAAGATGAATGATATTAATTTAAAAAAGAGAAATTTATATAAACAAGGTAAACTTATTTTGTCATGTTTCGTTCTGTTTTTCATTGTTTTAAGCAGTATCGCTCAAGCCACTTTTCCTGATATAAAGAAAAATAAAAACGGGAGTATCGAAATGGTTTCAGATACTTTAGGAAATCAAATTCCTGATTTTTCATATGCAGGTTATATGGCTTCCGAAAAGCCAATTCCTAATGTTGAGGCTAAAATTTTTGTGCCTAATCAAACCGAAGATGCGACTCAAAAAATACAAACAGCCATTGATTACGTTGGTAATTTAAAACCTGATAAAAATGGAATTAGAGGGGTCATTCTTTTAGATAAAGGTATTTTTAATATTAACGGCACTTTATATATTAAAAAATCAGGTGTTGTGTTGCGCGGAAGCGGAAATAATGAAAACGACACACAGCTTTTAGGTACTGGGTTGAAACGAGAAGCTTTAATTCGTGTTTTAGGCGTTGATGATAGAAAACATCTAGATACTTTAGATTTTAAAACCACTTATTCACCACTTGGAGCTAGAAAAATACAGCTTAAAAATAGTTCTAAATTAAAGGTTTCAGATGATGTAGTGATTCAAAAATCATTAACCAATAATTGGATTGATGCGTTGAATATGTCTGACTTTGGAGGCGAAACAGGTTGGATAGGATGGAAAACTAGAGATTGGGATATTACATGGAATCGTGTTGTTACTAATATTGAAGGTGATGAGATTACATTGAATGCGCCTTTAACTATGACTCTAGATGATGGGTATGGTAAAGCCAAAGCCATTCGATATACTTGGAAAGGCAGAATAGAACATGTTGGTATTGAGAATTTAACTATGCAGTCTACCTTCGATGGGTCTAATTCTAAAGATGAATTACACCGATGGTTAGGCATTAGTTTTGAAAACGTAAAAAATGCATGGGTACGTCAAGTCAATTTTAAACATTTTGCAGGAGGAGCCGTTTCAGTATTAAAATCAGCACAACAAATAACAGTTGAAGATTGTATGGCTACCGAGCCAATTTCTGAAATAGCAGGATATAGAAGATATACGTTTTATACTGAAGGTCAGCAAACACTTTTTCAACGTTGTTATTCCGAATATGGTTATCATGATTTTGCAGTAGGTGGTTATGGCACCACAGGTCCAAATGCGTTTGTACAATGCGAATCGTTTATGCCATATAGTAATAATGGCGCGATTGGTAGTTGGGCAACAGGAGTTTTATTTGATGTCGTTTATGTTGATGGTAATGCATTAAGTTTTAATAACAGAGAGCAAGACGGTAGAGGTGCAGGATGGACAGCTGCCAATAGTTTAATTTGGGAATCATCTGCATCAAAAATAGATTGTTACAGTCCGCCAACAGCTCATAATTGGGCATTCGGTGTTTGGGGAGGAATTATGGCAGGAAATGGACATTGGAAAGATGTAAATAATCATATCAAACCAAGAAGTTTATTTTATGCACAATTAGGCAATCGATTATCAACGCTTCCTGTAAAACCTTATATTAAAGATTTAGGTTCAGAACAAACATCAAGTCCTACTATAGAGCAAGCAGAAATGTTGACGAAACAAGCTGAAAACAAATTGCTAACATTGCCAGAATGGATTAAGCAAGTTTCAGCATTAAATAGTATTCCTGTAAATGTATCAAAGCTTAAATCTATTGATGATTTAAAGTTTAAAGTTTTCCGCGAAAGCGAAAAGAATACTATTTCTAAAGTAGAAACAAAAAACGGGAAGCTTACTTTTAACGAAACACTTCTTACTGGTAAAAAAGCCAATGTTATGTGGTGGCGAGGAAGTCTTAGAGATTATGATGTTAAAAAATCATCGCCACATATTACCCGATTTGTTCCAGGTAAAAACGGGACAGGGTTTACCGATAATTTAAAAGAAGTTGTTGCTTATAATAAAGCTGAAAATATAATAGCTGTAGATCATAATTATGGTTTATGGTACGAACGTAGAATGGACGACCATGAGCGCACACGTAGAATTGATGCCGATGTTTGGGCGCCTTTTTACGAACAGCCATTTGCTAGAAGCGGACAAGGGATAGCATGGGATCAATTAAGTAAATACGATTTAACAAAATACAACGATTGGTATTGGAACCGTTTACAGCGTTTTGCTAGTTTAGCAGAATCTGAAGGGCAGTTATTAATACATCAACAATATTTTCAGCATAATATTTTAGAAGCTGGTGCACATTGGTCTAGTTCGCCTTGGCGTTCTGCTAATAATATAAACAATACAGGGTTTCCAGAGCCAGTGCCATATGCTGGGGATAAGCGTATTTTTATGGCGGAACAATTTTATGATGTTTTAAATCCTACTAGAAAAAAAATACACCAACAATTTATACGGAAGTCGTTAAATAATTTTCAAAATAATTCGAATGTTATTCAGCTTACAAGTGCCGAATATACAGGACCTCTTCATTTTATGCAATTTTGGATAGATGAAGTTGAAGCGTGGAAAAAAGAAACAGGAAAGTCTGCTATTATTGGTTTGAGTGCCACAAAAGATGTTCAAGATGCTATTTTAAATGATGCAAAACGAAATAAAATAGTTGATTTAATTGATATTCGCTATTGGCATTACCGCGAAGATGGAAGTGTTTATGCGCCCGAAGGTGGTAAAAACTTAGCGCCACGACAACATGCTCGTAAAATAAAAGTAGGCAAAGAAGCCGAAGCACAGGTTTATAGAGCGGTTAGAGAATATCGAGATAAATATCCAGAGAAATCTGTGTTGTATTCAACAAATAGAGCTTCAAAATTTGGTTGGGCCGTTTTAATGGCGGGTGGCTCGATGGCTAATATCCCTCATGTAAATATCGATGGTTTTTATAAGTCATTATCTCAAATGACAGTCCATGCTAACGATACTTTTAATAGCGATACTTGGTCGTTAGAAAACAAAGGGGAGTCTTATCTTTTTTATCTGAAGAATACAAGAGAAATCACTATTGATTTATCTGATTATAAAGGGAAATATGAGGTGTTTTGGATAAATCCTGAAAACGGAAATATAGTGTCTAAAACCGTTTTTAAATGTTCAGAAAAGCAAATGTTAACATCGCCAACAAACAACAAAACAGTAGTTTATATCAAAAGAAAATAAATTTAGTTATGAATAAGAATATTAATTTTTTTAAAGTTTTCACTGCCTTATTAATAATGTCTGCAGTGATTTCTTGTAAAGAATCTAAAAAAGAAAATACAACACCTGAAGCGTTAGGAATGTCAAAACTTCAAGTGTCAAAAAACGGACATTATTTTCAAACAGAGGATGGAAAACCATTTTTTTGGTTAGGTGATACAGGATGGTTAGCGTTTAAAAAGCTAAAACGCGAAGAAATTGTAAGCTACTTTAAAGATAGAAAAGAAAAAGGGTATAATGTTATTCAAATCATGACCATGCATTCTGAAGAAATGTCTAATGTTTATGGCGATTCGGCTGTAGTAAATAAAGATGTCTCAAAACCTTTAATAACAGAAGGACATAGTTTTGAAAATCCTGAGGAATATGACTTCTGGGATCATGTAGATTACGCTTTAGATGTTGCAGAAGAAAAGGATTTGTATGTAGGAATGGTGCCTATTTGGGGAACATCTGTTAAAGGAGGCAAAGTAAATTTAGAGCAAGCAAAAGCCTATGCAACGTTTTTAGGAGATCGTTTTAAAGGTAGAAAAAATATTATTTGGCTAAACGGAGGTGATACACCAGGTGATGAGAATGTTGAAATATGGAATGCTATTGGCGAAATTTTAAAAGCTAAAAACCCTGAGTGTTTAGTAACTTTTCATCCTTTTGGTCGCACAGATTCTTCTGATAATTTTCATAATGCAAGCTGGTTAGATTTTAATATGTTTCAATCAGGCCATAGACGTTACGATCAGGATGATACCGAACGTGCATACGGACAAGATAATTATAAGTACGTACAACCTGATTTTAAATTGAAACCAGCGAAACCAACTTTAGATGGTGAACCGTCTTATGAAGGTATTCCTCAAGGTTTGCACGATACGTTACAACCCTTATGGAATGATAACGATTTACGTCGTTATGCATACTGGTCTGTTTTTGCTGGAGGTGCAGGATTTACTTATGGACATAGTGCAGTCATGCAAATGTTTAGAACGGGTGATAATCCGGCATACGGAAATAAAAAACTATGGGGTGAAGCATTGAATGATCCTGGAGCAGGACAAATGGAACATCTTAAAAATTTAATTTTAGAGTATCCTTATTTCGAGCGTATTCCAGATGAAAGTTTAATAGCCAATCAAGGAGAGAAATACGATTATTTAGCAGCAACACAAGGTGGTAATTATGCTTTAATTTATACTTATAATGGTAGAACCATATCGGTTAATATGGGCAAAATTTCTGGTAAAGAAGTAGCTGCTTCTTGGTTTAATCCTAAAAATGGTGAGGTTAGCAAGATAGGAACTTTTAAAAATGAAGGTATTCAAGAGTTCGACCCTTCTGGAGAACAAGAAGAAGGCAACGATTGGGTATTAATACTAACATCTAAATAAGCGTATTTTGAATTTAAAAAAAGCAAGTTTAATATTAATTTTTATAGTATCGTTTTCATCTGTTTATGCAACTAATGGATGGTTGAATATTTTAGAAGAAGGCGGAAATAATAAAGGCGAATTATGCACCGAAGCGATTCAAGGTGCTATTGAAAAAGCTTCAAATAATGGTGGTGGGACTATTTATTTTCCGGCAGGTAATTATTTAACAGGACCTATAAAATTAAAAAACAACATCACAATTCATATAGAATCTGGAGCTGTTTTAAAGTTTTCTACCAATTTCGATCATTATTTGCCATTTGTAGAATTACGTTGGGAAGGTACAGTCATGAAAAGTTTTTCACCTCTAATTTATGGTAAAGATTTAGAGAATGTGACTATTACAGGTCGCGGTACAATTGACGGACAAGGAGAAGCTTGGTGGAAAGAAATTTGGAGAATAGAATCTTCTAAAGAAAAGTTGGAGCTTACTAAGTATCAAAAAATGGCTCAGGAAGCCAATGCTGGTTTAGTGACATCAGACTACTATAAAAGAACAAGAAGTTACTTATTTCATCGACCTCCATTATTCCAAACATATAATTGTAAGAATGTTAGAATTGAAGGTGTTACTATTCAAAATTCTCCATTCTGGACCATTAATCCAGCGTTTTGTGATAATGTAACAATTGATGGGGTAACTATTTTTAACCCGTATTCACCAAATACCGACGGTATTAATCCAACATCATGTAAAAATGTGCATATTTCAAATTGCCATATTAGTGTTGGTGATGATTGTATTACCATAAAATCTGGTAGAGATGCCGATGGTAGAAAATGGGCAACACCAACTGAAAATGTTACCATTACAAACTGTACGATGTTAGATGGTCATGGCGGAGTGGTTATTGGTAGCGAAATGTCTGGAGGTATTAAAAAAATAGTTATTTCAAACTGTGTTTTCGATGGTACCGATAGAGGTATTCGTATTAAAGCAGCACGTGGTAGAGGTGGAGTTGTAGAAGATATTCGTGTGTCTAATATTGTTATGAATAATATCAAATTAGAAGCTTTTATGATGAATCTTTTTTATGATAAAAACACAACAGTAGAACCTGTTTCAGAGCGTACGCCTATTTTTAGAAACATTCATATGAGTAATATTACAGGAAGCAATGTTAATGTAGCGGGACGTATTTTAGGAATTCCAGAAATGCCTATTCAAAATATATCATTTAATGATATTAATATTGAAGCTAAAAAAGGCTTTTCAATAAGTACTGCAAAAGATATTGAGTTTCATGATGTTAATATTACAACAACTTTAGGAGCTTCATTTAAAATTGAAAATTCTAAAAATATTGTTTTAGATAATACAGCTACTAAATCACCTTTAGAAAAAACACCTGTTATAAAACTAAGTAATGTGTCTAATGTGATGATTAATAATAATTTTCCAATGCAAGAAACTGATGTTTTCTTAGAAGTGAATGGTTCTGAAACAGAATCCATTTTCTTAAAAAATAACGTTTTTGAAAACGTGAAAACGGTATTGAAAAAAGGAAAAGATTTGAAGTCTGAAATTAAAATAGATTAAAACTACTCAGTATAGATGAAGAAATTACTGTTACTAATACTATTCCCTTTCATTTTTAATTGTGCGTCCCAAAAAGAGGCTTACATTTTTACGTCTTTTAGAGAGCCAGCAACCGATGGGTTGTATTTAGCATATAGTGAAGATGGTTACCATTGGAAAGACCTTAAAGGCCCTTATTTAAAACCTGAAGCTGGCGCTAGTAAAATTATGAGAGATCCTTCTATTGTTAGAGGGAAAGATGATACCTATCATATGGTTTGGACAACCGACTGGAAAGGCGGTAATGGTTTTGGGTATGCCAGTTCTAAAGATTTAATACACTGGTCTGAGCAACAATATATTCCTGTAATGGCTCACGAACCAGATGTTGTTAATATTTGGGCACCCGAAATTTTTTATGATGACGAAGCAGATAGATATATTATTATTTGGGCTTCAACCATTCCATTCCGTTTTGAAAAAGGAATAGAAGACGAAAAGAATAATCACCGCATGTATTATGTAACAACCAAAGATTTTAAAACCTTTTCAGATACCAAATTATTTTTAGATCCAGGGTTTAGTGTTATTGATTGTGTTATTGTTAAGCGTGCTAAAAATGATTACGCATTAATTATAAAAGATAATACCAGACCAAATAGAAATTTAAAAGTTGCCTTTGGTAAAACACCATTAGGTCCCTTTGAAAATATTTCTGCACCCTATTCTGGTTTTCTTTCAGAAGGTCCAACCGTGTTACAACAGGATGGGAAATACATCATTTATTATGATAATTATGGTGAGAAGAATTATAAAGCGTTACGTACATCAGATTTTAAAACATTTGAAGATATATCTGCCGACATAAAACTTCCAGAAGGACATAAGCATGGTACAATATCAACTATTTCAGAAGATATTTTAAAAGGATTAATAGAAAAAAGTAAAGAGAAATAATGAATCATTTTCAAAGTATAAAGAAGTGTTTAGTATCAGGGGTTTTAATGTGTTTTGTTTTTTTTACAATAAACGCACAACAAGATACTCTAAAGTATGTTGGAAAAACACTCTCTAATATAGATTATCATCACGGACAATTAAGTCCAGCAGTAGGTGTTCATGCCACTCAAATTATGCGAGCAAGCAGAGAACATCCTGAGAAATCGGATGGTTTCGGTTGGACATACAACCATGCACCAAACATAGCATATTGGAATAATACCTTTTTTGTTCAATATTTAAGCGATCCTGTGGGAGAACATATTCCACCAAGTCAATCGTTTTTGCAAACATCACCAAATGGAGAAAACTGGACGTTTCCAGAGGTTGTTTTTCCTATTTATAACATTCCAGATGGTTATGTAAAAGAAGGTGTTGATGCTGTTGCCAAAAATTTAACAGCTGTTATGCACCAACGTATGAGTTTCTTCACATCTTCGGATAATAGGTTTTTTGCTTTGGCATACTACGGTATTGTTATGAAATTAAAAGACCATCCAAATGATGGAATGGGTGTTGGTCGTGTAATTAGAGAAATTTATAAAGATGGTAGTTTCGGACCTATTTATTTTATTCGTTATAATAAAACATGGGATACTTCAAAATCAGCCTATCCATTTTATACTAAATCTAAAGACAAAGGTTTCAAAAAAGCATGTAAAGAATTACTAGCTAAACCTTTAATGATGCAACAATGGGTTGAGGAAGCCGATAGAGACGATCCTTTAATTCCGCTTAAAAAACAATTCAAAGCCTTTAGTTATTACCATTTACCAAATGGCAATGTTGTTGGTTTATGGAAATATGCTTTAACGTCTATAAGTAGAGATAATGGATTAACCTGGGATTATAAGCCGTTACGCGCACCAGGTTTTGTAAATAATAATGCTAAAATTTGGGGACAAAAAACGTCTGATGGTCGTTTTGCAACTGTTTATAATCCTTCAGAATTCCGTTGGCCTTTGGCGGTTTCTACAAGTGAAGATGGTTTAAATTATAACAACTTATTTTTAGTACATGGCGAAATATCTAGAATACGTTATGGTGGTGCTTATAAATCGCACGGACCACAATATGTACGTGGTATTGTAGAAGGTAATGGTACGCCTCCAGACGGAAAACTATGGGTGACTTATAGTATGAATAAAGAAGACATGTGGGTGGCTTCAATTCCTGTTCCTGTAACAAGTACGGTTGACGACGATGTTAACGATGTTTTTAATACGCTTCCAAATGGCGAAGAATTAAAACTGTGGAATACTTATGATTTATCATGGGCTTCAGCTAAAATTGAAACAAAATCTGGCGATAAATATTTAACACTTCGTGATCAGGATCCGTTTGATTATCCTCGTGTAGAACGTGTTATTCCTTTTGCAGAAAAGATGGAAGCTAGTTTTACAGTGATTCCAGAACAAAATAATCATGGTATGCTACAAGTAGAATTTCAAAATGAAAAAGGCATGCCTACTATCCGATTTATATTTGATTCGGAAGGCAATTTAAAACATAAAGCAGGGTACAGATTAAGAAATATTACGAGTTATGAAGCTGGAAAAACGTATACCATTAAGGTGTCATTAAATGCTAAATCGCGTTCTTATACCTTTAGTGTAAATGGAGGTGAAGACATAAGAGGCATACTTTTTCAACCTGTTGAAGGCATATCTCGAGTTATGTTCCGTACAGGAGAACAACGTCATTACCCAACTGTAGACACGCCAGTTGATACACCAGATTATGACGATGTGCCTTTTACAGGAGCATCTGTTCCTGAAGCTGTTTTTAATATTAAATCACTCATTACAAAAAAGTTGTAAGTTGAAATTTTTAAAATCCATATTACTAAGTATTAGTTTTTGTCTAGCCATAATGGTTAGTGCACAAACATCTGATACTAATTTTAAATCACCTATATCAGAAACAATAAAAAAAATAGAAACCATTTTTAATGTTCGAATAAATGATGATAGAGGGCTATTAAATGATAAGGTTTTAGATTATGCCGATTGGCGAATAGAACAAGGGAATTTAGAAGTATCGTTAGCAAATGTATTGGCGCCTTTTAACTTAAGAACCTTTAAACAAGAAGACGGATCGTATAAAATTAGAAGGTTTAAATACCATAAAGTTTCTGAATCTAAGGCAGAAAAACGATTGGCTTATTTGTCAGATTTATATCAAGATAAAGCTACATGGGAGGCTAGAAAAGCCGAATTGAAGTCTTGTATGATTTCTGCTTTTGGAATTGATAAAGCACCCAAAGCACCAAATTCAAAACCTATTATAACAAAAAAAAGAAGGTATAAAGGCTATAGTGTTGAAAATATTGCGTTAGAAATTTTACCGGGTGTTTATACCACGGGTTCTATTTACAAACCGTATCCATTAAGAAAAAAAGCAGCTGTAATTGTGTCGCCTAATGGTCATTTTGGTGATGGTCGTTATCGCGAAAATGAACAAATACGCTGTGCTATGTTAGCTAAAATGGGCGCTATTGTGGTGAATTATGATTTGTTTGCATGGGGAGAATCTCGTCTTCAATTTCCATCAACCACGCATAGAAATAGTATAGCATCAACCATGCAACTTTTAAGCGGCATGCGTTTGCTAGATTATGTACTAACACTTAAACGTGCCGATGCTACTAGAATAGGTGTTACTGGTGGTTCAGGTGGCGGTTCGCATACTATGTTTTTAGCGGCTTTAGACGATAGATTTAAAGTATCTGTGCCTGTTGTTATGGTATCGGCTAATCATTCTGGCGGTTGTCCGTGCGAAAGTGGCCGTGGTATTCATTTGTGTGGAAACGGAACTAATAATGCAGAGGTCTCAGCAATGGCAGCACCAAAGCCACAGTTAATTATTTCCGATGGTAAAGATTGGACACATGAAGTTCCAGAATTAGAATTCCCTTTTATTCAAAGAACCTATGGGTTTTATGATGAAAAGAGTTTAGCTGAAAATAAGCATCTTGCAGAAGAAGGCCATAATTATGGTGTGTCAAAACGTATGGCGATGTATCCATTTATGGCGAAATATTTAAACTTAGATTTAAACAAAGTGAAAAATAAAAAAGGAGCCATAGACGAATCTACGTGTACTATTGAACCTTATGAAAAGTTATATGTTTTTGGTAATAACGAAGAAAATTTGCCTAAAAACGCATTAAAAGATATTGATAAATTATATGAATTATTTGGAGAGCAAAATTATAAAGAATATGAAGTTAAATAATAACATATATTATAGTTTTATTTTTTTATTCTTTGGATTACAAAGTGTAGTAGCACAGTCTTCATCAGAATTAAAATTGTGGTACGATGAACCAGCAGAGATTTGGAACGAAGCATTGCCATTAGGAAACGGGCGTTTAGGCGCTATGGTTTTTGGAGATCCTGCAGTGGAGCGTTTACAATTAAATGAAGAAACTATTTGGGCAGGTTCGCCTAATAGTAACGCGCATACAAAAGCATTAATAGCGTTGCCAAAGGTGCGTCAGCTTATTTTTGACGGCAAATATAAAGAAGCACAAGATTTAGCAACGTCCGATATTCGTTCGCAAACCAATAATGGCATGCCGTATCAAACCTTTGGAAGTGTGTACCTATCATTTCCAGGGCATCAAAATTACAGTAACTATTACAGAGACTTAAATATTGAAAATGCTACAGCAAAAGTAAAATATGCAGTTGATGGTGTTGAATATACCCGTGAAATTTTAACTGCATTTTCAGATCAAGTTATTGCTGTAAAATTAACAGCAAGTAAACCGGGAAGTATTACTTGTAATGTATTTATGAATAGCCCTTTCGATAAAACAAAGACGACTACGGAAGAAAACCAAGTAACGCTTTCTGGAGTTACAAGTACTATTGAAGGTCAAAAAGGACGCGTGAAGTTTCAAGGACGTTTAGCTGCTAAAAACAGAGGCGGAGATCTTTCAGTACGTAACGGTATTATAAGCATCAATAAAGCAGATGAAGTCACGCTTTATATTTCAATAGCAACAAACTTCAAAAATTATAAAGACATTACCGAAGATTACGTAGCGAAAAGTAAAGCCTTTTTAGATAATGCCATAACGAAGGATTTTGATACGATAAAGAAAAATCACGTGGCATATTATCAAAACTTCTTTAAACGTATGTCTTTAGATTTAGGAACTACAGAAGCTTCAAAAGAAACTACAGATCAACGGATTTTAAAATATTCAAAACAATTCGATCCACAGTTAGCGGCTTTGTATTTTCAATTTGGACGCTATTTACTTATTTCTTGTTCGCAACCAGGAGGGCAACCAGCAAATCTTCAAGGTATATGGAACGATATGTTATTTCCGCCATGGGAAAGTAAATACACGATGAATATTAATGCCGAAATGAATTATTGGCCAGCAGAGTTAACCAATCTTTCTGAAATGCACGAACCTTTTATTCAATTAGCAAAAGAGGTGGCTGAAACAGGAAAAGAAACGGCTAAGATTATGTACAATGCCAGAGGTTGGGTAATGCATCATAATACGGATATTTGGCGTATTACTGGCCCAATAGATATGGCAGCGTCAGGAATGTGGCCAACAGGAGGCGCATGGGTATGTCAAGATTTATGGGAACGTTATTTGTATACAGGTGATGAGACATATTTAAAAGAAATTTACCCTATCATGAAAGGCGCAGCGACCTTCTTTTTAGATTTCATGATTCCAGAACCAGAAACAGGTTACTTAGTCGTAGTGCCTTCAAATTCACCTGAAAACACACATGCTGGTGAAGATGGGAAATCAACTATTACAGCAGGTACGACTATGGATAATCAATTGGTTTTCGATTTGTTTACCAATGTCATGAACGCTTCAAAAATATTAAGTACAGATAACGCTTTCGTGGAAGAATTAAATACGGCACTTTCTAAAATGTCGCCAATGCGTATTGGTAAACACGGTCAGCTTCAAGAATGGATGAAAGATTGGGACGATCCAGAAGATCATCACAGACATGTATCACATTTATATGGCTTGTTTCCTAGTAATCAAATTTCAGCATTTAAAACACCAAAATTATTTGAAGCAGCAAAAACGTCTTTAAAGTTTAGAGGCGACGAATCTACAGGTTGGTCTATGGGTTGGAAAGTTAATTTATGGGCTAGATTGTTAGATGGCGATCATGCATATAAATTATTGCAAGATCAATTACATTTAGTAACTGCAAAGCAGCGAAAAGGTGGTGGAACTTACCCAAATATGTTAGATGCACATCAACCATTTCAAATAGATGGTAATTTTGGTTGTACGGCGGGAATTGCAGAAATGTTAATGCAAAGTCAGGAAGGTGCGATCCATTTATTACCCGCCTTACCAAGTTTTTGGAAAGAGGGTGCTATTAATGGTTTGGTTTCTAGAGGTGGTTTTCAAATTGATATGACATGGAAAAACAATAAAGTGTCTGAGCTTAAAATAACAGCAAAAAGAGATGGTAATTGCAGATTGCGTTTAGCAAGCAAAATAAAAGGAAGTAATATTAAAAAAGCGAAAGGTAAAAATTCAAATGCTTTGTTTTTTGATGTTGAAGTAAAAGCACCAATTATTTCTGATAAAGCAAAAATTGAAAAACTGAAACTTCCAAAGTATTATGAATACGATGTGAAAATGAAAGCTGGAAAAACATATGTTTTTTACGGGTGTTAAATATATAAAAGTAGACTAAATGAAATTTAGAATAGTATTAGTTGCAATTATTATAGCAAGTTTTACAGGTTGTGAAAAATCATCATCAGAAAAAGCAGGTTATGTTTTAGATGTTGAAAATTATAAGCATTATGTTGATTATTTCAACACAATGGAAGATGAGAATATTGCTAAGGCTGTACCTAATGATAGTGCTTGGTCTTGGATAAAAACAAACATCCCGTTGTTTGATTGTCCGCAACAAAACTTTGAAGAAATGTATTATTTCAGATGGTGGAGTTTACGCAAACATATTACCAATACACCACAAGGATTCGCAATAACGGAGTTTTTGGTAGATCGCTCCTATGCCGATAAATACAATTTAATAGCCTGTGCTTTAGGACACCATATAAATGAATTTAGATGGGTGCATAATCCAGAATATATTGAGCAAAACGTGCATTTATGGTATCGAGGAAATGATGGAAAACCAATGGAACGGTTGCATAAGTTTAGTAGTTGGACAGCCGATGCTTTATACAATCGTTATTTAGTAAATAAAGACGCTTCTTATTTGTTAGACATGTATCCAGATTTAGTAAGCGATTATGCGCTTTGGGAAGATGAAAGACAAAGACCTGATGGATTGTTTTGGCAAATTGATGTTAAAGATGGTATGGAAGAATCCTTAAGTGGCGGGCGTCATGTACAAAACGTGCGACCAACCATTAATAGTTATATGTATGCCAACGCAAAAGCCTTAGCAACTATGGCTAATATGCAAAATGATACTGATAAATCAACTTATTTTGAAGCAAAAGCCGATACACTTAAACGTTTAGTTGAGGCAAAATTATGGAATAAAGATGCTGAGTTTTTTGAAACCTTAACTGAGAAAGATACCTCATCTAACGTTAGAGAAGCTATTGGTTTTATTCCGTGGTGTTTTAATTTACCAACAGAAAATAAAGGTTTTGAAAAAGCTTGGGGACAAGTAAAAGATGAAAAAGGTTTTGCAGCTCCTTTTGGTTTAACAACAGCAGAGCGTAGAAGTCCGCGCTTTAGAAGTCACGGTACAGGAACTTGTGAATGGGATGGAGCTGTTTGGCCATTTGCTACATCACAAACCTTAACAGCTATGGCTAATGTGTTGAATAATTATAAACAGCATGTCGTTTCAGAAGATGATTATTTTAAACAAATGAATTTGTATGTAGAGTCTCAATATTATCGCGGACGTCCATATATAGGTGAATATTTAGATGAAACTACAGGCTATTGGCTTATGGGAGATAGAGAGCGAAGTCGTTATTACAATCATTCTACATTCAACGATTTAATGATAACTGGCTTGGTGGGTTTACGTCCTAGAGCAGATGATAAAATAGAAGTAAATCCGTTAATTCCTCAAGATAAATGGGATTGGTTTTGTTTAGATAATGTCTTGTATCACGGAGATATAGTGACTATTATTTGGGATAAAACAGGTGAAAAATATAATAAAGGAAAAGGTTTTAAGGTTTTTAGAAATGGTCAAGAAATAGCTGCTTCGGAAAAACTTGAAAAATTAATTTCAGAATAAACTATAAAAATGAATAAAAATCCTGCAAGGTTTTGAAACCTTGTAGGTGTAAAATTCAATGAAAACAACGTTACAATATTTAGTTATACTTCTTTTTTCATTTTCTGCAATAGCTCAAAATGACATGAAGTTGCATGATCTTCAATGTGAAATGTTAACCAATCCTTTAGGGATAGATGTTTTACAACCCAGATTGAGTTGGCAGTTTCAAACAAATAATACTGAGGTTGAACAAATAGCATATCAAATTTTAGTAGCATCAACATCTGAAAAGTTAGAAAACAATGATGCTGATTTATGGGATAGTGGAAAGGTGCAAAGTGAAGCGTCTATCAATATTATGTATTCAGGAGAAGCATTAGGTAGTAGAGATGAAGCATACTGGAAGGTGAAAATTTGGACCAATAAAGGGGAAACGAATTGGAGTGAATCGGCACATTGGAGTATGGGTATTTTAACCTATTCAGAATGGAAATCTACAAGATGGATTGGGTATAACGAACTTTTTCCTGGAGACAGTATAAGTCAGTTTTCAAAATTATCGGCACGATATATTAGAAAGCAAATTGATTTAGAAAAGAAAGTAAAAAAAGCCAAAGTATATATTATGGGCATGGGCTTGTATGAACTATATATCAATGGCGAAAAAATTGGTAATCAAGTTTTAGCACCAGTTCCTACCGATTATACAAAAAATGTAAAGTACAATGTATTTGACGTTACCTCTCAATTACAACAAGGTGAAAATGTTATAGGAACTATTTTAGGAAACGGACGCTTTTTTGCCATGCGACAAGAATATAAGCCTTATAAAATTAAAAGTTTCGGCTTGCCAAAAATGGCAATGCAATTAGTTGTTGAATATGAAGATGGCACCAAACAAACCATAAAAACAGACCAATCGTGGAAGTTTTCTCCAAATGGTCCTATTAGAGCTAATAATGAATACGATGGCGAAACATACGATGCGCGTAAAGAAATACCAAATTGGAATAAGGTTGGTTTTGATGATAGCGATTGGAAGAACTTAATTTGGGTACAAGAACCAGGAGGGTTTCCAGAAGCCCAAATGACACCTAATATTAAGGTGATGGATGAGGTAAAACCTATATCTATAACTCCAACCAAAAACGGGACTTATATTTTAGATATGGGTCAGAATATGGTTGGATGGTTACAGCTTAAGGTTAAAGGAAATAGAGGCGACAAAATTACTATGAAATTTGCCGAATCTTTAAAAGAGGACGGATCGCTTTATATTGCTAATTTAAGAGATGCTCGCGTTACAGATACTTATATTTTAAAAGGTGAAGGTGAAGAAATTTGGGAACCTAAATTTATATATCATGGGTTCCGATTTGTTGAAATATCAGGTTTTAACTATAAACCGACATTAGATAATTTTTTAGGAAAAGTAGTTTACGATAATATAAAAACGACGGGTTCATTTGAATGTTCAAACCCTACAATGAATCAAATTTTTAAGAATGCCTATTGGGGTATTCGAGGAAATTATAAGGGCATGCCAATTGATTGTCCGCAACGTAATGAGCGTCAGCCATGGTTAGGAGATAGAACAACTGGTGCTTATGGCGAAAGTTTTCTATTCGATAACCAAACGTTGTATGCAAAATGGTTAGACGATATTAAGTTTTCTCAAACTTTAGATGGTGGTATTCCAGATGTAGCGCCAGCTTTTTGGCGTTATTATGGTGATGGTGTAACTTGGCAAGGGGCTTACATTAAAGTTGCTGAAATGTTATATCAACAATTTGGTGATGAAAAAGTTATAAAAGATCATTATCCGTTTATGAAAAAATGGGTCTTGTACATGGAGAAAAGCTATTTGAAGAATGATTTAATGACTAAGGACAAATATGGCGATTGGTGTGTGCCACCAGAATCATTAGAAATTATTCGTTCTAAAGATCCAAACCGTTTAACGGATGGCGAAGTATTATCAAGTGCGTTTTATTATCATTTATTGCAAATCATGAAAAAATTTTCAACGATCTCAGGAGCAGATAAATCAGATGCTATTTACTATAATGATTTAGCTAATCGTGTTAAAAAAGCATTTAATGCTAAATATTTTCATCCAGAAACTTATAGTTATGCAAACAATACAGTAACGGCTAATGTGCTGCCTTTAGCGTTTGATATGGTGCCAGATAATCTTCAGGATAAAGTGTTTCAAAACATGGTGCATCAAGTTGAGGTTGTTAAACAAGGTCATGTAAGTACAGGTGTTGTTGGAATTCAGTTTTTAATGCGAACGTTGACGGATTTTGGTAGAGGTGATTTAGCATACAAACTAGCATCAAATAAAACCTATCCAAGTTGGGGGTATATGGTTGAAAATGGAGCTACTACTATTTGGGAGTTATGGAATGGTAATACAGCAAATCCAAAAATGAACTCTCAAAATCATGTGATGCTTTTAGGTGATTTAATGATTTGGTATTACGAGAATATGGCTGGAATAAAAAGCAGCTCTAAATATCCTGGATTTAAACAAATTATAATGAAACCAGATTTTGAAGCAGGTTTAACCTATGTAAATGCGTCGTATAAATCTAGTCACGGATTAATAAAAAGTCATTGGAAGAAAAAGAAAAACAGATTAGAGTGGGAAATCACGGTTCCTGCAAATACCAGTGCGCTTGTTTATTTACCAACCGAAGTTGCTTCAAAAGTAAAAGTGAATAACGAAAAGTTAGAGAACACTTCTAAAACAATAAAAATAGAAGATGGTAAATTAGTTGTTGAGTTAAAATCAGGAAATTATACCATAAACGTAAACTAAATTTATAAAATTAATTATAAAACATATGAAATTGAGAACCATTCAAGTTGTATTAATACTTTTTACGAGTGTCCTTTTAGGAAGCTGTAAACAACCTGAGGAAAAGAAAATAGCATTACAAGACAAAACATGGAGAGAAGGTGTTTTGGTTGATGAGTTTATTAATAATAATGCACCATATCCATCGTGTCATGCCGCTACAATAGTTGAAACAACTAATGGCGAATTAGTAGCATCATGGTTTGGAGGCACAAAAGAACGTAATCCAGATGTTGGTATTTGGGTAAGTAAACTTAAAAATGGAAAATGGACAGAAGCAAAAGAAGTTGTAAATGGCGTACAAAATGATACATTGAGATACCCAACTTGGAATCCTGTGTTGTATCAAATTCCGCATGGCGATTTATTATTGTTTTATAAAGTAGGACCACATCCATCTACTTGGTGGGGTATGTTAATGCGATCGTCTGATGATGGAGAAACATGGTCTGCACCAGAAAAATTACCAGAAGGTTATTTAGGACCTATAAAAAACAAACCTGTTTTATTAGAAGATGAAACCCTTTTATTACCATCGAGTGTAGAAGGTAATGGTTGGAACTTACGTTTAGAATCTACTCCAGATTTTGGAAAAACTTGGCATGTAGCAGATACAATTCCTAAAGGGGAAAATAAAATAAATGCCATTCAACCAAGCATTCTTTTTCATGAAAACGGAAAATTACAACAAATAGGAAGGACTAGAAATAGAAAATTGTTTAGTACTTGGTCTGAAGATCATGGTAAAACATGGTCAGATTTAGAATTACTAAACATGCCAAATAACAGTTCAGGAACAGATGCTGTTACTATGAAAAACGGACAGCACGTATTAATTTATAATCATGTTTGGCCTGCAGAAGGCACTACAAAAAGTTATAGAAGTCCGTTGAATATTGCCATATCAAACGATGGTGTTAATTGGGAGGCGTCATTAGTGTTAGAAGATTCAAAAATTAGTCAATACTCATATCCAGCAATTATTCAAGGATCAGATGGTATGTTACATTGTGTGTATACGTGGCGTAGACAAAA
Organism: Thalassobellus citreus; assembly: GCF_044385915.1. Classification (NCBI taxonomy): domain Bacteria; kingdom Pseudomonadati; phylum Bacteroidota; class Flavobacteriia; order Flavobacteriales; family Flavobacteriaceae; genus Thalassobellus; species Thalassobellus citreus. The sequence goes on along the minus strand of NZ_JBISCC010000125.1, from coordinate 336,969 downwards.
GATTAAGTATGTAAAAATAGACCCATCTAAATTGGTGTCTTTTCCAATAAAAGATGGCGTTTGGCCAGGACCAACTAAAGAACGTTATAAAGTGGCGGTTTGCGATTGGATGATTTTAAAACGTCAGAAATTAGGATCTTTTGAACGTGCCAAAGAAGTTGGTGCCGATGGTATTGAAATGGATATGGGCGGTTTAGGGAATCGTGAAACATTCGATAGTAAATTTGTAAATGGCGATACAGCAAGCGTAAGAGTTTTTAAACAAAAATCAGCCAAAACAGGTGTTGGTATTAGTTCTATTGCCATGTCTGGGTTTTATGCGCAGTCTTTTGCTAAACGTGAAACCTATAAAAAAATGGTTTCAGATTGTATTGAAGTTATGAAAACATTCAATGTGCAAGTGGCTTATTTACCTTTAGGAACGCAGGGAGACTTGGTTAAAAATCCTGAATTAAGACCTGCTATTGTAGAGCGTTTACGTTGGGCAGCTAAAGAAGTCGAAAAAGTGAATGGTGTCATAGCTATTGAGACATCCTTATCGGCAGCCGAAGAGAAAAAGTTGTTAGAAGAAATTAGAAATAAGAATATAAAAATTTCATTCAATTTCGCCAATGCAATTAAAAATGGTCGCGATATTTCTAAAGAATTAAAAACATTAGGGCGTGATAATATTGGAGAAATTCATGCCACAAATACCGATGGCGTTTGGATTGAAAATGATAAAGCCATCGATTTACCAAAAATTAAAGAAACCTTAGATAAAATGCATTGGAAAGGCTGGCTTATTGTTGAGCGTTCTAGAGATACCACACAAGTGCACAATGTAAAAGCAAATTACAGTGCTAATGTGGCGTATCTTAAAAAAGTGTTTAAAGGCGAGTAGAAAAAGAATAAAATTTGTTTTAGGTTATTTATAACTAATGAAGTACATAAATTACATAGTTGTTCTAGTGTTTGTTACTTTGCTTTCATGCGGAAGTGAAAGTGAATACGCGGTACGTAAAACAATATCTTTAAATACAGATTGGCAAACTATTATGTTGGATAGTTTAAATCAATCTGAAAGTGATTTTGTTAAGAATCTAAAAACAGATAAAGATTGGAAACCAGTTTCGGTACCACATAATTGGGATCAATATTATGGCTTTCGCCGAATGAAACATGGTAATTTACACGGTACAGCATGGTATTATAAAACTTTAAAATTAGATAAAGTAGATACAGAAAAACAACACTTTCTGTTTTTTGAAGGTGTTGGTTCCTATGCAACGGTTTGGGTTAATGGCAAGCAAGTAGGGGAGCATAAAGGCGGAAGAACAACTTTTACTTTAGATATCACTGAAGCTATAAGTTTTAATACTGAAAATAGTATTGTTGTTAAAGCGTATCATCCTGCTTTTATTGCCGATTTACCTTGGGTTTGTGGTGGCTGTTCTGGAGAATGGGGCTTTTCTGAAGGCTCACAACCTATGGGCATTTTTAGACCTGTATCCTTAGTTGTTACAGATCAATTGAGAATAGAACCCTTTGGTGTTCATATTTGGAACGATGATACAACAAACAAAGAAAAAGCCATTCTTAATATTACTACCGAAGTAAAAAATTATAGCCAATCACCTAAAAACATCACGGTTGAAAATGCTTTATTAGATGAAGCAGGTACAGAAGTTGTTTCAGTAAAAACAGAGATTCAAAATGTTTTAAATTTAAATGAAATAAAACAAACATTACCAGAGGTTTTGAATCCGAAATTATGGTCGCCAGAACAACCATATTTATACCAACTTTCAACTAAGATTTACGAAAACGGAAACCTTATTGACGAATTGACAACCCCTTACGGCATCCGTTGGGTAAGTTGGCCAATTAACAGAACAGGAAATGATAAACGCTTTTTTATAAATGACAAACCTGTATTTATCAATGGTACTTGCGAATACGAACATCTTATAGGAAAGAGCCATTCATTTTCAGATACCGAAATAAAAACACGAGTAGCACAAGTTAAATCAGCTGGTTATAATGCGTTTAGAGAAGGACATCAGCCACATAATTTAAAATATCAAGAGCACTTAGATGAAGCAGGTATTTTATTCTGGAGTCAGTTTTCTGCTCATATTTGGTATGATACGTCCGAATTTAAAGCCAATTTTAAAACTTTATTGCGAGAATGGATTAAAGAACGCCGAAATAATCCATCGGTTATAATGTGGGGTTTACAAAACGAAAGTACCATTCCAATAGCCTTTGCAGAAGAATGCACGCAAATTATTCGTGAACTCGATCCAACATCAGTAAAACAACGTCCGGTAACCACTTGTAATGGAGGAGAAGGCACCGATTGGAATGTGATACAAAATTGGTCAGGAACCTATGGAGGCGATCCTTTTAATTATGATGTTGAACTTTCGGAAAAACTATTAAACGGCGAATACGGCGCATGGCGTTCGGCAGATTTACATACCGAAGGTGAATTTAATCAAAAAGGCGCATTAAGTGAAAATCGATTTTCACAGCTTATGGAGATAAAAGTACGTGAAGCCGAATCGGTTAAAGATAGTGTTGTTGGGCAATACCATTGGTTATTATATTCTCATGAAAACCCAGGGCGCACACAAAATGGTGAAGGTTGTAGAGATATTGATAAAGTAGGTCCTGTAAACTATAAAGGTGTTTTTACTATTTGGGGAGAACCTTTGGATGCTTTTTATATGTACAGAGCAAATTATGTGTCAAAGGAAGAAAGTCCTATGGTGTATGTGGTTTCGCATTCGTGGCCAAATCGTTGGAATTCTATTGGTGTAAAAAGTGGTATCGATGTGTATTCTAATTGTGATGAAGTTGAGTTGTTTAACGATGTGAATCATCAATCGTTAGGTAAACTTAAAAATCCAGGTTTAGGTCATCATTTTCAATGGAATAATGTCGATATAAAATACAATGTATTGTATGCTGTTGGTTATGTTAAAGGGGAAGCAGTTGCTAAAGATTATATTGTTTTAAACAACTTGCCAAAAGCCCCTCATTTTAATGATTTAATAGAAGAATCTGATGATGTTTTAAAGTCAGAAGAAAATTTAAATTACCTGTATCGTGTTAATAGTGGCGGTGATGATTATAAAGATTCTTATGGAAATACATGGTTAGCTGATGTACATAAAACAGATGCTAAAACTTGGGGATCTTTATCATGGACAGATGATTTTAATGATTTACCTGCCTTTTATGCAAGCCAGCGTCAAACTTACGATCCTATAAAAAATACTAAAGATTGGGAATTGTTTCAAAGCTTCAGATATGGTGCAGATAAACTGAAATATGAATTTCCAGCAGCGGAAGGCGATTATCAAGTCGAACTCTATTTTATAGAACCTTGGTATGGAGCTGGTGGCGGTATGAATTGCAAAGATTGGCGCGTTTTTGATGTTGCTATAAATGACGAAGTGGTTTTAAAAGATTTTGATGTTTGGGAAGAAGTAGGGCATGATTCAGCAATAAAAAAGACCTTTAAAGCAAAGAGTAAAAACGGAAAAATAACAATTTCATTTCCAAATATAGGGTCTGGGCAAGCGGTTATTTCGGCAATTGCCATTGCTACAAAAGATAAAGACAAAAAGCCAGCAAAAGCATCATCAAAAAATATTTTAGAAGTAGATGCTAATGTGCCGTTTGAAATTGGTTCATGGTTAAGTGAAAACCAAAAACAATATCAAGATTTAAATATTAGCTTCACAAAATTACCTTCAGAATTGCATGGAGCTGATTATATTCGGTTTTCAAATTCAGATAAAAATGATGTTTCAGGAGCCTTTACTTCTAAAGAAAATGCCAATGTTTATGCAATGATAGATTCAAAAACAAAGAACATATCTTTATGGTATAATGATTTCGAAAAAATAAATGATACGGTTGTTAATTCGGCAGGTTTAAAATTTAATGTGTTTAAAAAAGAAGTTGAAAAAGGTGAAAAAGTAGCCTTTGGAAAGCATGATAATGCTATGTATTCCATAGCAGTTGTTCCAACATATTCCATGGAAGAACAAGATAATCGAACCATTCTTAAACTAGAAGCTGAAGATGCAAAAACCACAGGAAAAGGCATTAAAAAAGCGTTTTTTAAGAAAAGTGATTATGTTGAGTTTACCGAAAACACAGAAAACAGTATCACATTTACCGTAAATCCAGGAGTCGCTAACATTTATTTGATGCGTTATCGATTTATGAATATGAATGATAACCCCGTAAAAGTGCGTCTAAAAATTGAAGATGCGAACGGTATATTATTGAGAAATGATGATATAGAATTTCCTATAAAGAATAAAAAATGGAAAGTTTTAAATACCACTTCTGGCGGATTTATTAATGCAGGGACGTATAAAATTACATTAGAGTCTAACAATATGAAAGGATTACGATTAGAATCCTTTGAGTTTCAATAAAGATATTAATGAATAATTTTAACTATTTTTATTAGTTTTAAAATCTATGGCTTTATAAAAAGAATAAAATTTAAACATTTTAATATAGTTTAATGAACCTTATTTTTGAAGAAATAAAAAAAGGAAATCGTCAAGTTTATCGAAATTTTTTCAATAAAAATTATGAGGATTTGGTAATTTATGCTAATGGTTATCTTTTTGATAAGCCAGCTAGTGAAGATGTGGTTCAAGAGGTGTTTATTTATATTTGGGAGAAATCTCATAAAATTGAAATAGAGTCTTCTTTGCATGGTTATATGTATACTATGGTAAGAAACCGATGTTTAAACTTTTTGAAATCTTTAAAAATTACAGATAATTTTAATGCACTAGAATTTAATGTTAATTTAATTACCGAGCATGTTTTTGATTCAGCTTCAGAAGAAAATAAAAAAATAGTATATCATCAAATACTCAAAATAGTTGATACACTACCACATAGAATGCAGCAGGTGGTGAAATTAAAATTTCTACATAATTATAAATATAATGAAATAGCTCAAGAATTAGGCGTGTCTGTTAATACCGTTAAGACACAATTAAAGCGTGCTAAATTGAAGATTACCGAACTTGTAACTTCAATATTAATACTCTTAGAATTGTATCAATAGAAACTATTTTGTTTGCTATTTTAACTCAATTGTTTGTTATTTTAATATTTTTTTTCTGTTTTTGTCACCCAAATTCTATTCTTTTTGTCTTTACTATAAAAGATTTAAATAGAATCAAGTAAAATGGAGTTTAAATTAATTATAAAAAAACTTAACAAAACAATTTCTCCAAATGAAGAATTGGTTTTTAAAGCTTGGTATGAAGAAAAAAAAGAGCATAAACAATTCTTTGATAAAGTAAAGGCTAATTATAATAAAGATACTCTTTCTATTGATATTGAAAAAGCTTGGAATAAGATAGCTAATAGAATAGATAATTCAAAACCACGTAAAATATATTGGAAGGTTGGAGTGGCTTCAGTTATAACAGTGTCATTAACATTAGGTTATTTTTTCAAAAACACTATATCAACTAATACAACAGATAATAGTCCAACTATTGTAAAAGAGAATATTATTCTACCAGGTACAGATAAAGCTGTACTAACATTAGATGATGGTTCACAAATTGCTTTAGAAAAAGGAGCTTCTTTTCAAAACAAAAACATAAATAGTAATGGAGAACGCTTAATTTATAATAAAAATGAGGAAAATGAAGATTCAAAAATCGTTTATAATTATTTAACAATTCCAAGAGGAGGCCAATTCTTTGTAAAACTTTCTGATGGAACTCAAGTATGGTTAAATTCTGAATCTCAGTTAAAGTTTCCGGTAAATTTTAAAAAAGGTAAAGCAAGAAAAGTAGAGCTAGTTTATGGAGAAGCCTATTTTGATGTATCGCCAAGTTCAAATCATAAAGGAGATGGTTTTAAAGTTTATAATAATAAACAAGAGATACACGTATTGGGTACTGAGTTTAATTTAAAAGCTTATAAAGACGAAGCTAACATATATACAACATTGGTAGAGGGTAAAGTAACCTTGAGTTATGAAGATAAGAAACTAAGCCTGTTGCCAAATCAGCAATCAAATATTAATACAGAAAACAATCAAGTATTTACTAAAACCGTTGATGTTTATAATGAAATATCTTGGAAAAATGGTGTTTTTAGTTTTAAAGGGAAACCTCTAAAAGAAATTATGAAAACAGTATCGAGATGGTATGATGTAGATGTGATTTTTGAAAATAAAGAGCTTGAAAATATAACATTTAAAGGCGTACTTGGAAAAAATCAAAAATTTGAAGAAATTTTAATGACTATAAAAACTTTAAGTATTCTAGAAGATTATGAAATAAATAACAAGAGAATAATTTTAAAGTAGTATGGTGGTTGTTTTATAAATTAAATATGGCTGTTTTAATATAATTAACCATCAAAATAATCAATAAATACAACTAAACTAAAGTATAACTAAACACAGAAATATATGTAAAAAAAACAAACAAAACTATTTAAGAAAAAAGGAAAGGGAACAGAGTTTACACCGTGGAAAGTAATAGACTTCATCCCCTTTGTAATTATTAATTATTTAACTAACTAATAACAGAACAAATTTATGGAAATTAAATTTAAAAACGTTCTTTCTTTATTTAGAAAGAGAATACTTTTATTTATTATGAGAACATTGGTTTTCTTATGTTGTTTAACGGTTTTCGGTTTTACACCAGATAATGTATTATCACAAAATTCTAAAGTAAAAATTGAGATTAGCAATAGCTTAACCGTCGATGAGGTATTTGATCTTATTATGGAGCAAACAGACTATAAGTTTATTTATCAAGAAGGTGTTTTTAAGGATTTACCAAAGATAAAGGTGAAAAAAGGAGTTATATCTGCGAATAAACTATTGAATAAAAGTTTGTCAAGTGGTAATTTCAATGTAGTGCTTTCTTCAGATAACACCATTCTTGTTGAAGAAATGAAAACGACAATAAATAAGGTACAAGGTGTTCGAATATCTGGTACTGTTACAGATAATGCTGGTCAGCCATTACTAGGAGCTAATATTCTTGAAAAAGGTACGACAAATGGAACTCAAACTAATTTTGATGGAGAATTTACTATAGAAGTTACTAGCAAAAATGCTGTTTTAATTATTTCTTACGTAGGCTATAAATCAAAAGAAGTTTTAGTTGATAATTTAACAGATTTATCAATTGTTTTAGACGAAGATACCGCAAGTTTAGATGAAGTTCTTATCGTTGGATATGGTACTCAGAAAAAAATAAACTTAACTGGTGCTGTGGATGAGGTTTCCGGAAACATACTTATTCAAAGACCAGCCACTAATTCAGCAAACTTATTACAAGGACGTATTTCTGGTGTAGATGTTATTCAGCCTAGTGCTGAACCAGGGCAAAATAATCCTACAATACAAATTAGAGGTTTAGGTTCTTTTGGAGGAAGTAATGACCCATTGATTTTAATTGACGGAGCTGCTGGTTCTCTTTCTAATTTGTCGCCAGACATGATTGAAAACGTAACAGTTTTGAAAGACGCGGCTTCTTCAGCAATTTATGGAGCTAGAGCTGCAAACGGAGTTATTTTAGTTACTACTAAAAAAGGGAAAAAAGGAAAGCCTGTTGTTAGTTATAGAGGAAATTTTTCTGTGCAGACACCAACAGCACTTCCTAATTTTGTTGATAATTCGGCTGAGTATATGACAATGTTCAATACTGCTTATGATCGCTCGAATCCAGGGCAGATTTATTATCCGGAATCGGAAATTGAGAAGTACCGAAATGGAACCTATCCATGGAACTTTAACTCAGTAGATTATTGGTTTAAGAATGCTACTGTACAAAATCATAATGTCTCTTTATCAGGAGGAGGAGAAAAGAGTGTTTATAATTTTTCACTATCAGCTTTAACTCAAGATGCTATGGCACCTGGCTATAAGTATAACCGTTATAATGGATTATTTAATTATTCTATTGATGTTAATGATTGGTTTACTATGAGTACTTCTTTTAATTTAACAAGTACTGAAGATACTCGACCACCAATGATGAACTTATTTGTGCCAATGTATATATATGCTACTTCCCCGCTCAGTCCACCATATCTTCCAGATGGTCGTGTTGCTGGAGAAGCTTATGTAGGTGAGCAAGCGGTTCAATACAGACAGTCTCCTCAGGAGGTTTTTGATTTAATAGGAAGCCAGTTTTTTAATACCAATAATTTAAATGCACATATGAATTTTGTAGTTAAGCCCTTAAAAGGATTGACTTGGAATACAAAATTTGCTATTAACTATCAGTATAGATATTTTAAAATGCATCAGAAAGATTATAAAACATATTTTTGGCATAATATAGATATTTTCCCAGATGATGGTATAGACGTTCTTCCCAATAATCAAAATTTTGATGCTAAAGGAGCAGAAGTTCCTGGTGTGACTGATGAACATATGACAGAATTTACACCTACTGTTTTTTCAACTTTATCATATGATACTACATTAGATGATGATCATAATATATCGGCTATGGCTGGTTTTGAGCAGGTAAGTTTTAGACGTAGAATATTGAGAGCTAACAGGCCAAGTTCTGTAGCTCCACATCTTACTGATTTACAAGGGTATTCGACTGAAGGTGAAAAATTGTATAATACACATTTTAGATTGGCCGCTTTAGAGAGACCTGAAGAATGGGGTATTCGATCATTTTTTGGTCGTGTAGCATATAATTACCAAGAAAAATATCTCTTTGAGGCTAACTTGAGATATGACGGAACCTCAAAAGTATCTCCAGATTACAGATGGGGGTTATTCCCTTCAGCATCTGCTGGTTGGGTAGTATCAAAAGAAAAATTTATCAAAGATAAAATTGATTGGCTTGATCATTTTAAAATTAGAGCTTCTTACGGTAAGTTAGGAAATCAAAACATTGGTTCATATTTATATCAAAATAACTTATCGATTAGCTCAGGTTATTCTTTTGATGAAGGATATGCGCAAGGAGCTCAACTTACAAGTTTTAGAGACCAAAGTTTACAATGGGAAACAACAGAAATGACAGATATTGGTATTGATATCAAAATAAAAAATTCTTTGTTTGGGGTTTCTTTTGATTATTTTAACAAAAACACATACGATATCCTTGCTTCGGTTCAAATTCCTAGTAGTTCAGGACTTGGTAGTCCAACTGTTAATAATGGAAAAATGAATAATAAAGGTTTCGAATTAGAATTAACTCATGTCAACAATATAGGAGATGAGTTTTTCTATGATGTAAACTTTATGCTTACCAAGTATAAGAATGAAGTTATTTCTATTTATTCTCCTAGAATAGGGGCGACAATTAGAGATGTAGGTCTTCCTTATGACCAATTTAATTTGTGGGTTTGGGACGGTGTTTTTCAAGAGTCAGATATTACAAGTGGAAACTATCCAACACATGAAAGAAACGTCAATCCAAGAGCAGGTGATTTGAAAATGAAAGATGTCGATGGTGATGGAGATGTTGATGGAGATGATAGGGTTCCAATAAGCGGAAGATATCCTGATTTTAATTATTCTTTTGGGTTTAATTTTAAATATAAGAACTTTGGACTTAATATGTTCTTTCAAGGCGTTGAAGGAAGAAAAGCACATTTACCATATTGGACTCCAAATTCTCCTTTTGGTTCTGGTATACCTCCAATCAAAGATTGGCGAAATGCATGGACTCCAGATAATCCTACTAACAGTATGCCGGCATTGCATATAGATGGTTATTCAGGTGTTTCTGCTTATGCAAATTCTACTTATTTTTTACATGATACATCATATTTGAGGTTGAAAAATGTAATGCTTTCTTATAATGTGCCCGAGTCAATTTCTAAAAAGATTGGAGCTCAGGACTTAACAGTGTATGTCTCTGGTGATAATCTTATTACATGGACTGATTTTAAAAATCAAGACCCAGAAAGACACCTTTCTAGTTTTTCAACTGTTTTCTTGAGTTGGCCTCAAGCTAGAATGTTTAATGTTGGTTTGAATGTTAAATTTTAAATTGAAATGATGATTATGAAAATAAATAATAAAATATCGAAAGGGATTATTAATGTTATTTTAGTAATAATAACATTTTCTTGTAATGAAGATTTTTTAGAAAAGAATCCGTTAGATAGTTTGTCAAGTGAGACTTTCTGGCAAACTGAAGAGCAAGTTATAACAGGTTTAGCTGGAGTATATGCGAATTTAACAGAAAATTTTTTAGGATATGAGAGGGTTTATTTTGAATGTCTTTCTGATAATGCCTCTAATGCAATAACAAATTTTGAACAGCAAAATCTTTATGAAATGACTATTGGAGCGCTTAATGCAGGTTCTGGAGAAGCGCTAGAAAATATGTATAAGCAACCGTATAAGGTTATAACTGCATCTAATTATTTTCTTGATAATGCAGATAATGCACTTGCGGATCCTCTTTTAACTGAAAGTGAACTAAATATATATAAGGCTGAAGTTAGGTTTTTAAGGGCTTTGGCTTATTTTGATATTGTGCAATTATGGGGTGATGCACCTCTATACACCACGTTTCCTAAAAGCCTTAAAGACATACAAGTACCTAAAAGTAATGCTTCGGAAATTTATCAAGTGATTGAGGATGATTTGAATTTTGCTATTTCAAATTTACCAGACATTACATATTCCGGTCACGCTGTAAAAGGAAGTGCTCAAGGATTATTAGGAAAGGTATTACTAACCCAAGAAAAATGGGCTGATGCGGCAGATGTATTGAAAACTTTGATTGACGACGGAAAATTTCAATTAGCTAATAGTTATAAAGATATTTTTCTTAGAGGTGGTCAATCAGATCCTGGTGTAAACCGTGAGATATTGTTTTCAACTAAATATAGTGCTATTGATGTGCATAGAATAAGCCCGGTTCAAGCAGGTTTATATCTAGAATTGGGCCAGCAATATTACATACAACCCTTTGCTGATTTAGCAGATGCCTATCAAATGAGTAATGGGGAAGATCCAAGCTCAACTTCTTTGCCTTCTGCTAATTATGCTAATAGAGATCCTAGGTTAGATATGACTGTAAAATTGCCAGGAGAGTCTTGGCCTAATGATGTTCCTCTTTTTTCTTCTTTTACAGGTTTTGTAATGGAAAAGTACGTGGATCTTAATTTATTACCATTAACTCCAGACGATGCTTTTGAATCATATAATGACTTAGTATATTTAAGATATGCAGATGTGCTTTTAATGTATTCTGAAGCTAAAAATGAGGTTAGTGGTCCTGATGAGTCTGTTTATAAAGCTTTAGATGATGTGCGTGGTCGAACAGGTGTGAATATGCCAGCTGTAGATCAAGGAATTTATTCTGATCAAAGTTCTCTGAGAGAATTTATAAGAAATGAAAGAAGGGTTGAACTTGCTTTGGAAGGTCATCGTTATTTCGATCTTAAGCGTTGGAAAATTGCTAAATCTAAATTAGATGGTATGCCAACTACAAATGGAAATGTCATGGTTTTTAAAGATTACAATTACAAGTTTCCATTCTCACAGTCTGAATTAGATGCTAATCCTGAGCTTGATCAAAATGAAGGGTATTTAACAGGTAGTAATTAACTATAAATTTATACCAAAACAGTATTTATAGAGTACAACTCTGATTATTTATGCTAGTTTTTTAGAGTTAGTTTAATTGTTTAATTTTATAAAATCGTCCGGAAACTTAAAAAGTTAGAATCCGGACGATTCTTTTTTTAAGATTAGTGATTTATAATATTTTTAATTGTGACAAGCTTGCTTATTAATTAATAAAAAAATAAATTAAACTTAATTATTTAAACTAGTTAGTTTAATAGAAGCATAAGTGATTTGCTGCTTTAAATAGCATTTTTGACATCATACTTGTTAAAAGAATAAAGGTTTATGAAATTGGACGACGCTCAAAACTAGCACTTAAAAATTATTAAACTAGCAATATTGCATATATTTAAACTTAAAATAGTTAATTGTTAAGTTAATAAAAAAAGCACACTAGTTATTGCTAATAGAAATAGTTTAAAAACAGAATAACAAAATATAATGGAAAGAATTTTTGCTGAATATCTTATAGAAACACCGTATACTGTAGAACAAGCAGCTGCAGTATTAGCAGGCGAACAATCTTCAGGTACCTTTGTTTCTGTGCCAGGTGAAACAGAAGCGTTAAAACAGCGTTTTGCAGCTCGAGTGGAAGATATTGAATTGTTGGATGTGGTTGATGCGCCTTCTATTCCAGGTGGTACGATTCCTGGTAAAAAATATCAAAAAGCAAAAGTAAAAGTAAGTTGGTCCATTGAGAATTTTGGCTATAACTTGCCTGTCTTAATTAGTACTTTACAGGGGAATCTTTATGAAATTACCCAGTTTACGGGCTTAAAGTTAATGGATTTAGAATTGCCAGATACGTTTAAAAATCATTATAAAGGGCCGCAGTTTGGCATAAAAGGATCAAAAGCATCTTGTGGTGTAGGTAGTGAACGCCCTATGATTGGAACCATCATAAAACCAAGTATTGGCATGTCGGTTGAAGAAACGGCAACATTGGTACAAACATTAATTGATGCGGGTATCGATTTTATTAAAGATGATGAGTTAATGGGTTCTGCTGCAAATTCTCCTTTTGATGAGCGAGTTAAAGCGATTATGAAAGTGATTAAAAATAATGAGCAGAAAACAGGAAAAAAGGTGATGTATGCATTCAATATTTCTGATGAAATTGACGCTATGCAACGCAAATATGACCTCATAGTTAACGAAGGTGGTAGTTGTGCCATGATTAGCATAAATAGTGTTGGTTTGGCAGGTACGAAGAAACTTTGTGATAAAGGACAGTTAGTTATTCATGGGCATAGAAATGGTTGGGGCATGTTAAACAGACACCCTATGTTGGGTATAGAGTTTCCAGCTTATCAAAAAATACAACGTTTAGCAGGTGTCGATCAATTGCATGTAAATGGCATTCAAAATAAATTTTGGGAATCTGATGATTCTGTTGTAACATCAATAAACGCTTGTTTAAAACCTTTTTTAGGCGGACACGAAATTTTACCAGTAGTATCTTCAGGGCAATGGGGTGGACAAGCCATGGAAACTTATAGAAGAACACAAACAACAGATTTATTGTATATGGCAGGAGGCGGCATTTTGGCACATCCAATGGGACCAAAAGCTGGTGTGAATGCATTACAACAAGCATGGGAAGGCGCAGTAAATGGCTTGTCTATTGAAGAAACAGCAAGTCAACATAAAGAATTTGCCGCATCGGTTAAGAAATTTTCTAAATAATGAGTCAGGAAAATAAAATACTATTAGCATTTTACGGTGATGATTTCACGGGTTCTACAGATGCTTTAGAGTTTTTAACATTAGCAGGTGTGAAAACAGTTTTATTCCTAAAAATGCCAGAGCAAAAGGACTTAGGTAAGTTTGAAGGTATTCAAGCAATTGGGTTGGCAGGTATAAGCAGATCGCTATCACCTGATGAAATGGAACAAGAGTTAATACCTGTGTTTAAAAATTTAAATAGTTTTAAACCTGCGCATTTTCATTATAAAGTATGTTCAACTTTTGATTCAGCACCACATGTTGGTAATATTGGTAAAGCCATAGAAATTGGGAGCGAGGTTTTTAATCAAAAAACAGTGATGGTCTCTCCTTCAGCACCACATTTAGGAAGGTATTGTGTGTTTGGTAATTTATTTGCTAAAATGGGAACCTTTGGAAATGGTGAAATTTATAGAATTGATAAACATCCATCGATGAGTAAGCATCCTGTAACACCTGCAACGGAAGCCAATTTAACCGTTCATTTAGCAAAACAAACATCTAAATCTATCGGACTTGTAAATTTAAATACGATAGAAAACGGGGTAGCTTCTGTCTTGGAAGAAGTAGAAGAAAATTCAAAAGATATTTTATTTTTTGATAGTTTCAATAAAGAACATTTAAAAACTATTGGGATGGTATTTCACCAATTAGCTAACGATAAAACAGTGTTTTCGGTAGGGTCGTCTGGTATAGAAATGGCATTGGGACTTGCATGGAAACAACTAAATATTATTGGTGAATCTAAAGTGTTTAAATCTTTAGGCGAAGTTGGTCCAATATTGGTGTTGTCAGGCAGTTGTTCGCCTGTTTCAGCAAAACAAATTGAATACGCTATCGATAACGGATTTGAACAAATTGCTCTAGAAAGTAAAGCGGTTGATGCTCAATTTCATTCAGAAATAATCAAAAATGCAGTCGCCATAGTTGTTGCCAATTTCAATAAAGGAAAAAGCACCATCATGCATACGAGTATAGGGCCAAATGATCCTCGTATTGATGAAACAGAGCAGTATTTTAAAACTCAAGGCTTAGCAGAAGAAGCCATTCAAAAACAGTGTAGTAAAATTTATGGAGGTCTTATTGGTCAAATTACTAAAAAGATCGTTTCAGAAATTGACATAAAACGCATAGTTTTGGCAGGAGGCGATACCTCAAGTTATGCAGCTTCAGAATTAAATATTTCTGCGCTTGAAATGATTGCGCCATTAGCTCCAGGAGCTCCATTGTGTAAAGCAATTTCAGATGATGAATTTGTAAACGGATTAGAATTAAATTTTAAAGGCGGTCAAGTAGGAACCGATAATTATTTTATAAAAGTTTTAAAAGGAGAAAAGTTATGAAGAGAAAAATATTAGGTTTTGTACACACATCGGCAACATTAGTACCAATATTTCAGCAATTAACAAATGAGTTTATATCAGGTGCTGATACTTTTAATATTGTTGATGATAGTGTGATTAAAGATGTAATAAATAAGAATGAATTAACACCAAATACAGCGGCAAGAGTTGTAAGTCATATTCAAGCAGCAGAAGCTGCTGGAGCCGATGTTATTTTAGCAACTTGTTCATCAATAGGATCTGCTATTGAAACCGCAGCAACTTTATGTAATGTTCCTGTAATTAGAGTCGATCAAGCTATGGCTGATGAAGCAGTTCAAATTAGTAACAAAATTGGTGTTATTGCTACGTTACCAACAACTTTAGAACCAACAAGCGATTTGGTTAAAAGAAGAGCTGAGGTTGCAGGTAAGGATGTAACTATTACTTCAAAATTATGTGAAGGTGCATTTGAAGCATTAATGAGTGGTGATGGCGCAAAGCATGACGAAATGGTTGCTAGCGGATTAAAAGAATTAATGAAAGAGGTTGATGTTATTGTTTTAGCTCAAGCATCTATGGCGCGTGTGGTAGATGGTTTAAGTGCAGATGAAAAGTTAGTGCCTATTTTAGCAAGTCCAGCTATTGCTATGAAGAAATTGGCTGAGGTATACTTTTAAAAAAAAGTACCAATAACTAAACTAATTTAAAACCACCACCACAATGCGTAAATATTTTCTTTGGTTAGCCCCTCTATTATTAGTCGTTTTTCTTTTCGGATTTATTCAAGACAATGAATTGGTATGGAAAGTTGGACTACTCTCAATGATTTCAAGTTTTGCTATTGGGGCTGGATCATTGAAAGCTTTAAAAGATTATCAATATACATTTTGGATAATTGCCGCTGTATTTGCTGGTTTATTGTTTCCAGATTTTTTCTTAAATATTGGAGGTTTCGATTTACGTAATAAATGGCTTATTCTAATAATTATACAGTTGGTTATGTTTGGTATGGGTACTCAAATGAGTATAAAAGACTTTACAAGTATTAGAAAATTTGGTAAAGCAGTGCTTATTGGTTTATTAGCACAGTTTACCATCATGCCAATTATTGGTTTTACCATAGCAAAAACCTTTGGTTTTGAACCAGAAATAGCCGCAGGTATTGTTTTAATAGGCTCTTGTAGTAGTGGATTGGCTTCAAATGTAATGACATATATAGCTAAAGGCGATTTGGTTTTATCGGTTACTGTAACAGCTATTTCAACTTTAACAGCACCAATAATGACAACCTTGCTTATGAAAACATTTGCTGGAACATTCATAGAAATTGATTTTTTTAGTATGATGATGAGTATTGTGAAAATAGTATTAGTGCCTCTTTTAGCAGCTATGATTCATGATGCTTTAAAAATATATGGATCAGGAATAAGAAAAAAAATCAACTACCTATCTATACTATCTGGTATTTGGTTGGTTGGAGTCTTTTTATTCAGAAATTCTTTAGAATTATCAGGAGCCAGCTCAACAAGTAATGCATTGGAAATTGTAAACTTTTTAGCAGCTGCTTTTGTTGTTGGGAGTTTATATCATTTATTATATAAAGCGTATTCCAATGTAGATAAATTTATGCCCTATTTTTCTATGTTTGGTATCGTTTATTTTACTTTAGTTACTACGGCTGCTGGTAGAGATAATTTAATTCAAATTGGTGTTTTACTTTTTGTAGCAGCCATACTTCATAATAGCGCAGGTTACTTTTTGGGGTATTGGTTGAGTAGATTAGGGGGCTTGGACAAAGTGAAAAGTCAAACCATAGCTTTTGAAGTTGGGTTGCAAAATGGAGGTATGGCTTCTGGTTTAGCAGGTTCTATGGGTAAATTAGCAACTTTAGGTCTAGCCGCTGCTGTGTTTAGTCCATGGATGAACATTTCAGGTTCTTTATTAGCTAACTTTTGGCGTAAAAGGCGAGAATCTTAATAGAAAGTAAATGTTTTATGTTAACAGGTGTTTATTTAAAAGAAGACTAAATAATTTATTGTAACTTTTCTCCAAAATTTTATTAATCATCATAAATAAATGTGAAAAAAGGTGACTTTGTTGTTTCCTCTTTTTTGAATTTTTCCTTTTAAATTTTCGTTTATTTATGATAATTTTCTTTTATTTGTATAATGGCAATATTACCAAACAAGCGTCGAGAAAAAATTATTGAATTTCTCCAAGAAGATGGGTCTGCAAAAGTTGTAGACTTGGCTAAATTATTTAAAGTTACAGAGGTAACAGTAAGGCAGGATTTAGAAAAATTAGAAAAACGAGGCTTAATTGTTAGAGAGCACGGAGGTGCCTTTTTAAAGAATATTGAAGATAATGTTAAAAACTGTTCTTTAGTTCATCAAGAAAACTTAGAATTAAAAGAAACGATAGCTCTTAAATGTCTTGAATATATTGAAGTAGGAGATACTATTATTTTAGATTCTGGTAGTACAACTACAGAAATAGCAAAGAAACTAATTGGGTTTAAAAATTTAACGGTTATAACGAATGCTTTAAATATAGCATTAATGTTAGGTACAGAGCCTGGGATTGAAGTTATAATGACGGGAGGTGAATTTAAGCCGCCTACATTGTCTTTAACAGGGCAAAAAGCAGCAGACTTTTTTAAAGGATTAAATGTGCAAAAGTTATTTTTAGCTACAGCTGGAGTTTCTCTTAAATCAGGTTTAACCTATCCTAGTATTAGTGATTTGGTCGTTAAAAAGGCTATGATTGATGCCGCTGATATTACCTATTTGGTGGCTGATAATACTAAGTTTGGTAAAAGTGCTTTAGCTAGTTTAGGAGCACTTTCATTAATTGATTATATCATTACGGATTCTGGAATAGAAGAAAAAGATATGGAAGTATTTAAGCGTCATGAAATTGAAGTTATAGTAGCTTAATAAAAAGAATATTAAAATTTATAAAAATAAAATGTCAAAGTCAGCATTAAGTATAGGGATAATAATAGGAAATCGTGATTTTTTTCCTGATAGTTTAGTTGAGAAAGCAAGAACAGAAATTCTTGAAGTATTTTCAAAATTAAACATTAAACCAGTTTTATTAGAAACAACAGATACCAAACTAGGTGGTGTTGAAACTTATAAAGATTCTCAAAAATGCGCGAATCTGTTTAAAAAGCATAGTGCTGAGTTAGCAGGGGTTTTAGTGCTTTTGCCAAATTTTGGAGATGAAAGAGGTGTTGCAGATACTTTAAAATTAGCAAACCTAAACGTGCCAGTATTAGTGCAAGCTTATCCAGATGAATTATCTAAAATGAATGTGGTTAATCGCCGCGATTCTTGGTGTGGTAAAATATCGGTATGTAATAACTTATATCAATATGGTATAAAATATTCATTAACTAGCCAACACGTTTGTCATCCAACAGATCCTGTTTTTCAAAAAGATTTAAGCGATTTTGTTGCTGTTTGTCGTGTTGTAAAAGGTTTAAGAAATGTTAGAATTGGTGCTGTTGGAGCAAGACCAGGTGCTTTTAATACGGTGCGCTATTCAGAAAAAATATTACAAAGAAATGGTATTACTGTTACTACGGTAGATTTATCAGAAATACTAGGAAAAGCAAATAAATTAACTAAAGATGATGCTTCTGTAAAAAGACATTTAGAAAGT
Organism: Thalassobellus citreus; assembly: GCF_044385915.1. NCBI lineage: Bacteria > Pseudomonadati > Bacteroidota > Flavobacteriia > Flavobacteriales > Flavobacteriaceae > Thalassobellus > Thalassobellus citreus. The sequence goes on along the minus strand of NZ_JBISCC010000125.1, from coordinate 318,636 downwards.
ATTAATGCATATGCTTCAAAAGGAAAAACGCCTAATGAAGCGATGTTGCAAATAGCAAAGTTAGATGTGGTTTTAAATGAATATGTAGAGGAATATGAGTTAGACGCTACAGCTATTCAGTGTTGGACATCTTTACAACAAAATTTTGGTTGTAACGTGTGTACAAGTATGAGTATCATGTCAGAAAATATGATGCCATCGGCTTGTGAAGTAGATGTTACAGGAACTCTAAGTATGTATGCTATGCAATTAGCATCGGGGTCTCCAAGTGCTTTAGTAGATTGGAATAATAATTATGCAGACGATCCAGAAAAATGTGTGCTATTCCATTGTGGAAACTGGGCAAAATCATTTTTACCAGATATTGAAATAAGTAATGCGCCTATTTTAGGAACTAGTGTTGGTGTTGAAAACACCTATGGTGCTTTAGATGGTCGTGCGCCTGCAATGCCACTTACTTATGGTAGAATTAGTACAGATGATCCTAAAGGAATTATAAAAGCATATATAGGTGAAGGTGAATTAACAGATGATCCTTTAAAAACTTTTGGAAATAGAGCTGTTGCAAAAATAGGAGACTTACAAGGTTTAATGAATCATGTATGTACTAATGGTTTTGAACACCATGTTGTAATGAATGCTTCAAAAACAGGAAAAATTTTAGAAGAAGCTCTAGGAAATTATATGGGTTGGGATATTTATAATCATAAAGGGTAATCGATTAAATTTCTGATAAATTAGAAAGAATGACGAATAAAGAACTAAAATTAAAATCTGTATTCTTAAGAAGAAATCTTCTTAAATACATTTATAAAGCTAAGGCAGGACACACTGGCGGAAGTTTATCATGTGTAGACACGCTAAATGTTTTGTATAATAGAGTTTTAAATGTAGATCCAGCAGATTCTAAAAATCCAAATAGAGATCGATATATTCAAAGTAAAGGACATTGCGTAGAAGCGCTTTTTGTAACAATGGCAGATAGAGGATTTTTTCCAGAGTCCGATTTAGATACGCTTTGTAAATATCAATCACATTACATAGGTCATCCAACAAAAAAAGTGAATGGTGTTGAACAAAACACAGGAGCACTTGGTCATGGATTACCAATATGTGTTGGTGAAGCTATTGCAGCAAAATTAGATAATAAAACACATCGTGTATTTACTTTGTTAGGCGATGGTGAATTACCAGAAGGTTCTAACTGGGAAGCTTTTTTATCGGCAGCACATTATAAATTAGATAATTTATATGCCATTCTAGATTACAATAAACAACAAATAACAGGCAGTAATACCGAAGTGATGAATACCGATTCGGTTCACGAAAAGCTAGAAGCTTTTGGTTGGGCAGTTAAAGAAGTTGATGGTCATAATCTTGAAGAAATAGAGGAAGCTTTAAATAGCGGGCCTTTAGAGCCAGGGAAACCAAGTTTTATTATAGCGCATACTATTAAAGGAAAAGGAGTTAGTTATATGGAAGGCAATTTAAAATGGCATCATGGTGTACCAACACCAGAAGAATACGAATTAGCCTTGTCAGAATTAAATGAAGCGGAAGCATTAATCTAAAGTTATGGAGTTAGATAAAATAGAAGAGAAAGATTTGAAAATGGGTAAAGCTAATCAGGTGGTTTTTTCTGAAACCATGCAAGCTTTAGCTGAAAATGATAAAAATATTATTACCGTAACTAGTGATTCTCGTGGATCAGGGAAATTAGTGCCTTTCGGACAAAAATACCCTAATCAAATAGTTGAAGTAGGTATTGCAGAGCAAAACTTAGTAGGTGTTGCAGCAGGATTAGCTTCGGCAGGTAAAAAAACATTTGCAATATCTCCAGCTTGTTTTTTGAGTGCACGTGCGCTAGAACAAATTAAGAACGATGTGTGTTATTCAGATAACCCTGTAACATTAGTCGGTATTAGTTCTGGAGTTAGTTATGGTGCTTTAGGAACAACCCACCATAGTTTGCATGATTATGCAGTACTTCGTGCTATAAATAACTTAATTATTGTAGCGCCTGCAGATAATTTTGAAACAGAACAAGCTGTTCGTTTAGCAGCAGAATCAGATAAACCTATTTACATGCGTTATGGAAAAAAAGCCATGCCATTTTTAAATGAAGACAATAAAACGTTCGAATTTGGAAAAGGTCGTGTTGTTAAAGAAGGTGATGATATAGCAATTATAGCAACAGGAGAAACTGTTTATCCAGCTTGGTTAGCAGCTAAAATGCTTGAAGATAAACACGGTGTAAAAGCAACGGTTGTAAGTATGCATACCATTAAACCTTTAGATGTTAGTTTATTAAAAGAGTTAGCTTCTAATGGTAGACCAATTATTACTGTTGAAGAACATATGGTTAATGGTGGTTTAGGTGAGGCTTGTGCATCTTATTTATTTCAAAGCGGATTCAAAAATAAGTTTAAAATAGTAGGAATACCAGACGAGTATACGGTTACAGGCTCTCAAGTAGAAATTTTTAATCACTATGGTATTTCACAAGAAGGACTATATAATACCTGCAAAGGACTATTAGTTATTTAAAAATTAGATTTTTATGACCAACATACCAACTAAACTATTTACACCACAAAATCTAATCATATTATTACTCACATTATTTACATTATCTAGTTGTAATAATAAAAAAAATGATGGACCTAAAAAAGTAGCAGTAGTTATTTCAACCTTAAACAACCCATGGTTTGTTGTGTTGGGAGAATCTGCTGCAGAACGCGCCAGAGAATTAGGCTATGAAGCCACAATCTTCGATTCTCAAAATAATACATCTAAAGAAGCAGAACATTTCGAAAATTTAATAGCAGCTGGCTACAGTGCGGTTTTGTTTAATCCTACCGATTCAGAAGGGTCGGTTTCTAACGTAAAACGAGCAAAAACAGCGGGTGTTCCTGTTTTTTGTATGGATAGAGAAGTTAATTCTTTAGACGCGGCTACATCTCAAATTATTTCAGATAGTTTTTCAGGCTGTGTTGAGTTGGGAGCGTATTTTGTTCGAAAACTGAATAAGAAAGGTAAGTATGTTGAATTATTAGGATTAGTAGGCGATAATAATACTTGGAACCGATCAAAAGGGTTTCATAGTGTAGTAGATCATTTTCCTGAGTTGGAAATGGTGTCGCAACAAAGTGCCGATTTTGATAGAAGTATAGCTATGGATAAATTGGAATCGGTGATGCAATCCAATCCAGATATCAATGCCGTTTTTTGCGGAAATGATGCTATGGCTATGGGAGCTTATCAAGCATTAGTAGCAGCTGGAAAAGAAAAAGAAGTTATGATTTTTGGCTTTGATGGAGAAGATGATGTTATGAATGCTATTGCCGATAAAAGAATTATGGCTACTGTTATGCAATCTCCTAAAAATATGGCTAGAACTGCTGCAGAACTAGCTGATGAATACATAAAAGGTAAAAGAGATTTTAGCGCAAAAACACCGCTTCAGGTAGAAGTAGTTACACAAGAAAATATTAACGATTTTGGTGCTTACGGTTCAAAGAATTAATCTGAAATAGGATATTCAGTAAGATTTTAAACCTTCATAAATAAAGCATTAATTTATATAATTTACATATAAATGAAGAAAATTATTAAATACATTATTCTAGCAGTTATTGTAATTGTGTCTCTTTATAATTCTGTTTATTTCGAATCATTAGATAAAGTTAAAAAAGGGCAAGAGGCATTAGTATTTAATGCCGAAGAATATGCAAGTGATTTCATGGCTAATAAAAAAGAAGCTTTGCCAGCTATAAATACAAGTGAATTTTTGTTAGACGCAGTAAAAGATGTTAAAAGTTATGCTGAGCAAAATGGGAAAAAGCTTGGGATTAGTAATGATTATAATTTTATTTTGGACGGAAATGCTACAGTTCTTTCTATTGAAGAAGAAAATGTTATTGTTCAACTTAATGAGAATAACGAACAAAATATAAAGATTGCTACCGATTTTATTTTTGGTAATGCCATTAGAGATGGAAGTGCTTTAGCCGATATTGGGACTTTTCAAAACACGATGGATTTTAATAATATTTCAGTTGAATTAAACAATATTGTGAGAGAAACCATTGTGCCTTCTTTTGTAAAAACAGTAAAAGAAGGTGATGCCATATATTTTAAAGGCGCAACTAAAATCAATATAAAAAAGCCTGATTTAAAAGAGTTAAGAGTGATTCCACTTATTTTAAAAATTAATAATTAAGACTTTGGAAAATCAACCTAACATATTATTGCAAGCCAAAAGTATTACTAAAAAATTTGGAGGCGTTGTTGCGTTAAACGATGTAAATCTTGATGTGCATACAGGAAAAGTAAATGTTATAGTTGGTGAAAATGGTGCAGGAAAATCGACCTTGATGAAAATTTTATCTGGTGTATATCCTGATTATGAAGGGAAACTGCTTTTAAATAATGAGCAGGTTAACTTTAATAATCCAAAAGAAGCTATGCAAAAAGGGATAGCTATAATTCATCAAGAATTAAATTTAATTCCTTATTTAAGCATTGCTGAAAATATTTTTTTAGGAAGAGAAATACAAAATGCGTTTGGTATTATTGATTCTAAACAAATGAATCAGAAAACCAAAGAACTGTTAATGCGTTTAGACTGTAACTTAAATCCGAAAACCTTAGTTTCCGAGTTACGAGTAGGGGAGCAACAACTTATAGAAATTGCTAAAGCACTTTTAGAGGAAGCTAAAATAGTTATTATGGATGAGCCTACTTCGGCGATTTCAGATACCGAAGTGGAGTCTCTTTTTAAAATTATAGCATCGCTTAAAAAAGACAATGTTTCCATTTTATACATTTCACATAAACTGGATGAGCTTTTTGTTATTGCCGATAGATTTATTGGTTTAAGAGATGGTAAAACGGTTGGAACTATTGAAAATGCAAAAGATGCAAATAAAGACGATCTTATTCGTTTAATGGTTGGTAGAGATATAAAAAACCTATATAAGAAAGATGATGTTCCGTTTGGAGATGAAATTCTTAGGGTAGAAAATATTTCACTTCCAAACCCAAATAATAAATCTAATTTTTTAATAAAAGATATCAATTTCAGTGTTAAAAAAGGAGAGGTTTTAGGAGTTTTTGGATTAATGGGAGCTGGAAGAACAGAGTTACTTGAAACGTTGTTTGGGTTACACTCAAAAGTTATGTCTGGATCTGTTTTTATTGATAATAAAGCTGTGAAAATAAAATCGGTAATGGATGCCATTGAAAATGGTTTAGGACTGGTTCCTGAAGATAGAAAAGAAGATGGCTTGGTTTTACAGATGGAGATTAGTAAAAATGTTAGTATGGCTAACATTGATGAGGTTGTAAAAAATGGATTTTTAAATACTAGATTAGAGGCACTTCTTTCTAAAAAATATATAGAATCTCTTAAAATTAAAACGCCTTCAGAAAAACAGCTTTCTAAAAATTTGAGTGGCGGGAATCAGCAAAAGGTTGTTTTATCTAAATGGCTTGCTACTACACCTAAAGTTTTATTTTTAGATGAACCAACACGTGGTATTGATGTAAATGCTAAGAATGAAATTTATCACCTCATAAATAATTTAGCAAAGGACGGATTGGGAATTATAGTTGTGTCTTCTGAACTTCCAGAAATCATGGCTATTTCAGATAGAATATTAGTTTTGAGTAATTCAAGAATTTCAGGAGAATTTAATCAAGAAAATGCAAACGAACAGGTTATTATGAAAGCAGCTACTTCATAGCTTTTTTGTAAAAAAAAATATATAAACAATAACTAAATAAGACGATCATAAAATGACAGATGTAAAATCTACTTTAGTAAAATTTCAATCAATCATAGCGCTATTAGCGTTGTGTATTGTTTTAACTGTCTTATCTGATAAGTTTTTCACTTTAGAAAACGGGTGGAATATTGCGAGGCAAATATCTATTAATGTTTGTATTTCGGTAGGTATGACTCTAATTATACTTACTAAAGGTATCGATCTTTCAGTAGGTTCTATGTTAGCTTTTAGTGGAGCGGTAACTGCAGGACTTTTAAAATATGGTTTAGAATTTCCTGCCACCGATACTTATATAGGATTTACTGTTTTTGGAGCTATTTTAGCAGGTGTTATTATTGGTGGAATACTAGGTGTTTTTAACGGTTGGATGATAACTAAGTTTAAAGTGCCACCATTTGTAGCTACATTGGCTATGTTAACCATTGCGCGTGGTGCAACGATGTTGTGGACAGGTGGATTTCCAATAACAGGCTTAGGAGATAATTTTGCTTTTATAGGAACTGGTTGGTTTCTAGGAATACCAATGCCTGTTTGGATTACTGTGGTAGTGGTTATTGTAGCTGTTATATTGACTAAGAAAACAAAGTTTGGGAGACATATTTATGCTATTGGAGGCAATGAAAGTGCAGCAAGATTATCTGGTATAAACATTAATAAAGTAAAAATATGGGTGTATGCCATAGCAGGTATTTTAGCTGCGGTTGGTGGTATTATTCTAACATCTCGTTTAGATTCTGCACAACCTAATGCGGGTATGAGTTATGAGTTAGATTCTATTGCGGCAGTTGTTATTGGTGGAACATCATTATCCGGAGGTAGAGGTTCAATTATGGGAACTGTTCAAGGAGCGCTTATTATTGGTGTGTTAAATAGTGGTTTAGTATTGCTTAACGTATCGCCTTTTTGGCAACAAATAATAAAAGGTTTAGTGATTTTAGTAGCTGTTATTATGGATAGATTGAATCACCCGAGCGAAGATTAAAATAATTATTTTAAGTAAAAAGTATACATGTCAAAATCATATATTTTATCAATTGATCAAGGAACTAGCGGAACAAAAGCTATTATTTTTGATGCGTTTGGAAAGGTGGTTATTAAAACAACCGAGCCTTTAAAGTCTTATTACCCTGAATCTAGTTTTGTAGAACAAGATCCACAAGAAATTTATCAATCGGTTATAAATGCTGTTAAAAATTGTATCAATCAATTTAATGCGGAATTTCCAGGAGAAGAAAATAATATTGTGTCTTGTGGTATTTCTAATCAAAGGGAAACGTTTGTGTTATGGGATAATAACGGAAAACCTATTCATAATGCTGTGGTTTGGCAATGCAAACGTTCTGTGGAAGTGTGTGAGCGTTTAAAAGAAAATAACTTAGAAAGGGAGATAAATACTAGTACAGGGTTAACAATAGATCCTTATTTTTCAGCTACAAAGGTAACTTGGTTATACGAAAACAACGATGTTGTTAAAGAAGCAATAGATACTGGTAATGCGTTTTTCGGAACTGTTGATACTTGGTTGCTTTATAAACTTACTGGTGGAAAAAGTTATAAAACAGATTACACAAATGCTTCTCGTACGTTGTTTTATAATATTTATGATTTAGAATGGGATGCGTCTCTTTTAAAAGCATTTAAAATTGAAAATTTAAACCTGCCTGAAGTTACTTTTTCTTCAGATAATTTTGGAGATTCTACTTTTGAAGGCGTTTTTAATAAACCGCTTCCTATAACAGGTATGATAGGAGATTCGCAAGCAGCTTTTTTTGGTGAAGAGTGTTTTGTTAATGGTATGGCAAAAGCAACTTTAGGAACTGGTTCTTCCATTTTGTGGAATGCTGAAAATATAGATAAGCAAGCCAATAATGGTATGTTGACCACTATTGGTTGGAGCATTGAAGGACAAGTAAATTATGCTATTGAGGGTGTAATTGTTAGTTGTGGATCTACTTTAGAGTGGTTGAAAAATCAATTAGATATTATTACATCTCATAATGAAATAGAGTCTATGGCAACGTCTTTAAAAACGAATGAAGGTGTTTATCTTATTCCTGCTTTTAGTGGTATGGGCGCGCCTTATTGGCAAAAAGATTGGAAAGCCTCAATTCATGGTCTTACTTTTGGTACAACAAAAGAGCACCTTGTAAGAGCAGCTTTAGAATCTATAGCATTTCAGTTAAAAGATGTTATTCATTCTATAGAACAAGAAACGAATACGGCTTTAAAAGAATTAAAAGTTAATGGAGGCATTACAGCTAATGGCTTTTTAATGCAGTTTATTGCAGATTTACTAAAAACACCTATTGTAAATATGGGGATTACAGATGTATCTGGATGGGGAGCAGCACTTGTTTCTGGTTTAGGAGTTAAGTTATGGGAACAAATTGAAGATTTTCCTAAGTTACCTTCAGAGATGATAAAAAAGTATAGTCCTAGTTCAGATAGTAGTGTTACTCAGGAAGGCTATGAGAATTGGTTGGAAATTACTCAAAATAAAAAACAATAAGATTTTTTTTAAAGTTTTTTTTAAAAAAACTTCGAATTTTTTCTTTTTATTTCTATTTTTTACGAATTTCAGGACAGTACAGGATGGTTAAAACGATAAATTTTATTAAAATTGAATAAGAGAATAAATGAGTAATTAGCTTAGTTACCTAATTGTATTGAAGTTTATTCTTTTATAGTTAATTAGTTTTAGTATATAGTGAGATTTGAATTGTTTTATGATTCTTTTTTCATTTAGTAGAATAGGGGATACAAAATAATATTTTGCGTATTCCCTTTTTTTTTATCTTATTTTTATAAGTATATCTTTAAAATAAATTAGAAATGCATAAATATTTTTTAATAGTATTATTAGTAATTATATCACAAAGTTGTACATCTAAAGTAGAAAGTACTGTTTATAATGTTTATGATTTTGGAGCTAAAGGAGATGGAGTTACAAACGATCAAGAAGCTATACAAAAAGCGATTGCAGTTTGTGCAGATAAAGGCGGAACGGTTGTATTAAAAGATGGTGTTTTTTTAACAGGACAACTTCTTTTAGTAAGTGATTTAATCCTTAATATAGATTCAACAGCAACTGTTTTAGGTATTAAGTCTGATGATGAAACGCATTACCCACATCATCTTATTGAAACAAAATTTCCTAACAGAATGTTGCAAGACTGCCAAAGAAGATTGATTTACGGGAACAAAGTAAGTAATGTTACTATTACAGGAGGAGGTACCATTAACGGTCAAGGAGATTATGAGCCGTGGATGCATGTAAAAGAAATTGGAACCGAAAAAGACCGTCCTTCAATTCTTGCTTTTGTCGGGTCTAAAAATATAACCGTTTCAAATATTCAACTTGTTAAACCTGCCTGTTGGACACAGGTGTATATTGAGTCTGATGACATAACTATTAAGAATATAAAAGTAAATACAGGGAATTTAACACCAAATCGTGATGGTATTGATATTGTAGATTGCCATAATGTTTTAATAGAAGATAGTTTTATTCAATCTGAAGATGATGGCATTTGTTTTAAAAGCGGTAGTGAATATGGTTGTAAAGATATTGTGGTTAGAAGGTGCGTTTTAGATAAGTTAAATGTAAATGCAGGAAATTGTTTTAAGCTAGGAACCGATGGATTAGGGAGTTTTATGAATTTTGATATTTCAGAATTAACCATGAAAAATGCACATCAAAATTCAGCTTTGGTAATAGAGTCTATGGATGGTGCTGTTATTGATAATATAAACATTAGAGATTCTAATATTACAAATTGTGGTCAAGCTATTTTTGTATTGTTAGCAGATAGAAAACGTACTGTCCCTAATAGAAAACCAAGAATAGGCGCTATTGCTAATATTCATTTTAAAAATATAACAGGAACTAATTTTACACAGCAATATCCTTCAATCATTACTGGTATTGAAGGGCATAATATTCAAAATATAACTTTTGAAAGTTTAGATTTTGAACTAAAGGGAGGTATAAATACAACCAACCAAACGGTTATGGAGTATGATGGTAAATACCCAGAAGGTAGTAAGTTTGGAAATACAAATGCTTATGGTTTTTTTATAAGACATACAGATCAGGTTTTATTTGAAAATTGTAAAATAACAACTCAATTAAATGATTCACGCCCTTGGCTTGTAAATGAAAACGTTAAAAATATAAACTATTAGAAAAAAAATCACCAACTAACCCACATAATATTTATAACATTAAACTATAAAATATGGAAAATTCAAGACGAACTTTTTTAGCATCAATAAGTATGTTAGCAGCTTATAGTGCTTTTCCAATTAATGCTTTCAATTTTGGATCATCAAAAAAACTTAGAATTGTACTTGTTGGAACAGGTATTAGAGGGACTAGCTTTTGGGGGAAAAGGTTAGTTGATGAGTATTCTGATATATTAGAATTTGTGGGACTTAGTGATATTAATCCAGGAAGATTAAAATATGCAAAAGAATATATAGGAACTAATTGTCCAACATTTATTGATTTTGATAAGATGTTGGTAGAAACAAAACCCGATTTAGTAATTGTTACTACAATGGATTCTACCCATCATGAGTTTATTGTTAAAGGTTTAGAATTTGGTTGCGATGTGCTTACCGAAAAACCATTGACTACAGATGAAAATAAAGCGCAAGCAATTTTAGAAGCAGAAAGAAAATCTGATAAAAATCTTATTGTCGGTTTTAATTACAGATGGAGTCCTTACAGTACAAAAATTAAAGAAATATTAGCAAGTGGTGTCATTGGTAAAATCACATCGGTAGACTTTAATTGGTATTTAAATACCTATCATGGTGCGTCTTATTTTAGACGATGGCATGGTATAAAAGATAAAGGAGGCTCTTTATGGGTTCATAAAGCAACACATCATTTTGATCTCTTAAATTGGTGGTTAGATTCAGATCCAGAACAAGTTTTTGCTTATGGTAGTTTAGAGCATTATGGAGCTAACGGACCTTTTAGAGGAGATAGCTGTAGATCTTGCGAGCATAAAACAGATTGTGATTATTTTTATGATATCACAAAAAATAAACGTCTTATGAATCTTTATGTTGATAATGAAAAGCACGATGGATACATAAGAGATAATTGTCTGTTTAGAAAAGAAATTGATATTTATGATAAAATGTCGGCTCAAATAAAATATGCTAATAACGTAACGGTTAATTATTCCTTAACAACCTATTCGCCTTTTGAAGGTTGGCGTATAGCTTTTAATGGTACAGAAGGAAGAATTGAAGCTTCTTTAGATATTCCTTATGATAAAAAAACAAAAATTAATCAAGCAGAAATGCATGCTAAAGAAATGGAGCAAAATACTTTGGAGGAAACAAATTTTGAATCCATAATTGTACATAAACTTTGGAATGAATTTGATGCCGTAAAAGTTCCTTATGAAAAAGGAGGACATGGCGGTGGCGACAAACGTTTACATGATAAAATTTTTAAAACACCTAATACAGAAGATCCTTACGAAAGAGCTGCAGGGATTAGAGATGGTGTTATGTCTGCTATAATTGGAATTGCTGCTAGAAAAAGTATAGAATCTGGTGAGCCTATTAAAATTCAAGATTTAACAGATTTAAAACCTATGCCTAATAGAAATAAGTAAGATTTTAAATGTCTTTTTAAGTATTAAATGATTCTAGATTACTATTAATTTAATTTAGAATCATTTTTGTTTATGAGATAAATATGTATTTTAAATTATATAATATCAATTATAAAATGTTGTATTTAGAAATGAATATACTCCTAATAGATGTTATTTGCAAAACGCAACGAATCTACAATAATTGTTAAGCTAGAGGGGGTAGTTGGGTTCTATTGCAGATATCTAAGCTGCTCTAAAAGTGCTACTGTGTCTTTTTGTAATTAATAATTAATATATAATTTTAATAGAGTTTTAAAGTCATTTTTATATTATAAAATAATGTTTTTATGTTCTTTTTATTTATTGAATCGCCAAAATAGTACTAGGAGTTTTATTATGCTAAATATTAACTTGTCCTCATTAATATCTTATATGTTTTTAAGTAAATAATATTTAAACAGATTAAAAAAAAAACGTCTACAATCGGTTTTTGTGTTTTATTGAAAAGGTGTTTTTTGCTAGTGTTGAATTTGCATAAATAAAACATTCGAAGCAATTGCTATAACTATTGTTGCATAAGTACTATGTTATAGTTTTTAGCAAGATTTTTAATTTATATTAGATTTTAAAACTAAAAAGTGTTGTAAAAAAAAGTCATAAACTAAGACCCTAAAAACACTTAAAACAACTAAACTACTAAATGAAAACAACTAAAACTTATCTAAGTTTATTTTTAGGAATTCTACTTGCTTCTTGTTCTGTAAAACAATTTAAAAAAGTTGATAACGGCATTATTATATCTTTAAAATCTAGTGAAACTAGTAAAGTAAAAAAACTCCGTTTAGAAGTTTTAGGAGAAGAAATTATTCATGTTTCAGCGACTCCAGAAAATGAATTCGCTAAAGATTCAAGTTTAATTATCATGCCTAAAATAGGATCCGTTCCTTTTACGGTAAATGAACAAAATGATTCTATTGTTTTAGCAACGTCAAAATTGAATGTTTTTGTTTCTAAATTAAATGGAGGCATTAAATTTAAAGATAGTGATGGTAAAACAATTTTAGCAGAGAAAGACGGTGGAGGTAAAACGTTTACATCATTCAAGGCAGATGATACAGAAGCATATTCCATTCGTCAAATATTTAACTCACCTGATGATGAGTCTTTCTTCGGATTAGGTCAACATCAAGCAGATGAATTTAACTATAAAGGTAAAAGTGAAGAGTTATTTCAATATAATACCAAGGTGTCTGTACCTTTTATAGTTTCAAATAAAAACTACGGTTTATTATGGGATAGTTATTCTTTAAGTCGATTTGGAGATAGTAGACCATATCAACAATTAAATAACGTATTTAAATTATACGACAAAAATGGTGCTCTTGGTAACTTAACAGGTACTTATGAAGCCCCAGAAGAAGGCGGTAAAAAACTGGTTCGCAAAGAACCTTCTGTTTACTTCGAAAATCAAAAAAGCATTTTAAATTTACCTAAAAACTTTCCGCTTAAAAATGCCGAAATTTTATATGAAGGTGATATAGAAGCATCTGAAACAGGATTACACAAATTCATCTTGTACTATGCAGGATACATAAAAGTCTATGTTGATAATAAATTAGTTATAAAAGAAAGATGGCGAACAGCATGGAATCCTAATGCCTACAAGTTTCTTGTGAACTTAGAAGCAGGAAAACGTGTGCCTATTCGAATAGAATGGAAACCAAACGGAGGGAAATCTTACTGTGGTTTGCGTGTTAGAACTCCAGAATTAGAAGAGGAAAAAGGGCAGCAAGTATGGTGGAGTGAAATGAATAAAAACCTGAATTATTATTTTGTAGCTGGTAATAACATGGATAACGTTATTAAAGGATACAGAACATTAACAGGTAAATCTCCAATCATGCCAAAATGGGCTATGGGTTACTGGCAAAGTAGAGAGCGTTATAAAACATCAGATGAAATTTTAGGAGCATTAAAAGGATTTAGAGATCGTAATATTCCTATCGATAATATTGTTTTAGATTGGAATCACTGGGAAGAAGACCAATGGGGAAGTCACGAATTTGACAAAAGTCGTTTTCCTGATCCCAAAGGTATGATTGATTCTATACATGCTATGAACGGAAAAATGATGATTTCTGTTTGGCCAAAATTTTACCAAAATACAGAACATTTTAAAGAGTTTGATGAAAAAGGATGGATGTACCAACAAGCCATTAAAGATAGTATTAGAGACTGGGTAGGTCCAGGATATATAGGGTCTTTTTATGATGCCTATTCAAAAGATGCTAGGAAATTATTTTGGAATCAAATACATGAACATTATTATCCGTTAAATATTGATGCATGGTGGATGGATGCTAGTGAACCAAATGTATTGGATTGTACAGACATGGAATATCGTAAATCTTTACAAGGGCCAACAGCCTTAGGGCCGGCAGCAGAATATTTTAACACTTATGCCTTAATGAATGCCGAAGCAATTTATAACGGTCAGCGTGATGTGGCTCCTAATAAACGTGTGTTTTTATTAACAAGATCAGGTTTTGCAGGTTTACAACGGTATTCTACAGCAACTTGGAGTGGAGATATAGCAACGCGTTGGGAAGATATGAAGGCTCAAATTTCGGCTGGATTAAATTTTGCCGTAAGTGGTATTCCTTATTGGACTATGGATATTGGTGGTTTTTGTGTTGAAGATAGATATGTAGCAGCACAAAATCAATTTGATAAAAATGGAAAAGAATCTGCCGATTATAAAGAATGGAGAGAATTAAATGCACGTTGGTATCAGTTTGGTGCCTTTGCTCCATTATTTAGATCGCACGGACAGTTCCCTTTTAGAGAAGCGTGGAATATTGCTCCTAAAGGACATCCTGCATACGAGTCTATTTTATATTATACCAATTTAAGATACCGTTTAATGCCATACATATATACTTTGGCGGGTAAAACATATTTTGACGATTATACTATTATGCGTCCATTGGTAATGGATTTTTCTAGTGATAAAACAGTAGAAAATGTAAGCGATCAATTTATGTTTGGACCATCAATCATGGTAAATCCTGTATATGCTTACGGAGCAAAAAATAGAGAGGTATATTTCCCTTCTGGATCTAATTGGTACGATTTCTATACAGGTAAAAAAATAAACGGAGGTCAAAAGTTAAGTGTTGAAGCGCCTTATGAAAGAATACCTTTGTTTATAAAAGAGGGTGCTATCATTCCTGTAGGTCCTGCACTTCAGTATACCGATGAGAAACCTGCCGATACAATCGTTTTATATGTGTATCAAGGGCAAGATGGTACATTTGAATTATATGAAGATGAGAATGTAAACTATAATTATGAAAAAGGCAGTTTTGCTAAAATTCCATTTCATTATAGTGAAGCAGATAAAACCTTAACAATTGGAGAGCGACAAGGTCAATTTAAAGGCATGCTTTCTAATAGAAAATTTATAGTTGTTGCTGTTAATAAAGATAATCCTGAAGCATTTGAATATGATGCAACTGGAATTACTATCAAATACAACGGCACTAAACAAACAGTTAAATTATAGGTTAATCAATTAAATCAACTAAAAAAAGAAGAATGATTAAACAGCTATCTATAGCTTTAGTAGTTATGCTCAGTATTTCTTGTGCAAAGCAAGAAAAAGATGCTATATATCAAGTAGCATCTCCTAATTCAAAAAATAATATAAAGTTTGAATTGCAAAGTGGTGTACCAACATACAGTGTGTCTCATGGAGACAAAAATGTATTAAATACATCCGATTTAGGTTTCATATTTAAAGACAACGATTCTCTAAGCAACAATTTTGAAATACTTCATACAGAAGAAACAACTTTTGATGAAACTTGGGAACAAGTATGGGGAGAAAAGCACAATATCCGTAATCATTACAATCAATTATCGGTAACACTTCAGGAAATATCAGAAACAAAAAGACAATTAGAAATTCAATTTCGTGCTTTTGATGATGGTATTGCTTTTAGATATGTGTATCCAGAACAAGGAAAAGAGAGTATTGTTATCATGGATGAACTCACCTCTTTCAATTTAGCAAATGATGGTGATACGTGGTGGATTCCAGCTTATAAAACAAACCGTTATGAGCATTTGTTTACAAAATCGGCAGTAAGCACATTAGACACCATTCATACACCGCTAACAATCAAGAGTAATAATGGTTTGTATTTAAGTTTTCACGAAGCAGACCTGAAGGATTTTGCAAGCTATACAGTGGCTCACAAAAGCGGAACTCATTTTGATCTCGATTTAATGCCTTGGTGCAATGGCGATAAAGTACGTACGAATGGTTCATTTAAAACCCCTTGGAGAACTCTTCAAATTGGAGAAAAACCAGGAGATTTAATAGAATCTTACATCGTTTTAAATTTAAACGAACCTAATAAATTAGAAGATACTAGTTGGATTGAAACCTACAAATATCTTGGAGTTTGGTGGGGTATGCATATTTCAAAATACACCTTTTGGGAAGGTCCAAAACATGGTGCAAGTACTAAAATTTCAAAAGAATATATTGATGACTGTAAAACATTAGGTATTCATCATTTATTGATAGAAGGTTGGAATAAAGGTTGGACACCAGCTTGGTATGAAAATAAAATGCATGAATTCAGTTTTACAGAATCTACAGACGATTTTGACTTAAAAGAAGTAACAGATTATGCCAAAGAAAATGATGTAAAAATTATTGGATATCATGAAACAGGTTCAAATATCATCAATTACAGAAAGCAGATTGATGCTGGTATGAAATTGTATCAAGATATGGGGATTAATGATGTAAAAATAGGGCAAGTTGGTGATATGCTAAACATGAAAGAATGGCATGGGAGTCAATTTGGAGTAGAATATTACAGAGAGGTTTTAAAGAAAGCTGCTAAATATAAGCTAACAGTAAATTTTCATGAACCCATTAAAGCTACTGGTGAACGTAGAACGTATCCAAACATGATGGCTAGAGAAGGTGCACGCGGACAAGAATATAATGCTTGGAGTGACGGGAATCCACCAAATCATACGGTAACACTACCATTTACTAGAATGTTGGCAGGTCCTATGGATTTTACACCAGGTGTTATAGATGTTTTAGAAACAAAAGGTTTTAATAATCGTAGAGTCCACACCACTGCAGCAAAACAATTAGCATTATATGTAACCATGTATTCGCCTATTCAAATGTTGGCAGATTTATCTGAAAATTATATAGGCAAGCCAGAGTTTCAATTTTTATCAGATATACCAACAGATTGGGAAGATACAAAAGTGTTAAATGCTGAAATTGGCGAGTATATTACAACGGTTCGTAAAGATTTAAAATCTGACGATTGGTATTTAGGAAGTATGACCAACGAAGAAGCACGTGATTTAGAAATTGATTTATCATTTTTAGGAGATGGTAAGTTTGAAGCGCAAATTTATGCTGATGCAGAAGGAACAGATTTAGAGAATAATCCAGCAAGTATTGCTATTTCAACTAAAGAAGTACTAGCATCAGATAAAATGGTTTTAAAATTACCTTCAGGAGGCGGTACAGCTATTCGATTTAAAAAAATATAATTTAAAAAAATGAAGAAAAATATATTAATAGTAACAACAATAGGTTTGTTCTTTTCTTTACAATCTTGTAAGCAAGAAACAAAAAAGGATTCAGTAGTAGCTGAAACAACAAATTCTTCAGAGAAAATATATATACCAAAAGCATTTGATGCTTCAAAATTTGAAGTAAAAATTGATTCTTTAGTGTCTCAAATGACTTTAGAAGAAAAAATAGGTATGTTACATGGTAAAAGTATGTTTGCTACGGGAGGTGTTGAGCGATTAGGAATACCAGAATTAAAAATGGTTGATGGCCCTCTAGGAATTAGAGAAGAAATCTCTAGAGATTCTTGGGCTTCAGCAGGTTGGGATAACGATTTTGCAACCTATTATCCGGCAGCAGGAGCAGTAGCTGCAACTTGGGATCCAGAGTTATCCTATATTTTTGGAAATAGTGTTGGGCAAGAAGCCCGTGCGCGTGGAAAAGATATGTTGCTTTCACCTGCAATTAATATTATTAGATCACCTCTTGGAGGCCGTACCTACGAGTATTTTACAGAAGATCCATTTTTAAATAAAAAATTATCGGTTCCTTTTATTGTTGGTGTACAGGATAATGATGTCATGACTTGTGTAAAACATTTTGCTGTAAATAACCAAGAAACCAATCGTGGTTCTGTAGATGTTTTAGTAGATGAACGTACACTACGCGAAATTTATCTTCCTGCATATAAAGCCGCTGTTACAGAGGCTAATGCTTATAGTTTAATGGGAGCGTATAATAGATTTAGAGGCGATTATTTATGTGAAAATGATTATATGCTAAATAAAATATTAAGAGACGAGTGGGGTTTTAAAGGTGTTGTGGTTTCAGATTGGGCAGCGGTGCATACTACAGTAAAATCTTTAGTGAATGGTTTGGATATTGAAATGGGAACTCCAAAACCTTTTAATGAATATTTTTTAGCAGATAAATTAATTGCAGCAGCAAAGGCTGGTGAGATTTCTAAAGAAGAAATAGATAAACACGTAAAACGAATTTTAACTGTATTATATCAAGTTAAAGCCATTGATGGAAAAGATAGAGAAGAAGGAAGCATTGCAACAGAAGCTCATTATAAAGATGCTTATAATGTTGCAGCAGAATCTATAATATTGTTAAAAAACGAAAAAAACAGTTTGCCTTTAAAATTAGAGGGAGTAAAGTCTATTGCAGTTATAGGAAATAATGCTACAAAGAAAAATGCTTTAGGCGGATTTGGAGCAGGTGTTAAAACAAAACGAGAAGTAACACCTTTAGAAGGTCTTCAAAACAGATTGCCAAAAGATATCACTATTAATTATGCTGAAGGTTATTTAGAAAGATATAGTGAAAACAATAATGATCAAAAAGAAGATGTTTCGCATAATGGTCCAATTACTGTAAATGAATTAGATGAAGCAAAATTAAATGAAGCTATAGATGCTGCCAAAAACTCTGATTTAGCAATCATTTTTGCAGGCTCTAATAGAGATTACGAAACAGAAGCTTCAGATAGAGCTAATTTGTTTTTACCATTCGGACAAGAAGCTCTTATAGAAAAAGTATTAGAGGTTAATCCGAATACTATAGTTGTAATGATTGGAGGAGCGCCTTTCGATTTAGGAAAAGTAAAAGAACAAGCTTCTGCTTTAATTTGGAGTTGGTTTAATGGTTCTGAAGGTGGAAATGCTTTAGCCGATGTGATTTTAGGAACCGTTAATCCTTCAGGTAAATTACCTTGGACCATGCCTAAAAAACTTGAAGATTCACCAGCACATGCTACACATAGTTTTCCTGGTGTCGAATCGGTGACTTACACCGAAGGACTTTTAGTAGGATACCGTTGGTTCGATACTAAAAATGTAGAACCTTTATATCCTTTTGGATACGGATTATCATATACAAATTTTGAGTTTTCAGATTTAAAAACAGATAAAGGAAGTTATACTGAAAATGAAATTATAGAAGTAACATTTACTATCAAAAATGCAGGCGATGTTGATGGAAAAGAAGTCGCTCAATTATACATTTCAGATCCAAAGTCTTATGTTGAAAAAGCAGCTCAAGAATTAAAGGGTTTCAAAAAAGTATTTGTAAAAAGTGGTACTTCAGAACATGTAAGCATTCAAGTGCCTGTAAAAGAACTAGCTTACTATAATGAAGTGAAAAAGGAATGGCTTGTAGAATCTGGTACTTATAATATTAAAATAGGAAACTCTTCAAGGAGTATTAAAAAAGAAATTCAAATAACTATTGAATAGTATGAAAGAGAAAGTTTTAATGCTACTTGGTGTACTTTTATTATCTGCAAATATTTTTGCACAAAACCCTAATTTCCATATATATCTATGTTTTGGACAGTCAAATATGGAAGGGCAAGGATTAATTGAAGAACAAGATAAAACGGTTGATAGCCGCTTTCAGGTTTTACAATCACTTGAATGCGAAGGGAAACCAATAAACAAATGGAGAACAGCAGAACCACCTTTATGTTTATGCTCATCAGGTCTTTCTCCTGCAGACTATTTTGGTAGAACTATGGTAGAAAAACTTCCAGATAGCATAAAAGTAGGAGTTATTAATGTTGCTATTGGTGGGTGTGATATCAGGTTGTTCGATAAGGATATTTATAAAGACTATGACGCTACAATAAAAGAAGAGTGGTTTAAAAATATAATTTCAGGTTATGAAGGGAATCCTTATAATCATCTTATTGAGCTTGCAAAATTAGCACAGCAAGATGGTGTGATAAAAGGAATTCTATTGCATCAAGGGGAAACAAACACAGGGCAAGAAGAATGGCTATCCTATGTAAAAAAGATTTATACTGATATATTGACTGATTTGTCACTTGAAGCAGATTCAATTCCCTTGCTTGCCGGAGAAGTTTTATCTGCAGAGGACAATTGTTGTTCAAGTATGAATTCAATAATTAACAGGCTTCCAGGTACTATACCAACGGCATCTGTTATTTCATCAAGCGATTGTACAGCTAAAGATAATGCACACTTTGATTCAGAAGGATACAGGAAGCTAGGAAAACGTTATGCACTACAAATGCTGTCATTAATGGGAGTTCATTTAGTTAATGATTAGTTAGCATTAGAAAACTAAATGTAAAAGGTTTTCTAGAAAAAAATAAAATAACAATTAAGTTATATGAAAGTATTGAATTGTAAAATAATAAATAGTATTATTAGCTTAGTAATAACGATGTTCTTTGCTTGTAGCTCAGATAATACACCTGAAGAAGGTCCAATAGATTCTGTAGTCTATACTCTAACAACAAATACAAGTAGTATCGATTTTGAAAAAGAAGCTAATAGTTTCAATTTAACAATTACCACTAATGTAGACACTTGGGAAATTAACACTTCTGGAACCAGTTGGATTTCATTAAACAAGGCATCTGGAACAAAAGGAACGACTACTGTTGGTATAACAGTTACAGAAAATACGGAAGTTACGGAACGTACTGCTACAGTTACTATAAAGGCTAATAATATTTCAGATGTAAAAATAATAGTTACTCAAGCAGGAACACCTTCAACTAGTAACATTTATCCAGATTATAATACAAATCCTATTGCGGCAGATGCAACAGGTATGAGTAGTAGTGCTGCAGAAATTGCAGCAAAAATCAATCTTGGATGGAATTTAGGAAATACTTTAGAAGCCTCAGGAGGAGAAACAGCTTGGGGAAACCCTAAAGCTACTAAAGCCTTAATAGATGCTGTTAAAGCAAACGGATTTAATGCGGTTAGAATTCCTTGTTCTTGGAATCAATATCTTGCTAATGAAGCTACAGCTGAAATAAAAGCAGATTGGCTTGATAGAGTTAAAGACGTTGTTCAGTATTGTATTGACAATGATATGCATGCAATATTAAACATCCACTGGGATGGTGGCTGGTTAGAAAATAACATTACAGAAGTTAATAAAGTAACTATTAATGCGAAGCAAAAAGCATTTTGGCAACAAATAGCGACGCATCTTAGAGACTTTGACGAACATTTATTATTTGCTAGTGCTAATGAACCAGAGGCAGAAGATACAGCAGCAATGAGTGTTTTAAATTATTTTCATCAAACATTTATAGATGCTGTTAGAGCAACAGGAGGTAAAAATGCCTATAGAACGTTAGTCGTTCAAGGTCCTAAAACAGATATAGAATTAACAAATAATTTAATGAATACATTACCAACAGATACAGCAACAGATCGTTTGATGGCTGAGATTCATTATTACACACCATGGCAATTTGCAGGACTTACCGAAGATGCTTCTTGGGGAAAGATGTCTTATTACTGGGGAGCAGATTACCACTCTACTACAGATACAGAACGTAATGCAACTTGGGGAGAAGAAAGTTCGGTAGATACTAATTTTGCTTTAATGAAGGCACAATTTGTTGATAAAGGTATCCCTGTAATATTAGGCGAATTTGGTGCTATTAGAAGAATGACTTTAACAGGTGATGATTTAACATTGCATTTAAATTCAAGAGCTTATTATTTAAAATATGTCGTAAAACAGGCAAAAGCAAATGGCTTATTACCTTTTTATTGGGATGAAGGAAGTATAGGAGATAAAGGATTTGGTATTTTTGATAGAAGTAACAATTCCGTATATGATCAACAAGCATTAGATGCTCTTTTAGAAGGATTGAATTAAAACATAGTATTAATTAGTTTGAGTTAGTTTTAAAAGATTCTTGTTTGGAGTATTAAACAAGAATCTTTTTGTTTTAAAATTACTATTGTTTTAGCATATAAGATTATTAAAAAAGAAATTATTATAGACGATGAAAAATATACTTTTTAATTTATTTTTATTCTTCATTATAACATTAAATATTAATGCGCAAAAGGCATCAAGATTCTTCCCAAAAGAAGATTTAATGTCTATGGGCATATACTATTATCCAGAACATTGGGATAAAAGTGATTGGGAACGTGATATTAAAAATATATCAGAATTAGGTTTTGAATTTATCCACCTAGCAGAATTTGCTTGGATAAACATGGAACCACAAGAAGGTGTTTACGATTTTGAATGGTTAGATGAGGTTATAAATCTTGCTACTAAATACAATTTAAAAGTCATTTTAGGAACACCAACAGCCATTTCTCCCGTTTGGATGGGTATTAAATATCCTGAAATTTACGCCATGGGTTCTAATTATTTAAGAGCAGAACATGGTACAAGAGCGCAGCAATCGTTAAGCAATCCTGTTTGGAGAGATTTTTCAAAAAAAATAATCACAAAACTAGGTGAACGCTATGGAAATAATTCAGTTGTTATTGGTTGGCAATTAGATAACGAACCTGAAGCTAAAGGAGATTATAGTCCATCGTCGCAAGAAGCTTTTAAAATATGGTTAGAAGATAAATACAAAACCATTGATGCTTTAAATCATGCTTGGGGAGCAGCTTTTTGGAATCAAACCTATGTCGATTTTAATCAAATAAAAATCCACAATGCCAATCATGTAGGGTGGTGGGGAGCAAACCCGCATGCTTTATTAGATTTTAAACGCTATTCGGCAGATATGCAAGCCAATTTTTTAGATTTTCAAGCCGATATATTACGTCCGTTAATATCTGAAAACCAATACATCACTACTAATTATACAGCAACAACTTATGGAGCAGACCCAAGGCGTACCAATAAACTAGATTTTAACGCTTTTACAAGTTACCCAAACAAAGGGCAAGCTAATATTGGTGAAAACGGATTCAGACTAGGAGATTCTAAAGAAATTTCGTTTGCATTGAGTTTCTTTAAACCAGAAAATGAAGTGTCTGGCGTTATGGAATTACAACCTGGTTTTGTGAATTGGGGAAACATAAATCCGTTATTACAACCAGGAGCATTACGCATGTGGCTTTACCATTGTTTTGGAGGCGATTTATCGTTTGCATGTTCGTATAGGTATCGTCAAATAAATTACAGTGCAGAACAATACCATAGTGGTATTACAACTTTAGACGGAGTATCCTTATCGCAAGGCGGAAAAGATTATAAGCAAGCTATTCAAGAAATGAAAATTTTAAGAGATGCCTATAATCCCAAATCTAAAATGCCTTCAGAATTAAAAAAACGAAAAACAGCTTTACTTTGGAATTACGATAACCTATGGAGTATGAGTAGGCAAGGACAAACAAGCCAATGGAATACCTTATCATTTTTTCAGAAATATTTAGAAATAAGTAAATCGTTTGGAGCGCCTTCAGATATTATTTATGACGATGATAATTTAAATGATTACAAGGTGGTTATTATTCCAGCTTTTGAGTTGGTTGATGAT
The DNA here is from genome assembly GCF_044385915.1 of Thalassobellus citreus. Taxonomy (NCBI): domain Bacteria; kingdom Pseudomonadati; phylum Bacteroidota; class Flavobacteriia; order Flavobacteriales; family Flavobacteriaceae; genus Thalassobellus; species Thalassobellus citreus. The sequence goes on along the minus strand of NZ_JBISCC010000125.1, from coordinate 295,323 downwards.
GCTACTATTACAAAATGGACTGATTATGTGAAGCAAGGTGGAAATCTTGTTTTAACGGTTAGAACAGGTGTTAAAGATAAAAACGGACATTTATTTCAATCGGCTTACGGAGAAAAAATATATCCACTCATTGATGCTAAAATTGATTATTTCGATCATTTATTACCAAATATGAAAGGCACTATTTCTGATGACAATACCGAATATTACTGGAATAATTGGGCAGATTTAGTAAATGCTAACAAACCAGAAAATGTATTAGCAACTTATACGAATCAATTCTATGCAGGAAAATCGGCCGTGGTAACCAATAAAATAGGTGAAGGCACTGTAACCTATATTGGAGTAGATACAGATGATGCACAACTTGAAAAAGATGTATTAAGAAGCGTATATAATAACGCTAATATTTCTACTGAAAATTATCCAGAAGGTGTTTATGTGCAATGGCGAGATGGCTTTTGGGTAGCAGTAAATTATTCATCAAAAGCTTATCCGTTAGAATTACCAAACAAAGCAAACATATTAATTGGAACAAAAATAGTGGAGTCTGGTGGTGTAACGGTTTGGACAGAATAATTACGAATATGAGAAAATCGGTTTATATTTTATACATAGCACTTAGTGTTCTTAGCTGTGCAAAAAACAAAAAGAAACAACAAGAACCCGTAAAACCTAAATATGAGGCCAACTGGGAATCTTTAGCAAAATACGACGAAGCTGCCGAATGGTTTAAAGATGCCAAATTTGGAATTTATGCACACTGGGGCGTGATGTCGGTTCCAGCATTTGCTAACGATTGGTATGCAAGAAATATGCATATAGAAGGCTCAGATGAATTTAAACACCATGTAGAAACCTATGGTGAACATTCAAAATTTGGATATCATGATTATGTGCCTATGTTTAAAGCAGAAAAATTTGATGCCAATGCTTGGGCAGATCTTTTTGAGAAATCGGGTGCTAAATTTGCAGGTTTGGTAGCCGAACACCACGATGGATGGTCTAACTGGGCAAGTAAAATTAACCCATGGAATGCCCTTGATATGGGGCCAAAACGAGATGTCTATGGCGAACTAAGTGAAGCTATTAAGAAAAAAAACATGAAGTTAGTGGCGTCTTTTCACATGGCTAGAAACTTTCAAATATTTAAAGAACAACCAGAAAAATGGTTGAATGATACATCGTATTTTCCATATAACCCTAAATTACCAACATCTTCTGAAGATCTGCTTTTAGCGAAAATGTATGGCAATATTTCAAAAGAAAAATTTAATAGTGACTGGATTGGTCAGTTAAAAGAAGTGATAAATAATTACAGTCCAGATTTGATTTATTTCGATAGTCAAACTCAAAAAATTCCTGAGTCTATTAAACAAGAATTTGCAGCCTATTATTTCAACAATGCTGTAGACGAGAATAAGCAAGTTGTTTTTACGCATAAAGAAGGCGAATTTCCAAAAACGGTAAGTCTTGAAGATTTTGAAAAAGGCCGTATGAATAAAATCACTAAAGATTTTTGGTTAACCGACGAAACCGTATCTGTAGGGAGTTGGAGTTATACGAATACTTTAGACTTGAAAAAAACGAATGAAATTATTCATGTTTTAGCCGATGTGGTAAGTAAAAATGGGGCTTTAATGCTTAATGTATCTCCTAAGGCAAATGGCATGATTCCTCAAAATCAACAAGACATTTTATTAGAAATAGGAGATTGGTTAAAAATTAATGGAGAAGCTATTTATGGTTCTCGACCATGGAAAGTTTTTGGAGAAGGTCCTACCAAACAAGAAAAGTCGGGTATGTTTTTAGATAAGATTACTTATACGCCCCAAGATATTCGTTATACCAGAAAAGGAAATACTATTTATGCTATTGTTTTAGGTTGGCCTGGAAATAATAAACCTTTAACTTTATCGACATTTACAAAAGCTGTTATAAGAAATCAAATTCCGGAAATTGAAACCGTTTCTATTTTGGGATATAAAAATGACGTTCCTTTTTCAATTGATGATAAAGGCTTACATTTAAAAACGCCTAATCAAGAAATTGATGATAAAGCCTTTGTTATTAAAATTGAAATAGAATCGTAAAAATAGACACCTATGAAATTGTTTTTTTCTTTCTTACTTTTTGTTTCTACACTTTGCTCTTATGCTAATGTAGAATTACCATTATTGTTTTCCGATGGTATGGTCTTACAACGTAATAAACCTATTTCAGTTTGGGGATGGGCAAGTGCTAACGAGAAAATAGTCATTCATTTTAATAATCAAATTGTAAAAACAAAGGCTAATAAATCAGGTAAATGGAAAGTGAATTTAAAGCCCGAAACAGCTGGAGGGCCTTACATTTTATCTGTTAAAGGCAAAAACACCATAGTCTTAAATAATGTTTTAGTTGGAGAGGTTTGGATTTGTAGCGGACAGTCTAATATGGAGTTTCCTGTTAAACGCGCTATGAACTTTAAAGAAGAATTAAAGGATGCTAATTATCCTATGATTCGCCATTTTTTAGTTGAAAAAGATATGGCTTCTAAGCCGCAATTAAAGTTGAAATCTGGAAACTGGAAAATTTGCGATAAAACGACTGTGGGTGATTTCACGGCTGTGGGATATTATTTCGCAAAAAAGATACATAAGCAACTTAAGATTCCTGTTGGTATTATTCATTCGTCTTGGGGTGGCACTAATGTTGAAACATGGACTAGTAGAGAAGCTTTTGAAGGAAGTGATGAATTTAAAGACATGATTGCTAAAATGCCAAATATTGATATTGATTTGCTTTTAGAAGAACAAATGCAATTGATTACTAATAAAGTTGAAGAAATTCAAGGATCGAAAGTGTCATTTGAAAATGAATCGTCTTATAAAAATGTTGATTATAGGGATGCTAATTGGCCAGAAATGCACGCGCCAGAATATTGGGAAAGTCAACAATTAACCAATTTAGATGGTACGGTTTGGATGCGTAAAACCATTACCATTTCTAAAGAAGACGCCAATAAAGAAGGGTATCTGGAATTAGCAAAAATTGACGACCAAGATTCAACGTACGTAAATGGTACTTTTGTTGGAACTACCAGAAGATATGACGAAAAAAGAGCTTATAATATTCCTGAAAATGTTTTAAAGGAAGGAAAAAACGTTATTGCTATTAGAATTTTTGATTATGCAGGAGGAGGCGGTATTTGGGGAGACGCTTCAGATCTAAAACTATCAACGCAGAATGATGTAATTTCTTTAGTTGGTCAATGGAAATTTAAAGTCGTAGATATAAGAAGTCAAGTGTCTCCAAACAGTTACCCATCATTACTTTATAATGCAATGATATATCCATTAATCCCTTATGCTTTTGAAGGTGTATTATGGTATCAAGGCGAGGCGAATGTTAATAGAGCAGAGCAATACAAAAAAGCATTTCCTTTAATGATTGAAGATTGGAGAACAAAATGGAGTCAAGGCGATTTTCCTTTTTATTTTGTACAATTATCTAGTTATGATGAATTTGGAGGAGATAATAGTAATAAAGGCAGTAAATGGGCAGAACTTAGAGAAGCACAATCTTATACTTTACAAACGGTTTCTAACACAGGGATGTGTGTAACGACAGATATTGGTAATGCCAAGGATATTCATCCAATAAATAAACAGGATGTTGGAAAACGACTTGCTGCTATTGCTTTAAATAATGTTTATGATAAGGATGTCGTTTTTAGTGGTCCCACTTTTAAGTCTATGGAAGTAAAAGAAAATGAAATTATTATAACTTTTGATAATATAGGTAGCGGATTAATGACTCCTGATAAATATGGTTACATAAAAGGTTTTGAAATTGCTGAAGCAGATAAAGTTTTTCATTTTGCAAAGGCTTACATAAAAGATAACAAGGTTATTATTTATAATGAAAATGTATCAAACCCAGTAACGATTCGTTATGGTTGGGCAGATGATGCAGGCGATTGTAATTTATTCAATAAAGAACAATTTCCAGCGTCACCTTTTAGAACAGATACATGGGAAACACTTACTAAAGAAGCGAAGTACACATTAAATTAACCAATATTATTTATGTTTTCATTTTCAAACATAAATTCACTTCTTTCATTATAAACAACATTTTCTTTTGTGAGAATGTCAATAGGAAGGTATATTTTATTATTAGTGATGGTCTTTTTATTTAAATAATTAACCATAAGCCGAATAGATTCATAACCTTGATCGAAAGGCTTTTGAGATATTAAAAAAGAAACTGTATCATCTTTTAAACAAGCAATATTTTGTGGTGTATTGTCAAACCCAATGAGTTTAAGGTTTTTTAAAGCTTCTTTTTCTATATAATCAACAAAAGCATGAATTCTACTTGAGGGAATAAAAATGCCTTTTATAGCTTCATTTTGTTTTAAAAATGAATGTATTTTTTCTTTGGTTTCAATAGTGTTGTTTATGTTGTCTATGGTTAATATGGATGTTTCTTCTTTTATATTGTTTTTAGAAAAATAATCATTGAAACCTTCAATTCTTTTAGAAATAGCATTGTTTTTAGTTGTTTTATATCTGGATTGAATAATTAAAAAATTAGACTGTTCTGGTAAACTTAAATGCATTAATTTTCCAGCAATATAACCCGCTGTATAAGAATCTTGACCAATAAAAGCTTCATTCTTAAATCCTTTTATATCAATGTTTAAAAACATATATGGGATTCTAAGTTTTTCTAATTCATTTACAATTAGTTTTGTTTCTTCTATAAAAATCGGCACTATTAAAACAGCAGAGGGACTAGTTTTTATTAAAGTTTTATAGGTTTTTAAATAAGAATTTGCATCGTATTGATTAAATGTAAAACAATTGACTTGAGTACCTATGTTTTTAACATCTTCACTTGCTTTTAATATACCTAAATACGGCGATTTCCAAAATAAATCGGTGTCATTATAATCAGGAATTAATGCAGCAATTTTATATTTGTTTTTTAATGCAAGCGCACTAGCTACAGGGTTTACACTAAAGTTTCTTTTTTCTATGATCTCTCTAATTTTAGCTTCTGTTTTTTTTGAAACACCACCACGATTATGTAAAACTCTGTCTACAGTACCTTCTGATACATTTGCTTCTTTAGCGATGTCTTTTATTGTAATCATAAAATTATTAGAAAATAAAACCTTTCTTTTTGTAATTAAATTTTAGGCAAGTTAGTTATAATATTTAAATCTTCGTGTGCGCACACTATTTTTTAATTATATTTGTTATATATACACATGTATATTAAGTTTTCAACTAATAAATAAGTAATAATAATGAGTAAAGTAATTGTTTTAACAGGAGCTGGAGGTGTTTTATGTAGCACTTTAGCCAAAGCACTAGCCAAGGAAGGCCATAAAATAGCAGTTTTAGATTTACGAAAAGAAGCTGCCGATACTGTAGCTAATGAAATCACTGCTAGTGGAGGAGTAGCCATAGGAGTAGAAGCGAATGTATTAGAAAAAGAATCTCTGATAGCTGCAAAAAAAGTGGTTAACGATGCATTAGGAGCTTGCGATATATTAATAAATGGGGCAGGAGGGAATCATCCTTTAGGAACGACTTCAAATCCACATTTGTTAGAAGACGATCTTACAAATGATACAGATGGATTCAAAACGTTTTTCGATTTAGATCCTAATGGAATCAAGTTTGTATTTGATTTAAATTTTATAGGAACCTTGCTTCCAACACAGGTTTTTGCAAAGGATATGGTTGGTAGACAAGGATGTAGTATTTTAAATATTTCATCAATGAATGCGTTTACGCCTTTAACAAAAATACCTGCGTATAGTGGCGCTAAGGCAGCAGTGTCTAATTTTACACAATGGTTAGCGGTACATTTTTCAAAAGTAGGAATTCGTGTAAATGCTCTAGCACCAGGTTTTTTCTTAACAGATCAAAATAGAACCCTTTTAACAACTGAAACAGGAGAGTTAACACCTAGAGGCAATACCATAATAGAACAAACCCCTATGGGTAAATTTGGTGAACCAGAAGACTTAGTAGGAACTACTTTATGGTTATGTGGTGAAGGATCATCATTTGTAACAGGTGTTGTTATTCCTATTGATGGCGGATTTAGTGCATTTAGTGGGGTTTAATAAAAAACTAGAATCAAAAAAACATGAAAATGGAACAAACATGGCGTTGGTACGGACCAAATGATCCCGTATCATTATTAGATATAAAACAAGCAGGAGCAACAGGTATTGTTTCGGCATTACATCATATTTCAAACGGAGAGGTTTGGACGATTGAAGAAATTAATAAGCGTAAAGCGGTTATTGAAGCAGCAGGACTTACTTGGAGTGTTGTTGAAAGTATTCCGGTACATGAAAATATAAAAACACGTTCAGGAAATTTTGAAACCTATATTGAAAACTATAAATTGAGCATCCTAAACTTAGCGAGTTGTGGCATCAACATAGTTTGCTATAATTTTATGCCTGTACTTGATTGGACGCGTACCGATTTAGGTTTTAAAGTTGAAGATGGTTCAAAAGCTTTACGATTTGATGTGATTGCTTTTGCTGCTTTCGAGTTGTTTTTATTAAAACGACCGGGTGCTGAAAATAGTTATTCTGAAGCACAACAAAAGCAAGCTAAGGCATATATTGATGCTATTAGCGAAGAAGAAAAAACGATACTAGTAAAGAATATAATTGCTGGATTACCAGGTGCTGAAGAAGGGTATACCTTAGAACAGTTTCAAACTATTTTAGATACTTATAAAGATATTACAGCAGATGTGTTAAGAGACAATTTAGTGTCCTTTTTACAAGAAATAATTCCTATTGCGGCAGATAATGAGGTGTTAATGTGTATTCACCCTGATGATCCACCATATCCTATTTTAGGCTTACCAAGAGTGGTAAGTACAGAAGCAGATTATGCTTATTTATTTGAAAAAGTACCATCTATTTCTAACGGAATTACATTTTGTACAGGGTCTTTAGGTGTGAGAGCTGATAATGATTTGGTACAAATTTTTAAACATTTTGCAGATCGTGTTCATTTTTTACATTTAAGAAGTACACAACGTGACGAAGCAGGTAATTTCTATGAAGCCAATCATTTAGAAGGAGATGTAGATATGTACAGCATTGTTAAAGAAGTTTTAGTAGAGCAAAAAAGACGAGTAGAAGCAGGAAGAAAAGATACTGCCATTCCTATGCGTCCAGATCATGGTCATCAAATGTTAGATGATTTACATAAAAAAACCAACCCAGGCTATTCTGGTATTGGAAGATTACGTGGGTTAGCAGAGTTAAGAGGTTTAGAATACGGAATTTCTAAAAGCTTGGTATAACTAATCAATATTATTGGATATAAAAAAAGTCGCATTTTAAATGCGACTTTTTTTATTTTTCTTTTTTCTGAATTTTAGAATTTTCGGTTAATCTATTTACAATAATTTTCGGATTGTTATATAAGTAAACAGCACTAGACCCTGAAGCTTCTAACGTAATTGCATCTGTAATTTCTAAAATAGCGTCACTATCCATTTCGCAAATAAGATTACAAGTTTTTGTTGTGAAGTTCTTACCAGTAAACTTAGAAGTATTATCTGTTCTTAGTAATAAATCATCACAATCACCTTCAATTGTAGCCTGTGCTCTTTGGTATAAATCGGTTTTTACAATAGGAGAATTAATTAAGGCTTCTAATTTACTATTACTATTTAAAACAACTTTCGTACTATCGGCAGTTAAATTAAGTCTAGTTTTAGATTTATCTAAGCCTTCAAAATTAAAATTAAGAGTTTTAATGGTTAATTCGGCTTTAGAACTTCCTGATGTTATTAAGTTTACGTTTGCTAAATTTATAGTTGATATGCTGTAAATTTCAGCATCTTCACGGGTTTCAATAGTTGACAGATAATCATCATAAAACACTTTAATATGCAGTTTCTTTTTTGAAGTAATTCGTCTTGTTTTGTTAAAAGAAAGAATACTATCTCTAACTTCAAAGACTATAAATTCATGAAGGTTTTCATCAGCTTCAATTTCAACAGAAGGTTCGTTATTATAAATCAGATCAATTTCAAAATCTTCATCAACAATTATAGTGTGAAAAGAATTAATGTAAGATTGCTCTATAGTTAGATTTCTATTGCCTTTTACCTTTTCAATTTTTTGTGCATAATTAAAAAAAACAAAACTTATAGAAAATATTAATGCTAGGAACTGTTTATTTTTCATGTTTTATAGATTGATTATACGCTTTTTAGACACTGTTTTAGTATAAAATGTCACTCATAAGACATTATTTATTTTTGGCGTATGTTCAAATATAAATAAAAACCATCCTAAACTTAAAATTTCGTTTAGAATGGTTTATCAAATTGGTTGATTGTAAGGTTGGTTTTATTTCTTTTTAATACTGCCAGAAGTACTGTTGTTTTTATCAACTTTTTCAGGGTTTCCGTAATATTTTATATCACCTCCGCTAGTAGCTTTGGCTATTAATTCTTTTAAGGTATTTACTGTAATATCGGCACCACTAGTTGCTTTTACTTGGCTAGATTTGGCAACTAAGTTTTCTGCTTTAATATCGCTACCACTGGTAGCTTCAGCAATTAATCTTTCTGTTTTCCCAGATAATCTTAAATCACTTCCACTGGTAGATTTACAGTTTAAAACCGCGGTGTTTACCTCTAAAGTCATATCACTTCCGCTGGTAGTTTTAAGTTCTAGTTCTTCTACTTCTATGGTGTTTGTTGAATACACATCGCTACCACTGGTAGAAATAATACTAGAAATATCTTTAAAGTTTACAATGATTTTTTTTGCAGTGGCTCTACCAATATTTTCTTTAGTGTGAATTTTTAAAACACCATCTTTAACCTCAGTAATAATAAGCTCGTGTAAATTTTCATCGGCTTCAACTAAGATGCTTTCATTATTACTTTGAGTTAAGTAAACATCTAAACCTTCAGTTGCTTTTATGGTAGAAAAAGCACCATCTATAGCACGTTCTTCAGTTTGTACATTACCATTTCCTCGAACTCCAGAGTTCATATGAATATCGAAATTACAAGAAAAAAGGGTTAAACTTAATATAGTAGCTACTATAATTTTGATTAGTGTTGTCATGATTGTTCGTTTTTTGATTGATGGTTTTTGTTGGTTCAAATATCTTTTAAATAAGTTTTGATTAATAACTTAAATATCTGAATTGTTGTTTTTTAGTGATGAGTTGTTAATTTCTCTGATTTTATTTTTATGCCGTTAGAACCTATATTTACTTCAACTTCTTCGGTAGAGGCTTTAACACCATCTTCATTTATTTTTAAAATATTCTCGTCTGTATTAATTTCTATACCATTTTCATTAATTTTTACTTCAGGTGTATTTACTTCAATTACAAAATCTTCCTCTTTTTCAACTGGGCAGTCTAAGCATTCAATGGTGTTATCAAGAATTTTTAGATTATGATTTACATGTTGTCTTGACATTATATTCTCTGAATACGTTCTGTAAAAAATACTATGTTCGGTGTTATTATCGAAATTTACAAAGGAGTTTTCTGGTAATATTAAGGTAATATCAACTTCTTGATCACTAAATTTATTTTCAGGATTTGTTGTTAAAAAGTTACTTAAGTATAGCACATTATTCTTTAACTCAAAGTTGTAATCAATGGCTTTGGCACGCTGTATAGCTTTTTCATAATTGCTGCCATCAGCTTTTCTCTCAATCATTATAGTTGCTATAGAATCTGTAGTCGATTTCAGAAAAACCTCAACATTTCCGGTGTAAAGTGTTTTATTACCATTTTCATCAGTCGCAAGTTTAAAACTATTGTGGTATCTACGGAAATTTAAATTTTCAGGGTTTACCATTTTAACCCTTAATGTATCATTAACATTGGTAGGTAATACACTTTTTTCTGTATATATTTCGTTAAAAGCATGCTCGCTAGCTTCTCTAATACCTATAACAATTAACCCTATAATAGACATAAGCCACAGACCTAATAATGTAAATTTTGCAATATTTCCAATAGACTTCAGGTTGTTAATAAGGATTTTCAACCCCAAATAAAACAAGAAAAAGAACGGAATTCCTACCGCAAAAAAGAGCAATAATGACGCTAACCAAACAGGGGTGCCGCTAGCATTAAATATATCAACTAAATCTGTTCCAGGTATATGTATAACATTTACAGCGCCTAAAGAAAACAAGCTAATTATTAAAGCAATTAAAGTAACAGCACCAATAAAAATAAGTAATACACCAATAAACTTTGCAAACATTTTAAAGAAAAACATAATAATATCTGCAATGGTATCAAAAAATGTTTTTGAAGACGATTTTATGTTATTTCCTTGCTTGGTAAAATCAATATTCTTAGCCGAATCTGAAACGTTTTTTGCAGCTCCCGATACAGAATCAGTAACATTTTTTGCAACATCGCTTACCGTTTCAGTAACGGTTTCAAATCCGTCTTTAATTTTTTTTTCAATGTTACTAATGTTAACAGGATCTCCCGTCATCATTATTTTTTCGGCAGTTGTTTTAGCTTCAGGAACTAAAATCCAAAGTAAAATATAAAGTAAAACACCAGTACCAGCACCAAAAATTAAAAGTATCCATGCTAAACGAATCCAAATTGTGTCAATACCAAAGTAATGTGCTAAACCAGCCGATACACCACCAATATAAGAGTTGTCGGTATCTCTATATAACTTTCTAGAAGGTGACGTCGATGTTTTTCTTTTGTAAGTAGCCTGTGGCTCATCTTCAAAAATCTCATCATCAACCAAATAATCTTCTGGTTGCCCCATAATAGAAATTACTTCGTCTACCTCTTTAATTCCAATAACTTGTTTGTCGTTTTTTACACGCTCATTAAAAAGTTCAGAAATACGCGCTTCAATATCGGCTATAATTTCAGATCTCCCTTGAGAGTCTGTAAATGAACGTTTTATAGCCTCAAGATAGCGTTGTAGTTTTAAGTACGCATCTTCATCTATATGAAAAAATATACCTGCTAAATTTATGTTGACTGTTTTATTCATTTCTTTGTTGTTTTTTGGCTTGTTACTATGGTTACTGCGTTGTGTAATTCGCTCCAAGTGGTGTTTAATTCTGCTAAAAATAGTTTTCCCGTTTCGGTTAAACCGTAATATTTTCTTGGTGGTCCAGAGGTCGATTCTTCCCATCTATAATTAAGAAGTCCTGCGTTTTTAAGTCTTGTAAGTAGCGGGTAAATAGTACCTTCTACCACAAGTAACTTGGCATCTTTTAAGGTGTTTAAAATTTCTGCAACGTAAGCATCATCGTCTTTTAAGACCGAGAGTATGCAGAATTCTAAAACCCCTTTTCGCATTTGCGCTTTTGTGTTTTCTATCTTCATGTTCGTAAGCGATTTAATATTGTGAAACTGTTCATTTTTTGATTGATTTAATTATTGATGAAATTTTTATTTTATGCTTTTTTTAGCGTTACCCTATCGGGTCGGGCTTTACGTTACAAGTCCTCGCTCGTACCTCGCTGTGGGCTTTTCTCTGCAATCCCTAACGCGCTCCCATTTGCTATTTATGTTTTCTTTAAAAGTCATAGCTTACTTTAAAAAGTTAATGGTAAACGGATACTTATAATACTCACCATCTCTAGCTTTTAAACTTGCTAATACAATAAAAACAAGTTCTAAAATAAAGCCTATAACAGCTAAAACTCCTAAACCACCACCTATATAAAGTAATGGCGACGGTTTGCCAACATTAATATGAAAATCATGAAAGCCATTAAAATCTATAAAATCCAAACCACTAAATATTTTAAAAATAAAAAACGGAATAGTAAGTGTTCCTATAATAATAGCGTACAATAAAACACTCATTTGAAAATTGATGGCTTGTTTACCATGGTTATCTATAAATTCCGATTTTTCTTTATTAGCAGTCCACAAAATTATAGGGCCAATAAAATTTCCAAACGGAATAATAAACCTACTAAAGGTCGATAAATGAATAAATGTGGCGATGTTTTTTTGATGATTATCTAACATGATTTTTAATTGATGATTAGTCTCTTTTTACAATTAATTTTATAAGAATCTGTTTTACTAGTTTTTACTATGCCATAATTAGATTCGTCTATAAATATGAGTTTTCCAGTTATTATTTTATTTTCTCTAAGTTTTGATGCTATCTTTCCTATTTCATTAGCTATTATCTGTTTCTTTTTAGATGAGTAGCTATTAAATTTTGAGTCGCTTATTGATATATTTAATTCTTCAATCTCGTTTTTATTAGTAATATTAATTTTTATATCGTCTGTATCATAATTATCAGATATCGCTTCTTTTAAGTTATACATGTAAGAAATATTTTCTCTTGCTTTAGAACAATTTATAACTATTATAAAAGCAAATAGTGTAAATATAAAGGTGGTTTTCTTCATGATTTTAAAAGTATATAATAATATCCTATGCAAATATATGTCTAAAAACAGGTACTTTGTTTCGCATAGTACTAAAAATTAACAAAATTTTAACATTATTTAGTCTGAACTATTTTCAATATTTTTATAAAAATATATCTAACATGAAGATGACACCCAGTAAAATCAATACATTCAATATCATTAAGTTACCTGCAGCATATTTTACAGGTGTTCGAGTAAAATCTATAGATAATGAGACTTGTGTAGTAACTGTTAAGCACAGATGGATAAATCAAAATCCATTCAAATCTATGTTTTGGGCAGTACAAGGTATGGCTGCCGAACTTACAACAGGCGCTTTAATGATAGCTAAAATTCAAGAATCTGGGAAACCAATTTCTATGTTAGTCACTTCAAATAAATCGGTATTCACAAAAAAGGCAACCGGAAGAATAACATTTACCTGCAAAGATGGAAACTTAATAAATGATGCATTAAAAAAAACAATTGAAACAGGCGAGGGACAAACCATCTGGATGGAATCTGTAGGCGTTAATGAAGAAGGTGTTGTTGTTTCAACTTTTAGTTTCGAGTGGAGTGTTAAGCTTAGAAGTAACCAGTAGGCAGTATTCAGTAAGCAATAAGTATTAATTATTATAAAGGATGAATAACACAAAGTTACACTGAGAATTCACAGAGATTCACAGAGTGTAAATTAAAAATAATGATGTCTCCGTGCATCTCTGCGTAAACTCTGCAAAACTCTGAGTAATAATGTAAAGGATATAAGTAGTCAGTAACCAGTAGCCAGTAACCAGTATTCAGTGATCAGAAAAATGAGATACATTTATGCTTTGAGTCTTAGCGCCTTTGCGCGAAAATCATTTTATTAATTCATTAAAGTTTTTAAAAATTTGTAACAAAACTAGAAGTAAGTCAACTAATAAACGAATCAAGATGCTGAAATAAATTCAGCACAAGAAAAACATTAGAAAATGATAGCACACGAAATAGATTATAGAATTTACGGCGAAGAAATGCAGTATGTAGAAATAGAACTAGATCCGCAAGAAGGCGTTGTAGCCGAGGCAGGAAGTTTTATGATGATGGACGATGGCATTAAAATGGAAACCATTTTTGGAGATGGTTCTCAAAAAGATTCTGGTTTTTTAGGAAAGATATTAGGAGCAGGAAAACGAATTCTAACAGGAGAGAGTCTATTTATGACCGCTTTTTATAATGATTTAGTAGGTAAACGAAATGTATCATTCGCATCTCCATATCCTGGAAAAATAATTCCTATCGATTTAGCGCAATTTGGAGGGAAGTTTATCTGCCAAAAAGATGCTTTTCTTTGTGCAGCAAAAGGAGTAAGTGTTGGTATCGAGTTTTCTAAAAAACTAGGACGCGGACTTTTTGGAGGCGAAGGCTTTATTATGCAAAAACTGGAAGGTGATGGTATGGCATTTGTTCATGCAGGTGGCACCATGGCAAAAAAAGAATTACAGGCAGGAGAAACCTTAAGAGTTGATACGGGTTGTATTGTTGGTTTCGACCAAACCGTAGATTATGATATTGAATTTATAGGAGGTATAAAAAACACCGTATTTGGAGGTGAAGGTTTATTTTTCGCCAAACTTCAAGGGCCTGGTACTGTTTATATACAATCGTTACCATTTAGCAGATTAGCTGGTAGAGTATTAGCTTCTGCACCAAGAAGCGGCGGAAGCAGTAAAGGAGAGGGTAGTGTTTTAGGCGGTTTAGGCGATTTGTTAGATGGCGATAATCGATTTTAACTGTTAAAGTTTATTTAAAATCTAGAATTAATCTAATTTTTCACTAAATTTAGATGTTAATAAAAAATAAGGCCTATAAAAAACATCTACTTTTAATTTTAACCAAAATCTATTTAATAATATGGCAAGAGCAATGCTAGAGTATACTAAAACTATACTTAATAAAGTTAGTTTTGATGCTACGTTGTTTTGCAAAGAAGTACAAAAGGCAGTAGAACGTTTACTACCTTATGAGGTTGAAGAGCTTAAAATTTTTATTCAATCTATAGTACTGCAAAACCCAGAATTAAACCAATGTTTAATTTATTTGAAACCATAAAAAAAGCGACCAATAGGTCGCTTTTTATTTTTAATCTATTTTTTGGGAAGCGGACTAATAATTTTTACATTCTGAAATGCAATGGCACCTCTTACAATACCTGCAATAACATCTTGTAACGCTTCTACAATTTGCATTTTTAATTCACTTTTATGATAAAGAATACTAACTTCTCTTGCGGGAGAAGGTTCATTAAAATAATGTAAGTTCTCTTTTTCTTTATCGTTTATATCTAATGTATGTAAATAAGGAAGCAGCGTCATACCCAAACCTTCATTTGAAAGTTTTATAAGTGTTTCAATACTACCACTTTCAAGTTGAAATTTGTCGTCTTCATGATTTTTGAATGCCTTACATAAGTTTATAACACCATCTCTAAAACAGTGTCCATCTTCAAGAAGAAGCATATCGCTAATATCTAAGTCTGATACATCAATTTTTTGGTTGGTGTGAAGTCTATGTCCTTTAGGAATATAACTAACAAAAGGTTCAAAGAAAAGCACACGTTCTTTAATGTTTTCATCCTCTAAAGGTGTTGCAGCTATAGCAGCATCTAAATGCCCATCTTTAATTCTGGTAATTATTTCTTCGGTTGTTAACTCTTCAATTTTAAGTTTCACCTTAGGATGTTTCTTTATAAAAGCCTTTAAAAACATAGGAAGCAACGTAGGCATAATTGTAGGTATAATGCCTAGTTTAAATTCACCTCCAATAAATCCTTTTTGCTGATCTACAATGTCTTGTATTCTATAGGATTCATTTACAATGTTTCTTGCCTGAGTTACAATTTTTTTACCAACATCAGTCAATTCTATAGGTTTCTTACTTCTGTCAAAAATAAGAATGCTTAATTCGTCTTCTAATTTTTGAATTTGCATACTTAATGTTGGTTGTGTAACAAAACATTTTTCGGCAGCTTTAGTGAAATTTTGATTTTCAGCAACAGCTAAAACATAATATAGTTGTGTAATTGTCATGGGTTATCAATTTAGACTATAAAAATATAAAAACTATCAATAAAACTTATAGTTTAAACTGTTAATTATAAATTAATTTTGTTTTAGATAAAAAAGAGATCATTATGACATTAAATAGTATAGGTTTAGATACCTTAAAAACCAAAGAACTAGCTGGAGATTTGAATAATTTATTAGCTAATTTTCAAATATATTATCAAAACTTAAGAGGGATACATTGGAACATTAAAGGCAAGCGTTTTTTTGATTTACATGTAAAATTTGAAGAGTTATATACCGATGCGAATATGAAAGTAGATTTAATAGCAGAGCGTATTTTAACTTTGGGAGAAACACCTTTACATACGTTTGAAGATTATACAGCAAATGCGCAAGTACCTATTGGAAAAAATATTTCTCAAGATGAAAAAGCAATTAGTTTAATTGTTGATTCTTTAACAGCATTATTAAAAATTGAGCGTATTATTTTAGAAAAATCGGGTGATGCTAATGATGAAGGAACCAATTCTATGATGGGCGATTTTATTGTTGAGCAAGAAAAAACGGTTTGGATGATGAAAGCATGGTTAAGTGAAACTGTGTAAAAATATAGACATTAAGAATGAAGAAGGCTTTCAATTATTTTTTGAGAGCCTTTTTTGTTACGTAAACTTTAAAGAAGTAAATGTATTAGGTTAATGTACTTGGTAAAAAACCATATAGTTTTTTAAAAGCAGCAGTAAAATGTTGTGAATGTTTATAGCCTACTTTGTATGAAGCTTCAGCAATAGTATAGTTTTCATTTGTAATTAAATGTTTTGCTTTTTCCATTCTAAGTTGTGTGATGTATTTAAAAATGGTTGTATTATAAACTGTTTTAAAATCATGTTTAAGTTTGGATGTGTTCATTCCCGCAATTAAAGCTAATTTTGGTATTGTTAACGTACTTTCTAAGTTGTCTTTTATATAGGTTTCAATCTTTAATATGTTGTTATAATCGTAATCTGATAAATTATGATTGGTTTTAGTAAGATTAATATCATTTGTTTTTTCCAATAAAATAATCAACAATTCATTTATTTTAGCTTCTAAGTAAGGCCCTTTTAAGCCGTTAGTATATTTACAATTAATAATGTCATTAATATGATTTTGTAAAACTTGCGATATGGGTTTACTATTTTTCCACATTAAAAAAGGTTTCTTGTTTGTAATAGCATCACCAAATTTGTGAAATATATTTTTATAGCTACTTCCTATTATTTTTTTTATGTAGTTTTCTGTAAAAAGTATTTCTAGTGTTTTTCTGTATTTGGTTTCATAATTTAAAATACCATTAACTTCGGGCAGATAGAATAGATTATAATGCTTGTTAGGAATATAGACTTCTTTTGATAATTTGTTTAATGGTTTATATTGGCTTGAACCTTCAATTTCAAATTGTAGTTTAAAAAAAGGAAAATCATGTTGTACAGAAATTGTATGTTTTTTAGTTTTAATATCCTTAATATTAATTCGAACACCATTTAATTTTATTTCTGTTATAGTGCCTTTTGCAAATTCTTTGTCAACACTAATCTTGTTTTCTTCAAATACTTTAGTTTCAAAATCTTTTGTGTGTGTTTTAACTAAAATATTGTTCTCAAAAATATCACTTTTAAGTATAGTTCTCATTTCTTCCTTTTGCGTTGTTTAAAAAACTTTTTACGGTATAAATTACTGTATATGCTTAACTATATTTGCACAAAAATACAATATTATTAATAATTAGTCTAAATAAGAATAAAATGAAATCATCCCATTTTTTTAATAGTAAAAATATACTTTTATTATTAGTGATTTTTACATTTCAGTATACGTTTTCTCAAAATAAAGGGCGTGTAGAAGGTAAAGTTTTTACAAATGATAATGGAGTTGCCGCTTATGTTAATGTGCGTGTAGAAAACACTAATACAGGAACCATTACAGATGAAAATGGTTATTATCAAATAAATAATATTAGTGAAGGAAATCAAATATTAACATTTTCTCTTCTAGGTTTAGAAACAAAATCGGTTAAAATTTTAGTAGAAAAAGATGTTGTTACTAAAATGGCTAATGTTATTTTAAATGTAAGCGCAGAAGAATTACAAGAAACAGTTATTGTAGCACAGCGTTTAAATCAATTTGCTCAAAAAGAATCAAATTATGTAGCAAGAATGCCTTTAAAGAATATAAATAATCCACAATCGTATTCTGTTGTTACAAGTGCATTGCTGAGTGAACAAATTACTACAGATTTACCATCTGCATTTAAAAGTATAACTGGAGGTGGTTATGTACAAACTAACGATGGAAATGTTAGTGTGTATTTAAGAGGCTTTAGATCAGATGTACATATTAGAAATGGTGGTATTGCATGGGTAAAAGGCCCTGTCGATCCTCAAAATATAGAAAGTATAGAAGTTATAAAAGGCCCTGGTTCTTTATATTATGGCGCCAATGTTAATAACGTTGCAAATTTTGGAGGCATTGTAAATAAAGTTACTAAACAGGCATTTAATGGAGAAAAATTAGATGTAGAATTTATAACAGGAAGTTGGGAACAAAATAGAACAACTTTAGATTATAATACCGTGGTTAATGAAAATGAGAATGTCTTCTTTAGATTAAATGGCGCATACAATTCTGAAAATAGTTTCCAAGATCAAGGCATTATTAGAGAGTTTATGGTTGCACCATCGTTAACTATTAATTTATCAGATAAATTAACGGTAAAAGCTAATTTAGAATACAATCAAAGTAAGCGTAATTTAAATTTTGCTAGAGGCGTATCAGGTTCATTAATATCAGATGATGTTAATAGTTGGGATGACCTTAATTGGGATTTTAACACTAATTATGGTACTAATGAAATGGCAGGCTATTTTTCTTCTACTGTTTTACAAACTGTTTTAGATTACAAAATATCTAATACATGGGAATCTAAAACTACTTTTACTTCAGCAAATTTGTTTACCGATGCTAATTATTTACGTGTATTAATAGTTGATGAAAATACTGTAGGGAGACGATATCTTCAATTAGATCCAAGAGAATCTGGAAACACACATTTACAGCAAGATTTTTTAAATATAGTTGAAGGTGATAAAATTGATAATAAATTAGTTACTGGTGTTAGTTATTTAAATTATTACGATGATACACAACGTACAGGTGTTTGGAATGTAATAGATGATGTTGATGTAAATAATCCAGTAATATTAGGCTTAACAAACGAACAGTTTGAAGCAAATATAGCAGGTAATCCAAAAAATAAGACAATATCTAAATCTGAATCTTTAGGATTTTACGCTTTTGATGCTATTACTTTAAATGATAAAATTACACTAGCAGCTGGACTTAGGTTTGATCGTTTCATGAATAAAAATACTATAAGTAATGGAGCAGAATTAAGTAACGGATATAATCAAAATGCATTAAGTACTAAATTAGGGCTTTCTTATAATCCTTTTAATGATAAAGCATCATTATTTGTTAATTACATGGATGGATTATCAAATAATGCGCCTTCAGATAATGGTAATGGAGAGATTATTAAATGGGATGCAGAACGTGCTAAACAATGGGAAGTAGGAACAAAATTAAACTTTTTTAACGGGAAACTTAAAAGTACCATTAGCTACTACAACATTACTATAGATAATGATATTATTACAAATGAAAATGGAATTAATGTTCAAGAAGGAGAAACGCTAAGTAAAGGTTTTGAACTAGATATTATAGCCAACCCTTTACCTGGATTAAATATTGTTGCAGGTTACACAAAAAACAATGCAACCTTAGAAAAAGTTAGTGTAGGAAGCGAAAATACTGTTGGTAATAGTTTAGCATATACTCCAGAAACTGTTTGGAATTTTTGGTTGAGTTATCAAGTTTTAAAAGGAGAAGCAAGTGGATTAGGTTTTGGTATTGGTGCCAATCATATTAGTGAAATTTATAATAGTACAGCAAATAACTTTGGTTCTGATGCTTTTACAACAATAGACGGAACTGTTTTTTATAAAAAAGACAAGTATAAAATTAGTTTCAAGGCCGATAATATTTTTGATAAAGAATATTATAATGGTTACGGAATTCCTCAAAAACCTTTAAGTTTTAGAGTAGGTTTAGCTTATAGCATCTTTTAGCTTTTATTATAAAAATAATAAGAAAGGAGAACGTTAATAATATAATACGTTCTCTTTTCTGTTTTAAACTTTTAGCAGTTATGCGAAATATAATTATTTATATACTATGCTTGTTTGCTTTGACTTCTCAAGCACAAAAAATTGAAATTGGAGAGGTAAAAACGATTCAATCTAAAGCTTTAAAAGAAGAAAGAGAATATTTGGTGTATTTACCAGAACATTATTCTGATGAAAAATATAAAGATCAGCATTACCCAGTAATATATTTATTAGATGGAGAAAAATATTTTCATGTCACATCTGGTATATTAAAGAATCTATCTAATGGATATTATCCACAAATGCCAGAATGTATTCTTATAGCTATTAAAAATACAGAAAGGTCTAGAGATTTAACACCTACACATGTTAGCAGTTTGCCGTACAAATCTGGTGGAGCAGATACTTTTCAAGCTTTTATAAGTCAAGAATTAATTCCTGAAATTAATAGTAACTACAGAGTATTAGATTATAAAATTCTTGTAGGTCATTCCTTTGGAGGGCTCTTTGCTTTAAATACGTTATTTAAAAAACCAAAATCTTTTAATGCTTATGTAGCTATAGATCCTAGTTTATGGTGGGATAATAAAGTACTTGTTAAAGAGCTAGATGGTGTTATAAAAACAACTAATTTTAAAGGGAATACCTTGTTTTTGGCAAGCGCTAATTCAATAAAAAACCAAAAGAACCCAAGTAAGCAGCATTATGTGCATTTTGAAGCTAAAAAAGAAGCTTTAAAATTGATGGAGATAACAGCTCCTAAGAATTTGAATTATCATGTAGAATCTTATGAAAACGAAGATCATGGTAGTGTTGTTTTACCTTCTTTAATAGATGCATTTCGTTCTGTTTTTAGTGGTTTTAGAATTGATGTAAAAGCGCTTATTAAAAACCCTTCATTGTTACAAAAACAATATGAAAACCTATCGAATAGTTTGGGTTATGACTTTAAGCCACAATGTGCATACCTTGATAAAGTAGTAGATCTATCTTTAAAACGAGGACAAAAAGAAAACGCAGAAATACTTCATAACTTCAATAAAACATTATATCCTAATAATGTGTATTTAGAGAATAAATTAAAATAAACTTCCATTTATAATATGAAAAAGTACACTTTCAGAAAACTAATAAACGATTTACATCTTTGGTTAGGAATAGGTAGCGGTATCGTGTTATTTATTGTGTGTTTAACAGGGACTATTTTAGCTTTTGAAACAGAAATTTCTTCATGGAGTAATAAAGATTTGTATTATTCTGAAAAAGAAGGAAGCGTCAAGTCTTTTGAAACCATCATAAATTCTATTGAAAGTAATAATGTTATTGTTAAAGAGTTTATTTTTTATGGTGAAGAAAATAAAAACCCTAGGTTTACTGTAGTAACTAAAGCAGAATTAGAAAGTAAAAAACGTACACGTGGTCGCTTCGTTTATGTAAATCCATATACAGGAAAGGAAGTTAGCTCCAAAGGGAAGACAAATGATTTTCTTCATAGCATAGAACAATTGCATCGTTTTCTATTACTAGATAAAAAGATAGGTAGGCCCATTGTAGGTGTATGCACAATCATTTTTGTGTTTCTATGTCTTTCTGGTCTTATTTTATGGTTTCCTAAAAAGCTAAAACAATTTAAAAAATGGAAGGTTTGGAAACAAGGTTTTAGTATTAAAACCAAAGCTAGTTGGAAACGAGTAAACTATGATATTCATAATACTTTAGGTTTTTATGCGCTATTCCCATTGCTTTTAATGAGTTTAACTGGTTTGTTGTGGTCGTTTACTTGGTATTATGATGGACTAGAAAAAATATTGGGCGATAAGTTAGGGAAATCAAGGTTTGATAAAACAGTTATGGTAAAACCAGTTCCTAGCAGTGTTTCAGATAAAGCAATATTAAATTTATCAAGACTGTTACAAAAAACAGATAGTATATTGGATTATCCAAATTTTGCGACTCGAGTAACATTACCTTTATCATCGAATAAAAGTGTAATGATTCGTAAAATCGATGGTTCGCTTTTAGCTTATAATGCGGCAGATAAACTTCAGTTTAATCCGTACACCAATGCATTAATTTCTAAGACGTTATTTCAAGACGAAAAATTTGGATCTAAAATAGCAGGATTAATTAGAGGTATTCATGTTGGTAATTTTGCAGGATTAATAACAAAAATCATCTATTTTATTTGTTGTTTAATTGCAACGTCCTTGCCTGTTACAGGTACGCTTATTTGGATTAATAAGATGAAGAAAAACAAGCAAAAATAAGCCTAAAAACAAACAGACAATAGTTTATAATAAACCTCTAGCCTTAATTTCTAGATATTTATTAATGGTATCTACCGTAAGGTTTTCAGGAGTAGTTAGTATAGAATAGATGCCATATTTTTTAAGTTCGTTGACTATTAGTCGTTTTTCAAAATCAAATTTTTCGGCAATCACTTTGTCGTAAACCTGCTGTACAGTTTCAGCTTTGTTTTTAATTAGTATATCTAATTCGGTGTTTTTAAAGAATATAACAACTAATAAATGACTCTTAGAAATAGCTTTTAAAAAGGGAAGTTGCCTGTTTAACCCGTCTAATGTTTCAAAATTAGTGTACATTAAAATAAGACTTCTGTGTGTGATATGCCTTTTTATACTAGCATATAACCGACTAAAATCACTTTCAAAAAAATCGGTTTTCACATTATATAGTGATTCTAGAATCAATTGCATTTGCGAGCTTCTTCTTTCGGCTACAACAATATTATCAATACGTTTAGAAAAAGAAAACATGCCTGCTTTATCGTGCTTTTTTAATACAATATTACTAATTACTAATGTGGCATTAATAGCGTAATCTAAAAGGCTTAATCCATCAAAAGGCATTTTCATTATACGCCCTTTGTCTATAATAGAATAAACAGGTTGCGATTTTTCATCTTGAAATTGATTCACCATTAATTGGTTGCGCTTTGCCGTAGCTTTCCAGTTTATGGTACGTAAGTCGTCGCCTAAAACATAATCTTTTATTTGCTCAAATTCCATAGAATGCCCTAAACGGCGTACTTTTTTAAGTCCGTATTCTAAGGAATTCTGATTAATATTTAAAAGTTCAAACTTTTTTAACTGTTTAAAACTTGGGTATGTTGGCACCATAGCTCCATGGTTAAATGTAAAGCGTTTAGCAACTAAATTTAAAATAGAACAAGCGTAAATATTTAAGTTTCCAAAGTGATATTCGCCACGTTCGCTAGGTTTTAAATCGTATTTAATAGACCGTGTTTTACGAGGAACAATAGATTCTTTAATTTTAAAGTCACGAATTTGAAATTGCTCGGGTACTTCATCAATAACTTCTACATGAATTAAAATAGGGTAGTTGTTTCTAATGTTTAATTCTATTTGATTTTTATCGCCATTAGAAAATTTATCAGGTAAAATTCTAGAGGCCTCAATTTTATTTTTTCCTATGAATATCATTAGAAAATCTAAAACAAAAAGTAGAATTAAAACTAAAATAGAAAGTTGTGCAACATTAAATAATATAGGAATGAAATAACTTAAAGCAAACAAAACCACAATGCCAATACCAGCATAGAAAAAACGAGGTTGTATGTAGAATGGTTTAAAGAATTTCATTATTGCTGTTTATTAGTTTTTTGTTTAGGTGTTGATTTGTTTATTTAAAAGTCCAATTTAATTCGTCAATTATAGGGGTTTTTAGTTCAGATATTTCTTCTTTAAAATCATTTATATTTTCGATAATTTTTTTAGGGATAATTAAAGATATATCTGTGTTGAGTTTTAAAAAGAAATGATTTTTTAATTCTATTAATGATTTTATTTCTGAAGTCTTAATTTTACTTTCACTTGTATCATCATACATGTGAATGTAATTTTCATTGAATTCTAATTTTACTAACTTATTTATTCTGTTTTTATAATGATCTTTAATGTGATTTTTATAATGCTTTATATGTGTTTTTTTTGCTCTAATAGGGTAGAAAAAAAACCATAAAACGGCAAACACTAACATTATTAAAGGAAACAGAAGTCTATTGTCTGATAAATATGAAAATATTCCAAAGGTTAAAAAAAGAACAGGATTTATTATTCTCATTTTAAACCTTTTCCTTTTGATACGTTTTGATTTAGAAGCTTCGTAAAGTTGATGCTCTAAAAAATCATCGTTTGTTAAAGAATATTCTAATTTCATACTACTCGTTTTCAATAGCTTTTCCTATGTCATCAATTTCACTACCATTACCAATACCTTTAGGATTGTCTCCATATTCATTAGGTCCTACTTCACTATTAGCAAAAAGCATCCAAAGGGCATAAAAAGGAATGATTTGATACCAACCACTATTTCCTCTGTCATGGCAGCGTTTTGCTCCTTGAGCCCATAAAAACCATAACATTGGTATTAAAAGGATTAATATAATAACAATTCCAAAGCCGTTTTCTATTGATTCTGCTATGCCATTAATTATTGAAGTAAATATTGCGTATATTAAATAACTTAGTCCGTATTCGGTTCTTCTAATTCTTCCTTTAAATGAAAATGGGTTTTTAAACATGTTTTTTTTATTTGTTAAAATGATATATAATGATTTATTGTAAACTACGATAGCATACAGCCAACTGAAACTTACCTTGGTATCTCTACCGTTTCAATAATTTGTTTGATAATTTGTTTACTCGTAACACCTTCCATTTCACGTTCTGGCGTTACAATAACTCTATGGTGTAATACAGGAATAGCGGCACGTTTTATATCTTCAGGTGTTACAAAATCGCGTCCGCTCATGGCTGCAAAAGCTTTACTAGATTTTAGTATGGCAATAGAGGCTCTTGGCGATGCTCCTAAATATAAAAACTGATTATTACGAGTCGCTACAATAAGTTCTGCAATGTATTTAAGTAAATGCTGTTCTACTAAAATCTGATTTACTAAATTTTGATAATTAACAACTTGTTCTCCTGTTAAAAAGGAAGTGATTTCGTCTGTTTTTACTTTTTCTTTTAGAGCATGTTCTCTAGAAATGATTTCAATTTCTTCTTCTAAATTAGGATAATCTACATCTATTTTAAACAGGAACCTGTCTAATTGAGCTTCTGGTAAACGGTAAGTGCCTTCTTGTTCTATGGGGTTTTGGGTTGCTAATACTATAAAAGGCGCATTAAGTTTATATTGGTGCCCATCAATAGTTATTTGCTGTTCTTCCATAACTTCAAACAAGGCTGCTTGTGTTTTGGCAGGCGCTCGGTTAATTTCATCAATAAGAATCATATTAGAGAAAATAGGCCCTTTTTTAAATTCGAATTCAGAGTCTTTTAAGTTAAAAACAGAGGTTCCTAAAATATCACTCGGCATTAAATCTGGTGTAAATTGAATACGACTAAACCCTACACTTAAAGACTTGGCCAATAATTTTGCCGTCACAGTTTTTGCAACTCCAGGAACACCTTCAATTAAGGCATGTCCTTTTGCTAAAAGCGATGCAATTAGCATGTCTACCATGTCTTTCTGACCTACGATAACTTTACCAACTTCGTCTTTTATTTTTTGAACACTTTGTTGAAGTTCAGATAAATCCAACCGGTTTTCAAATTGTAAATTATTAGTGTCTTCTAATGCGCTACTATCAATAGAGTCTACAACATTGGCTTTTGGTGTTGCATCAGGTTGGTTTTGTGGTTCTTTATTTTCGTCCATAATTATTTTGAATAAAATGCTTCTATGTGTCGGTTCAATTTTATTAAGTTGTCTTCAAAAAACTCATTTTTGGTTCGTAACCAATTTATAAAATCGATGAGTTTTTTTACCTCTTCTTTTTTCTTTCCTGTTTTTGATGCTAACTTCTGAATGAAATCTTCATTTAAAGTTGTGGTATCTAAATTAAAATCGCTTCTTATTTTTTCTAAAAAGTACGTTATTTTTTTATCTATTAAGTTCTTATGATCTTGAGTTTCAAAATATAAATTAGATATGGTTTTAACAAAAGCAAGCGTAGTGTTTTGTAATGGTTTTATAATTTTAATAATGCGTTGTCTGCGTTTTGCATTAAAAATCATGAAAAGAATACCAAAAATAAGCGCTGTGTACCAAGCCCATTTAAATGACAGTTGTTCTAAAAACCAACCTAGGTTTGATTCTTTTTCAACATCGCCATCATAACCTGTTTGTATTTTTGTGTACGAATCAAAATAGACATTATTTTCAGGTAAATATGATATAACGCCTTCTATATATTTATATCTATCCTCTTTTAAAAGGTTGTAGTTAGTAAAGGCTTTAGGCTCTAGGTGTAAAAAAACGGTACCCTTACCAAAAGGAACTTGTAAAAAATTAACGTGTTTATAATCAATTTTTGAATGTCCTAATACAATATGATGTATAGAATCATAATCTGAAAAATATTGATCGCTAGCATTTTTATCAATTTTAATAGCATCAATATTTATCTGTTTTAAAGATTCATAAGAAATACTATCTTTTTCATTTTCAATATAATCAACACTAACATCTAGAGTGTCATGAAATTTTTGTGGGAAATAATAATCTGAAATAAAAAGTGTATTTCCCGCATCAACAAAGTTGAGAAGCTCATCAACAGATTCATCAGTTAAATAATCAGAATTTCCAATAATAATAAAGCTACCTATTGCAACATGTTCGCCATAACCATCTTCAGAATTTGCTCTTAAATAACTAGAAGGTTGATGATAAACAGTTCTAATTTTATGGTCTTTAAAAAGCTTTGGCAATTCTTTGTAAAAAACACTTACGCCATATGGTTTGTTGCTTTTTTCGTTAAAAGATTCTTCCCAATCTACGGTTTTGGTGTTTTTAATACCAATAGCAATGGCAGCTGTAACAATTAAAGCGGCAATAACGAAAACAATAGGAAGAGCTTTTTTCATTATTTAATTTGCTTTAAAAGGGTTGCAAAATTACTTTTAGCATTGTTATACTGATCAATATCTAACGGAAATTCGCCATACCAAATATAGTTGTACAAATACGATGTGTATGAAAATTTATTACTAAAAGGTTTGTTGCTAATTTCGTTTAAATACTCGGCATTGGTTTTGTCATCTTCAAATTTTATATAATTTTTTAAGCTTAAATTTTTTAATACAAGTAGGTAATAATATCTGATAGCTAACCTGTAATCATCACTGTTTTCAGCATTTTTAATTAATGAATTTATATCGGCATTTTCAATGTTTTCTGCCGTTATGTCTTCGTAATTATTAATTTTTTGATGTTGTTTTGATGAAAACAATCCAGAGCCGCCTTCATTAAACAGAAAATAAACCAAGTAAACAACAGCAATAGCCAAAGCAGCATAAAACAGCCAACTTAGCGGGCCCAGATTTATGCTAAAACTATCAGAATCATTATCATCTTTTATACGAGGTTTTTTGTTTTTATAATCTTCATACTTGCCAGAACCACTAGGTGTTTCATTAACTACTTTTTTGCCTTCATAATTGTATTTATTACTAGAGTAGTGGTCTTTAAAATTCTCATCAAAATGCCTTATTTGTTCAGGTTCTTGAAAACTAGTAGTACAAGAAGCTGTGTGGTAATTTACGATTACCAAAAATAAAAAGAGTATAATATGTAATTGTTTTAGCTTCAAATAGATTCTAGGTTAAAAGTAGTATTTTGGGTAATTTCTTTTTGAATTTTAAAAGGATATATTAAGTAGTAATAGCTTATAATACCTAGAGTAATTAAAATAATACTTACCGATAGCCAATGTGGCATAATATTAGAATATCTAGTAATAAAACCTTCTAAAAAACCTGCCGAAAACGTAAACGGAAAAGTGCTTATTAAAACTTTAATTCCTGTTTTAGCACCCTGTTTAAAGGAGGTGTATCTAGAATGTGTGGCAGGAAATAAAATACTAGCACCAAGAATTAAACCTGCAGCAGCTTCAATAACAATGGCGAATATTTCCATAGAACCATGAATCCAAATACCACGAACACTTTCCCAAAACACACTTTTATCATAAAAGAAATATTGAAAAGAGCCAAGCATAATACAGTTCTTAAACATAATATAAAGCGTACCTATCCCTAGAAAGACCCCCAGAACAAAAGCAATAATACCAACTTTTAAGTTGTTTATGGTAATGCCAATAAAGCTTCCCCAATTACTGCCGCTTTTGTAGACCGCAACAGGATCGCCAGCTTCAATGTTTTCTAACGACATGTTTACATAATTGTCTCCTAAAATAGAACGCACAAACTCACCATCGTTAGCAGCAGAAATAGCTCCAATAAAAGTGAAAGCAAAAAAGATGATAAAAGCTATGTAAATAAATTTTCGGTATTCATAACAAATTAAAGGCACTTCGGTTTTCCAAAAACCAATAATTCTATTGGTGTCTTCGCGTTTTGTTTTGTAAATTTTTTGAAACGCTTTAGCTGCTAACTGATTTAAATATACAATAACTTTACTTTTAGGGTAATAGGTTTGTGCATAAGCCAAATCGTTTATTAAATGGATGTATTGTGAGGCTAGTTCGTCAGGATCTTTAAAGTCATTATTAAAGACAGCTCTTTCAAAACTTAACCATTTTTCCTTATTTTGTTTGATGAATGAAACTTCCCTCATATATTTGATAAAATAAAATATAAAATGTCAGAGTTACAAATTAACACGACCCAAAATGTAAAAATAAAATTCTCAGCCGTTGGAGCTGGAGAAAGATTATTGGCGTTTATCATTGATATGGCAATAAAAATAGGCTATATGCTGGTTTTAAACTGGACTTTTGACGTGTTCGATAATATGGACGAATGGTCGCAAATGGCTATAAATACCGTGCTAAGTTTCCCTGTTATGTTTTATACGTTGGTTTTAGAGTCGTTATTAGAAGGGCAAACCATTGGTAAAAAAGCGCTAAACATAAGAGTTGTTAAAATTGATGGCTATCAAGCATCGTTTTCAGATTATGTGGTACGTTGGTTTTTTAGAATTGCAGATATCTATATTTTCGGATTGGGTTTTTTCGTGATTTTATTCAATAAAAAACAACAGCGATTGGGCGATATGGCTGCAGGAACAGCCGTTATTGCATTAAAAGACAAAGTAACTATTAATCATACTATTTTAGAAAATCTAAAAAGCGATTATAAACCAACGTATCCCAATGTTATTAAGTTATCCGATAATGATGCCCGAATAATAAAAGATACCTTTACTGTTGCAAGAGCATCTAGAGATTTTCAAACATTAATAAAATTAAGAAAAAAGCTCATAGAAGTTGTTCAAATTAAAGAAGTAAAACAAAAAACCGATATGGAATTTATCGATGTTATTTTAAAAGATTATAATTATTACACCCAAGACATGTAAGCAGAGAGCCAATTTTTGTTTTTACAAAAATTGTGCGAATCGCTTATCCTGAGCGCAGCGAAGGATTTTTTTATTAGTTCGTTTTTTGCTTTTTGTCATTCCTGCGTAGGCAGGAATTTATAGTAGGTCAAAAGAAGTTTATCCAGAGCGTAGCGAAGGATCTCAATATAAAGTATAATAATTATACCGTTTAAATTAGGGCGTTACCTAAAGGTCGGGCTTTATTCGTAGTTTATTATTTTAAATTAATGAACTCATGAATATAAATATTTCAGCAGTCGCTTTTTTGTGTTGCATATGTGCAACAACACAAAAAGAGCTTCAACAAATGCTTCAATCTCGAACGCAAAGCGTAACTATTAAGAATAAAAGTAACTAAAAAGAGTATTTAAAACTATGTTCTATACAATAGATATTTTAGGAACCATAGCCTTTGCCATTTCAGGTGTTTTAGTAGCCTTCAATAAAAGAATGGATTTATTTGGTGTTTTAATAATTGCCTTTGTTACAGCAGTAGGAGGCGGCACTTTACGCGATTTACTTATTGGAGATACACCAGTAAGTTGGATGAAAGACATTACCTTTACCTATGTTATTATTACTTCGGCAGTTTTTGCTATTATTTTTAGAAGTAAAATTAATTATTTAAGAACCTCACTTTTTTTGTTTGATACCATTGGTATAGGGCTTTACACTTTAATTGGTATTCAAAAAGGAATAAGTGCCGATTTAGATCCTATTATTTGTATTATTTTAGGGACTATAACGGCAAGTTTTGGAGGTGTAATTAGAGATGTTTTATGTAACGAAATACCCGTAATTTTTAGAAAAGAAATTTATGCTACTGCCTGTATTTTGGGAGGGGTTACATATTTTGTGCTGATTAAGTTTCCCATAGAAAGTAATTACGTTTTTGTTATTTCTGGTATTGTAGTGGTGGTAACCCGTTTATTAGCCGTTAAGTTTAAAATAGCTTTACCAAATATTTATAAAGAAGAAAAACAAAAATAAAGAGTAACGTTAAGTTGAAATTCTATTTTTTCTAACTTCTAATCAATAATCTCAACATTTCGTATATAAATATTTTGTAAAGGCCAATCAGCTTCATCGGTTTTAACAGCAGCAATTTTATCAATTACATCCATGCCTTTAATAACACGTCCAAAAATGGTATAATCACCATCTAAAAAGTGCGAACCTCCTTTTTGTTGCACAATAAAAAACTCAAAAGGCGATGCCAATTTATGCGGATTGTCAATTTCGCCACTAGGCATCGATATCACACCTCTATCGTGTTTAAAACCTCGTTTTGTATCCGTTGGTAATAAGTATTTTCCAATTTTGCCACGTTTTCTAGCTGTTTTTTTATCATCACTATTTCCAGCTTGTACCATAAAGTTGTCAATAACTCTGTAAAACTGGGTATCATTAAAATACTTTTGCTTTGTTAGAAAAATAAAATTAGCACGGTGGTACTTTGTTTCATTATAAAGTAAAATATCAATAGACCCAAAATCAGTTGTAATACGTACCTTATTTTCTTTGTGATGCTTGTCGTATTCTTGGAAAAAAAACATAGCACTTTTAGAATTCAACTTAGTGAAAGTTTCTTCTTCGGTTTTTGTAGAATCTTTAACGATTTCTTTTTTGTCAGATTTTGTTACTGTAGTTTCAATCGTTTTTTTAGTCTTAGAATGTTTATCTTCACAATTCAGAAATAAAAAGAAACAACACAAAAGCAATACAATACGCATATAAATGAATTTTGATGAATTTTTAAAATCGTTATCAAAAATAGAAAATATACAGCTTCCAGCCGAAGTATCTCACTTTAAAATGGTGCCTCCGTTTCGTCAGACGCTTTTAAAGCAACAAAAAGAAGCTATAAAAGATGCGAAAAAAGCAGGTGTTTTGGCTTTGTTTTATCCAGATGAAAGGAATAAAACACATTTTGTTTTAATTTTAAGGAAGTCATATAAAGGTGTGCATTCTGCCCAAGTTGCTTTTCCTGGCGGTAAGTTAGAAGATGAAGATGTCTCTATGGAAGCAGCTGCAGTTAGAGAAACCTATGAAGAGGTTGGTGTTCCTATTGAATCTATAGATGTAGTACGACAATTATCTCAAGTTTATATTCCGTCAAGTAATTTTTATGTGTACCCTTTTATAGCATCATGTAAGGTAAAACCGCTATTTATTAAGCAAGAAGATGAAGTTGAGGCTATTATAGAAGTTCCTTTAAATCATTTTTTAGATGATAATAATGTGGTTTCTAAAAAAATGAAAACCTCTTATAGTGTTGAAACAGAGGTACCTGCTTTTAAATTGAACGAACACATCGTTTGGGGTGCAACAGCTATGATGTTAAGCGAAATTAAAGACTTGTTAAAACAATTACTCTAGTTTACAAGATTTGTTACATTTGCAGCAACTAACCAATTTGACGTTTGATTTATGGGATTATTTAAACGAAATCCGTTTGGGCATATATTATTTTTAAAAAAATGGCTCATTAGAATTTTTGGAGTGCTAACTCATAGGCGTTTTAGAGGCTTTAATGAATTACAAATAGAGGGTTCTGAAATAATTAAAGATTTACCAGATACCAACGTGCTTTTTATATCAAATCATCAAACCTATTTTGCCGATGTGGTATCTATGTTTCATGTATTTAATGCAAGTTTAAGTGGTCGTACAGATTCTATAAAAAATATAGGTTATATCTGGAATCCGAAACTAAATATATATTACGTTGCAGCCAAAGAAACCATGAAAGCAGGTTTGTTACCTAAAATCATGGCTTATATGGGATCTGTTAGTATCGAACGTACTTGGAGATCAGAAGGTCAAGATGTTAAAAGACAAGTAAAGATGAGCGATATTTCTAGTATAGGAAAAGCTTTAGACGATGGTTGGGTTATTACATTTCCTCAAGGAACCACGACACCATTTAAACCCATTAGAAAAGGGACATCTCATATTATAAAACGCTATAAGCCAGTTGTAGTTCCTATTGTTATTGATGGTTTTAGAAGATCGTTTGATAAAAAAGGTTTACGAATAAAGAAGAAAAATATTTTACAATCTTTTGAAATAAAAGCTCCTTTAGAAATTGATTACGAAAATGAATCTACTGATGATATCGTAAAAAAAATAGAGTATGCCATCGAACAACATCCTTCATTCTTAAAAGTGATTCCTCAAAAAGAACTAGCTGCACTTGAAGAATTGAATAAAAAGCGTAAATGGTAAAACAGACTGTTTTTTAATGTTTACTATTTAGACTTCCATAAATGCCAGAAAAAGCAGTTAAAAACCAAGTGTTTTTAAACTTAAAAAACTATTTTGGTTACGATAGTTTTAGAACGAATCAACAAGATATTGTTGAGGCTGTTCTAAACAAAAAAGACTGTTTGGTTATTATGCCAACGGGTGGAGGTAAATCTATTTGCTTTCAGCTTCCAGCATTATCATTTAAAGGTGTAACTATTGTAATTTCACCATTAATTGCCTTGATGAAAGATCAGGTAGATGGCTTAAATGCTAATGGAATTCCTGCATCTTATTTTAACAGTAGTCAAAGTAGCGAAGAGCAATTTGCTATTATAGAAAATGTTATTCGAGCAGAAATAAAATTACTTTACGTTGCTCCTGAAAGTTTAGCAGCACTACAAAATATTTTAACCGAAAAATATATAAGTTGTGTAGCGATAGATGAAGCACATTGTATTTCGTCTTGGGGGCATGATTTCAGACCATCTTATCAACAACTAGGATTTTTAAAAAACACACTTCCAAACATTCCATTTATTGCTTTAACGGCAACAGCTGATAAGGCTACCCGACAGGATATTGTAAAGCAACTACGTATTGAGCGAGCTGAAATATTCATATCATCGTTTGATAGAGAAAATATAGGCTTAGAAGTACGTCCAGCAAATAACAGGATTTCTCAAGTTGTTAAGTTTATAAAAGCAAGACCAAATCAATCGGGTATTATTTATTGTTTAAGCCGAAAAACCACAGAGCAATTATCTAGTAAATTAAAAGCTAATAGTATTCCGGCCGAAGCGTATCATGCAGGTTTAAATTTTGATAAACGCTCTAAAGTTCAAGAATCGTTTATACATGATAAAACCCAAATTGTTTGTGCAACCGTCGCCTTTGGTATGGGGATAGATAAGTCGAATGTACGTTGGGTGGTGCATTATAATATGCCAAAAAATATTGAAGGTTATTATCAAGAAATTGGTCGTGCGGGACGAGACGGCTTAAAGTCGCACGCTTTATTGTTTCATAGTTATGCCGATGTTATTCAGCTACAAAATTTTGCAAGTGGCGCTTCTAATGAAGCAGTTCAAATAGCGAAATTAGACAGAATGAAACAGTTTGCAGAATCTACAACCTGCCGCCGAAAAATTTTGTTAAGCTATTTTGGTGAGTTGTTAGGTTCAAATTGTGGGAACTGTGATGTTTGTAAAAACCCGCCTCAGTTTTTCGATGGGACTATTATTGCTCAAAAAATCTTATCGACGGTATATCATTTAAAGCAGCAAGAAGCCATGGGAACTATTATTGATGTGCTTCGAGGTTCTCAAAATGCAACTATTGTATCAAAAGACTATCAAGAGGTTTCAACGTTTGGTATTGGTAAAGATATTTCATGGCAACATTGGCAGCATTTTGTTATTCAGCTTATAAATCAAGGCTTTTGTGAAATCGCATTTAATAAACATAATGCACTACAACTTACTGAGTTTTCTAGTAATGTATTGTTTAAAGGTGCAAAAGTAGCATTAACAAAACCTGTAGCTGTTACCGAAGTTAAGCCTGTTGTTAAAGAACGAAAGACTAGATTAAAACGCACAAAAACGAAAGCTAAAACAAAACCAGTTACCGATAATTTATTTGAACGCCTCCGTCAGTTGCGCTATAAAATTGCTTTAGAAGAAGGTATTCCAGCATATTTAGTTTTTAGTGATGCGACTTTAAAAGAAATTGAACGCGAACGCCCCTAAGTGATGACGATTTTTTAAGTATTAGTGGTGTAGGGCAACGTAAATTAGAAGTGTATGGTGATGAATTTATGGCTGAAATTATGAATTTTATGGGTTCTAAAGTTAAGAAGCCTAAAAAAGAAGATACTTATACCGTTACATACAAGCTTTATAAATCAGGATTATCAATTGAAGAAATAGCGCTTGAACGCAAATTAAATACCACAACAATATATTCGCATATTGCCAAATTATATAGCACCGGAAAAAAATAAACTTATACGATTTTGTTTCTAAAAGCGATGTGGAAGCGGTGCGAAAAGCAAAAGAAGCTTTAGGAACTCCAAAAGCATTAAGACCCTATTTTGAATATTTTAACGAAAGTATAGATTATTTTAAAATCCGTTTGGCACTGAGTATTATTGAAAAAGACTAACTTCGTTTTTAAGTTTAAAAAAATATGTCAATACTCTTAATTGAAGATGAAATTTTCGATAAAAAAGATTTCTCTATAAACCGACTTCCAAACGCAGATTACGAATATTGCACCTTTAAAAATTGTAACTTTTCTGAAGGCTTTTTATCTAAAATTCGATTCTTAGAGTGTGAGTTTATAGATTGTAATTTAAGTTCAGCAAACATTACAGGCGCTTCTTTTCAAGATGTGAAATTTATAGGGTGTAAAATTTTAGGTGTGCATTTCGAAAACTGCAACCCTTTTGGTTTTGCTTTACATATTGAAGATTGCCAATTAAATCATGCTTCATTTTATCAGGTAGTTTTATCTAATACAAGAATTATTAATTCGAAGCTTCAAAATGTAGAATTTACAGAAGCCGATTTAAGTCGTTGTGTTTTTGATGGCTGCGATTTTCAAGGCGCTACTTTTGAT
Organism: Thalassobellus citreus; assembly: GCF_044385915.1. NCBI lineage: Bacteria > Pseudomonadati > Bacteroidota > Flavobacteriia > Flavobacteriales > Flavobacteriaceae > Thalassobellus > Thalassobellus citreus. The sequence goes on along the minus strand of NZ_JBISCC010000125.1, from coordinate 260,377 downwards.
AATACAAATTTAGAAAAAGCCGATTTTCGAAAAGCGATTAATTATAATATACATCCAGACCGAAATAGGTTAAAGGGGGCTAAATTTTCTTTAGGCGGTGTTGTTGGGTTATTAGGAGGTTATGGGGTAGAAATTGAGTAGTCTCTAAATTAAATATGTTCTAAAGCTTGTTTTAAATCTTCAATTAAATCTTCTACATGTTCTAGTCCAACAGAAATTCTTATATCTCCTAATGAAATGCCTAAATTTTTAAATTGACTTGGTTTTAATTCTTTTAAATACGAAATGGCTGGCGCATATACAAGGCTTTCATGACCACCCCAGCTAACACCAATTTTAAATTTAGTTAAGGCATTGATAAAGCTTTTAATTTCATTTAAATTGTTAGTTTTAAGTTTAAAAGACATGAGTCCACTATAGCCTTTCATTAATTTTTTACCGAGATTATATTGGGGGAAACTAGGTAGTCCAGGGTAATTTACAACTTCAATTTTATCGTTTTCTTCTAAAAAGTTAGCGACTAATAAAGCGTTTTCTTGATGTTGTTTTAATCTGATAGGTAAGGTTCTTAAACTACGAAGTAATAACCAAGCTTCCATAGGTGCGACTTTAGAACCTAATAATTCGTATTCATTTTTAGAAATAGAATCAATATCAATTTGTTTTCCACAGAGTACACCTCCTAAAAGGTCGCTATGCCCTCCAAGGTATTTTGTGCTTGATTGGATTTCTATATCAATCCCCATATCTATAGTATTTTGGAAATATGGTGTTGCCCAAGTATTGTCAATTATTGTTTTAATATTATTTGCTTTTGCTAGTGCTGTTATAGCAGGAATGTCTTGTAGAGAAAAGATTGCCGATGAAGGGCTTTCAAGATAAATCAGTTTTGTGTTGTTTTGTATGGCATTTTTAAAATCATCAACAGAATTACCTGTAACATAAGATATTTCAATTTTCATTTTTTTTGTTAAGTAGTCGCTAATTAAATTATTGGCTGGACCATACATGTTTTTAATAGAAATAACATGGTCTCCAAAGTCTAAAAAGTGCAAAAAAGCAGCTGTAATTGCTGCCATACCAGAAGGGAATAGTTGAGCTTTTTCAGCCCCGGAAATGGCTGCTAGTTTTTCTTCAACTATTTTAACTGTTGGGTTTTTTCCTCTTGAGTAAATGAAAGAATTTAATTTGTCGTCAAAAGCATCATTAATAGCATCCCAGTTTTTAAAGGTAAAGAGCGAATTTTGATAGATTGGAGGAACAACGGCTCCGTATGAATCATTGTTTTCACTTTTATCATGATTTAAAATAGTTTCTATATGTTTACTCATGGTTTTATTATGTTTTAAGAAGGATTGAAAAATACAAAATATTTAAATCTGTGTTATATAATCTTAGAAATAGTTGTATTTAAAATTAAAGATGATTTCGTTAATAACTCCTAACAATTCCCTTTTAAAAGCTATATCAAAATTCCTATTTTGCAAGTTCTAAATTAAATAAGAACGAGTGAAAGTCTGTATAGCCGAAAAGCCAAGTGTTGCCCGAGAAATTGCGTCTGTTTTAGGAGCGAATTCTAAGCGCGATGGTTATTATGAAGGTAATGGTTATGCGGTAACTTATACGTTTGGGCATTTATGCACTTTAAAAGAACCCAACGATTATAAACCCCATTGGAAAAGCTGGGATTTAAATAATCTTCCTATGTTGCCTGAGAAATTTGAAACCAAAGTGGTATCGAATTCGGGGATACAAAAGCAATTTAACATTGTAAAAAGTTTATTTGATAAAGCAGAGCTTGTTATAAACTGTGGGGATGCGGGTCAAGAAGGAGAACTCATTCAGCGTTGGGTGATGAATGAAGCCAATTATAAAGGCAAGGTAGAACGTTTATGGATTTCATCATTAACCACAGAAGCTATTAAAGAAGGTTTTGAAAAATTAAAACCTGCTGAAGATTACGATAATTTATACTACGCAGGGTTTTCAAGAGCTATTGGCGATTGGTTATTAGGTATGAATGCGACACGCTTATACACCGTAAAACATGGTGGTTATAAGCAAGTATTATCTGTTGGTCGTGTGCAAACGCCTACTTTGGCCATGGTTGTGAATCGTTTTAAAGATATTGAAAATTTTAAACCACAACCGTATTGGGAATTACAAACGCTGTATCGAGAGACGCTTTTTAGTTATGAAGAAGGACGCTTTTTAAAGAAGGAAGATGGTGAGGCTTTAGCGAATAAAGTAAAAGAAAGCGATTTTGAAATAGTATCTATTACCAAAAAGAAAGGGAAAGAATATGCGCCAAAGTTATTCGATTTAACAGGGTTGCAGGTGTATTGTAATACGAAGTTTGGATTTTCGGCAGATGAAACTTTGAAGATTGTTCAGAAGTTGTATGAGCAAAAAGTAGTAACCTATCCTAGAGTTGATACTACGTTTTTACCAAACGATGTATATCCAAAAGTTGCAGGAATTCTTCAAAAGTTAACAAACTATGGAGCTTTAACACAACCGCTTTTAGGAAAGAAAATAAAAAAATCGACTAGGGTTTTTAACGATAAAAAAGTTACCGATCACCACGCGATTATTCCAACGGGGATTCAAATTAACTTACAATACAACCAGCAGCAGGTGTATGATATTATTGTAAAACGTTTTATTGCTGTTTTTTATGATGATTGTGCCGTGGCAAATACAACGGTTATTGGTACGGCAGCAGAGGTGTCGTTTAAAACTACTGGAAAAGAGATTTTAGAAAAGGGATGGCGTGTTGTTTTTGAAAACCGAAATGCTAAAGAAAGAGAGTCGGGAATTTTACCAACTTTTGAAAAAGGAGAAAAAGGACCTCACGAACCGTCGTTTTTAGAAAAGGAAACAAAACCGCCTAATCAATTTACCGAAGCAACTTTGTTACGTGCTATGGAAACGGCAGGTAAGCAAGTTGATGATGAAGAATTGCGAGATTTAATGAAGGAAAATGGTATTGGACGACCATCTACACGTGCAAATATTATAGAGACTCTTTTTAGAAGAAAATATATTAAACGTAATAAAAAGCAAGTATTACCAACGGTTACCGGTATTCAATTAATTGATACCATTCAAAATGATTTATTAAAATCGGCTGAATTAACGGGGTCTTGGGAAAAGCAATTAAAAGATATTGAAAAAGGTGAGTTTAGTGCCGGTGCGTTTATTAAAAATATGAAACGGATGGTAGATGCTTTGGTTTATGAAGTTCGTAGTGAAACTAAACGCGCTAATATTTCGCAAGAAAATGTTATTAAAAGTAGAGAAGCTAAGTCTACAGTGAAAAAGAAAGCAGGAATCTCATCAGAGATTTGTCCGAAATGTAAAAAAGGACAGCTTTTGAAAGGGAAAAGTGCTTATGGATGTTCTGCTTTTAAATCGGGATGCGATTTTGTGTTGCCTTTTAGTTTCTCAGGTAAAAAAATATCAGAAAAACAGTTTGTTAGGTTGCTTCAAAAAGGTTCTACAGTTAATTTAAAAGGTTTTAAGACCGATGCAGGTACTGTTGAAGGTTTATTACGTTTTGATGAAGGGTTTAAGCTCAAATTAGAGCCAAAGAAAACTTCCACGAAAGCGAAACCTAACGAATTAACATGTCCGAAATGCAAAAAAGGTACAGTTATAAAAGGCAAAACAGCTTATGGATGTACGGAATACAAATCGGGTTGTGATTTTAAAATGACTTTTGAAGCCGTTAGAGCTAAAATAAACGGACAAACACCCACCAAAGAATTGGTTCACGATATTTTGAGTGGTAAGGTGTGAGTCATTTTAAACGCAGATAGAAATCGCATAAAGAAGTAATTAATTAGGATTCTTTTGGAAGAGATAATACATCGTCATTTTATAATTTACAAACCATACGGCTATTTAAGTCAGTTTATGAGTAATGCCTCGAAGCAACAATCTAAAAAGTTTTTGGGTGAGCTTCATGATTTTCCTGAAGGCATTATGGCTGTTGGTCGTTTAGATGAAAAATCAGAAGGTTTATTGTTGCTAACTACCGATGGACAAACGAGTGCTTTTGTTAATAGTAAAAAGGTTGAAAAAGAGTATTATGCGCAAGTTGATGGAGCTATTTCGGCAGAAGCTATTGAGCAATTAAAATTGGGTGTAGAAATTGGTTTTGATGGTAAAAAGTATCAAACAAAACCTTGTAAAGCTTATAAGTTGGATGTTAATCCAGGTTTTCAGGAGCGTTCGCGAAAAATACGTGATGATAGGCATGGCCCAACATCGTGGGTGTCTATGACCTTAAATGAAGGTAAGTTTAGACAGGTACGTAAAATGACTTCGGCAGTGGGGTTTCCAACCTTACGATTAGTGCGTGTAAGGGTAGGAGATATTCATTTAAAACCTATGAAAATAGGTGAAGTGGTTGAGGTCGCTGGCTTTTTGCGTTAGGGATTGCAGTGAAAAGCCCGCAGCGAGGTACGAGCGAGGACTTGTAACGTAAAGCCCGACCCTTGGGTAACGCCCAATTAATTATAAATCTAATTTTTCGAGTTCTTTATAATTTTTGTTCAAGCGTTTTAATAGAATGCCATAAATAAGTTTATAAAACAACCAGATAATTAGTGTTGCAATGGCTAAGAAAAGTGCCGATATTCCTAAGAAAATCATAGAGCCATGTTCGCCAAGTTTCTCAATGTTTTGTGCCATTTCAGGGTCGTTGTGCACGCTAATATATAAGCCTATAATTGTTGAAACAACTATCATTATTAAATTATAAAGCACGTAGTATTTAATTATTTTACGTGTTTTTAAAATGCTCTCCATAAGTTTTTTTGCGCTATCTGTTACAGATATTGATTTGTACGACTTATAGAGTAGGTAAACAAAAAGAAGAATGACTGCAAAACTAAATATGGTGAGTCCGTTAAATACAGCATCGTTTATATAAACTTTATCTAATGCTTGTCTGTAGCTGTCTGAGGAGAAATAAGGGATTGCGTTTACTAATATCCAAAAAATAAATTCGGCAACACTAATGTAAAAAAGCATCTTTACTATGGAAGATGATTTTTTTAACAGCATCGGGTAAATATCATTTGCCGATAGTTTTTTATGGTTCGCATTGGATTTATTCCAATCCTTCTTTAAGATATCTAATTCATCCATAGTGTTACGGATTTAGTATGGTTTTAAGTTTCGTTTTAATTCTATTCATCTTCACACGGGCATTCACTTCACTAATTCCCATAGTTTCACTTATTTCTTTATAGTTTTTATCTTCTAAATATAAAAACACCAAAGCCTTTTCTATGTCGTTTAATTGATGGATGGCTTTGTATAACACTTTTAATTGTTCTTCTTCTGTGTCATCATAATCCTCTGCTTTCATTTTAAAAGCAACGCCTTCAAAATCTTGAGTATTAATCGTTCTTTTAGATTTTCTGTAAAGTGTAATCGCGGTATTTAAACCTACACGATACATCCAAGTACTAAACTTTGCATCGCCTCTAAATTTAGGATAGGCTTTCCAAAGTTGAATGGTTATTTCTTGAAATAAATCGTTATGCGCATCATAGTTATTAGTGTACAAGCGACAAACTTTGTGCACAATATTCTGATGCTTTTCTAGTAATTCTACAAAACTATGTTTTAGTTCTTCTTTCAAGTTGATGGGTTAGGTACTTTATAAGTAGCTTAATTATTTAAAACGTTACAAATGTGTGAAAAATAATTTTAAAAAACATAGAGGTGTGAGTTGTTTTTTATGATTTCACAATAGGGGTTTCTACTTATTAATTGAAAATATTAGCAATTATTTGGTGTTTTTTATTGTTTTAAATAACTGGTTTAGGTGATTCTTTTTTAAAACTGATTTTAAGTGTTTTAAGTGTGTGGTATAGATAAAATCTATGAGTTGTTTTTTACTTGAAAACAGCTTTTTTTATGTGTTAGGAGATACTAATATATATAAAAATAATTAGATGAAATTTACGACTAAAAATTAGTGTGAAGAATCTGTTTTTGTTTTGTGTTTTTTGTTTGGAATATATTGTTTATCTGAAAAATGAAACTCTTTTTTTGTTCGGTTATTTTCTTTTTTGACACAAAATATTCAATTCATCATCTATATTTTACAGTTCGGTTATTTAGAATTTTTACAGTGAATCTTCTGTTGCAAATTTGCTTCATCAATTAGAAAACGAACTGTAGAATATTTTAAATTATGAAAAGAATAATTATCATTATTACATTAATCAGTATGCAATTATCTGCTCAAACAACTATTTCAGGCACTGTGTTTAATTCGAAAAATAAACCTATAATGGGAGCGAATATTTATTTAGAAGGCACTTATGATGGAAGTACAACGGATGAAAATGGAGCCTTTTTATTTACAACTTCAGAAACTGGAAATCAGAATTTAGTGGTTTCATATGTGTCTTATGAAACATATACCATGTATGGTGATGTATCTTATATGAAAGATTTAACTGTTAAACTTCGTGAAGATGTAAATGCATTGGATGCTGTAGTGCTTTCGGCTGGAACATTTCAAGCAGGAGATAATAGCAAAGTAAATGTTTTAAAACCATTAGATGTGGTTACAACAGCGAGTGCTTTGGGTGATTTTGTTGGTGCTTTTCAAACCTTACCAGGAACTACCACTGTTGCCGAAGATGGTCGTTTGTTTGTGCGTGGTGGTGATGCCGAAGAAACTCAAATTTTTATTGATGGTATTCGTGTGTTCACACCTTACACACCTACAACTAATAATGCGCCAACCCGCGGACGTTATTCTCCGTTTTTGTTTGATGGTATTACGTTTTCTACAGGAGGCTATTCTGCAGAGTTTGGGCAGGCCTTATCTAGTGTGTTGTTATTAAATACAATTGATGAACCCGACCAAGAAAAAACAGATATTGGTATTATGAGTATTGGTGCAAGTATAGGGAATACTCAAAAATGGGATAAAAGCGCACTGAGTGTGAATGCATCGTATATTAATTTAGAACCGTATAATGCTATTTTTTCTAGTAGAAACGATTGGATAAAACCTTTTGAAACACTCTCTGGAGAAGCGGTTTATAGAAAGAAAACTAATTCTGGGTTGTTTAAACTTTATGGCGCTTTTGATGTTACAAATTTTGAGTTAATTCAAGAAGATATAAATGATCCTGAAGGTGTGCATTTTAAGCTGAATAATAAAAACTTATATCTTAATGGTTCGTATCAAAGTGTTTTAAGCGATACTTGGAGCATGCAAGGTGGATTTAGTTATACGAATGCTATAAATAACTTAAACATTAATGAAAGTGCTGTTGATGATACAGAAAATTCATTTCATACAAAGTTGAAATTTAAAAACCGCATTAGTAATCGTTTGAAGCTTTATTTTGGAGCTGAATATTTTGCTACCAATTTTAATGAAAATTATAATGATGAAACTATTGCTGATGCTACGTATGGTTACAATAATAACATTGCAGCGGCTTTTGCTGAGGTCGATATTTTTATATCTAAAAAGTTAGCGTTTAAAACTGGTGTTCGTGGTGAGTATAGCGAATTATTTAAAGATGCTACCGTTGCTCCAAGAATGTCTTTGGCGTATAAAACATCCAGTAAAAGTCAGTTGTCGTTAGCTTATGGTAGCTTTTATCAGAATCCATCTAGTAATATTTTAAAGTTTAATCAGGATTTAAAAGCTCAAAATACGTCGCATTACATTTTTAACTATCAGTATAACGCCGATAGAAAAATTTTTAGAGCCGAAGCTTATTATAAAACCTATGATGATTTAGTAAAGTATGATTCTGAATTTACCACGTTCGAAAGTAATTTTAATAATAATGGTTCTGGATTTGCAAAAGGTATCGATTTCTTTTGGAGAGATAGTAAAAGTATCAAGAGTTTTGATTATTGGATAAGTTACTCGTTTTTAGATACCGAACGCGATTATAAAAATTACGAAACCAAAGCGCAACCTAATTTTGCTAATACACATAACCTATCGGTAGTTGGGAAGTATTGGATTAACGATTGGCGTAGTCAAGTTGGATTTAGTTATGCCTTGGCTTCTGGTAGAACGTTTACCAATCCTAACCAACCTGGGTTTTTAAATAATAAAACAAAACCTTATAATAATTTAAGCTTGAACTGGGCGTATTTAATAAGCCCACAAAAAATATTATATGCTTCGGTTAATAATGTTTTAGGTTTTAAAAATATTAATGGGTATCAATATGCAAATACTCCAGATATGAATGGTCATTTTGACAGACGTGCATTACAACCTGCTGCAGATCAGTTCTTTTTTGTTGGGTTCTTTTGGACTATTAGCGACGATAAAAAGAGTAATCAATTGGATAATTTGTAGGACGAGGTTCATTTAAACTTTTTATAACGATTTTAATGTCTTAAAAAAAAGAATGTTTTTATTAATAAGCTTTATGGAAGAGTTTTGTTCTTAAAAGTATTATTTAAAAGCGTTTTCTACTTCAACTAACATTTTGTCGAGTTCATTTCTGTCAAACCATTTACCATGAAGCATAACTCCATTTATACTTTGCGTGTTTTTTATATCAGCAAATGGGTTTTTGTCTAGTAATACCAAGTTTGCGTTTTTACCTTCTGTAATACTTCCATCAACCGGATATGAATCTAGGTAACGAGAAGCATTAACAGTACTAGCATTTAAAATATCAAAAGGTTTCATTCCTAATTCTTGCAGAATTTCCATTTCTCTATGAATTGAAAAACCAACAATCGCCATACCAAATGTATCGCTACCTGTTAATAGTTTAACGTCGTTATCATTCAATATCTTGGTAAACTTTCGCATCCAGGTAATATATCTTTGAAATAAATCTTTAGCTGTTATGCCATCAATAACTAAATCTTTAAAATTGGTTCTAGAATTATTTTTATCTGTTAAATATTTATCTCTTTCTTTTTGTGATAAATATTTAACTAAATGACTCTTTTTCATGTTTTCAAACATGTTATCATCTAAATACTGAGGAATTTTTTCAAACACAACGAGGGTAGGTGTTACGTAAATTCCACTGTTTTTAATTTCTTGAGCTATAGAATTCAGTTCATTTATATTATCATTTAAGTATGTAAAATTTTCTTCTCCATTAAATATATATATATAAATTCTTCTAGATGTTCAATAGATTTCATGCGTAACGAAAATTCTAAAGGTAATTTACGTTGTGCATGACCAATTACTTGAATGTTGTTTTTATTAGCTTCTTCAAGTAAAAATAAATCTTTTGGTAAATTATCTGCTAATTTTAAAAAGTCATACCCATTTTGGGTATGTTTTTTTATCTCATTTAATATTAATTCTTTTGTTTTAAGGTGTTCAAATTTAAGATAAGAGCCTGTTGTGTAATAATTAGGGCCTAAATATTCCCCGTTTTAACTTTATGTCTTATTTCTGTTTGCTTTTGTTTTTGGTTTGGTTCTTCAGCCATATTTCTAACTGTAGTAACACCGTTAGCAATTAAAAGTTTAAAATCATCTTCTGGTGTTTCTTTCCCATTTCGCCAATGATAATGCATTTCTGAAAGACCTGGAATTAAATATTTGCCAGTACCATCAATTGTTTTTTGAATGTTATAGATAGATTTGTTAGTGTTTGGTTCAACACTAATAATTTTACCATTAGAAACAATAACACGGTGGTCCTTTAAGATAGTATCTCTATCCATTGGAATAACATTTACATTATCAAAAGCAAAAGTATTTAAGTTTAACCAAGATGATTTCAGTTTTTCTTGTTTGGGTGATGGGTTTTTAACGGCGGTTAAACTTGTGTCAGTTAAATTTAACCCTAATTTTCTAAAGAAATCTTGGTAATTTATTGGTGTTTCTCCAATAACATGTTTTTTGAAAAAATTGTCAATTGAAGGATATGTTATTAAAGAAATTTCATCTATTAGATTGTTATCAATAAAAGGTGTGTTTTTGCCATATTTAAGCGAGAGTACCTTCATTAAAGAAAGTAACCCTTTGTTACCATTGCTTTCTTCTCTTAAAAGGATATCTAAACACATTGCTATTAAAGCTCCTTTTTGATATACGTTAGCATAATTTTTATGATATTCTTTTTGTAGAATGTGTTCACTCATTAAAGTGAAACTTAAAGAATCATTATAGTTTTTAGAGGTTTTTAGTTTGTTAAATACTTCATTGTAAAATTCCTTTTCTGTAATTAAGTTTTGATCTATTTGAAATAACTTAGAAAAATATTCTGTAACGCCTTCGTATAACCATAGATGCTTTGAGAAATTAGGTGAATTATAATTAAAATTATGGATGTGTTCTGAATGGATATTTAATGGTGTTACAATATGAAAAAACTCATGAGCAACTAAATTCTTAAAGTGATAAAAAAGTTCGTCTTTTTTCATAGATTCTGGTAATACCATTACTGTTGATGAGTGATGTTCTAGAGCTCCATAATCATTAGGTTTTATTTCTTTTCCATCTGCAAAATATATCTGAATATCATATCTAGAAGTGGTTTTGAAGTTTTTTAAAGAAGTTAGTTGAGACTTTAACATCTTAAAAACAACATCTTTCATTTCTTTGGCATTATAGATCTTGTTAGGAGAATATACACTTAGCACAATTTTAACGTCATTAATGGTAAATTCTTCAATGTCTAATCTTCCAAATAATACGGGATTGTAATTAAATCAAAGTATCTAGGTGCAGTAAAAGTATAGTGTTTAGTGTTATCGTTATTTGTTTTATAATTTTCTAACTCTAAACCTGTTGTATATGAAAAATGACTTGGAGCTTTTATGTTTAGAGTATGTTTTTTATCATTTAATTCTTCAAAATAACCAATAAATCCATGGAGGTTTAATACGTAATTTTCAGGATCAATATTAGTTCCAGCAGGGAATTGAGTAATGTTGTTGTATGTTTTTTTGTCAAGATCATACGTGTCATTAATTAAATATGTGATCTTGCTTAATCTTTTAGCATGTTTTATTTTCCATGAATTAATGTCTACCCTTAAAATAGGTAGTTTGTTTCCTTTTATATCAAATGCTTGTAGGTTTTCTACAAATCTTCCAAAATCACTAATAGCATATGTTCCTTGAATTACTTTTGGAAATCGATAAACTAATGATCTTGCTTCAATATTGTTTAAATTTATAGTGACAGGCACTTTGTCTTCAATAATATTAGTTAAATCTATTGTACTTGAAATTGAAGTTGAATTGTTGGCAAATATTGAACCATAAAATAGAATGAAGAGCAATAAGATTCCATGATTATAATTTATATGATATTGATTTATTTCGTTTTCTAACATAATTATTAAGATTTTATTAACTCTAAATTGAATGTCTTTAATTACAAAGACGAAAAATATTTATAAATGGTTGCCTAGGTTGTAATTTGAGCTCGATTTTTTTTTTTTTTTAGCTTGAAGGAGATTACTTATTTTGAAATCATTTTTATTTAATATTAGGTGCTTTTCTTCTAAATTATATCGATTATTCTGTAAAAATGTTAATTACTTAAAACAAACTTATTAATTGTTATAAGCCATTACAAATACAAATGTTAAATTTGTTAAATTAAAAATTTTAAAATAATGGGTCAGATTATAACATTCGGAGAGGTTTTAATGCGTATTTCACCTCGTGGCAATAAAAAGTTTATTCAATCTAATATGGTTGAGTTTTATTTTGGTGGTACCGAATTAAATGTAGGTATATCAATTGCTAATTTTGGAGGAAATGTAAAGCATATTAGTTGTGTCTCTGATGATTTTATTGGCGAAGCTGCTATTTCTTATATTAATAAATTTGGTGTAAGCACGTCTTCTGTTGTTTACTCAAAACGCCCGTTAGGAGTCTATTTTCTGGAGGTAGGCGCTGTAATGCGTCCTAGCGCAATTTCGTATAATAGATCGCACTCTTCATTTTCTGAAATCAAACCATCAATGGTTGATTGGGGAAAAGCTTTAAAAAAAGGAGTATGGATGCATTGGACTGGTATTACACCTGCCTTATCTAAAGGTGCTTTTGATACACTTAAGGAAGGTTTGGCTTTAGCTCATGAAAAAGGAATGACTATATCTGCAGATCCAACGTATAGAAGTGGTTTGTGGCAATATGGTCAAGATCCTAAAGAAGCTTTAATAGAATTACTAAATTATTCTACCATTTTTATTGGTGGTATTAATGAGATAAATGAAGTTCTTGGTACTGACTTTGGTTATTCTAACGAGGATTTTCTTGAAGCGAGTAAACAACTTATAGAAACCTTTCCTACCATTGAAAAAGTATTCGATAAGATTAGAACCTCATTAAATTCTTCATGGCACAAAATTAGAGCTAGAATGTGGAATGGTAAAGAGTTTAGAGAAACACAAGATTTAGATATTACTCATGTGGTAGATAGAATTGGTACTGGAGATGCTTTTGCCGCAGGACTTATTTATGGTTTACAACAATTTGATGATTATAAAGCCATGGAGTTTGCTAGTGCTGCTTGTGCTTTAAAACATACTTATGAGGGTGATGTCAATTATGCAACCGTACGAGAAGTAACCAGTATATTAGATGGTAATACTTCTGGGCGTTTAGTTAGATAATCCACCATGTATATTTAATATTATTTATTTCTATGTTCTAGTATTCAAGAACATAGAAATAAATAGTTTTTAAACATCAGCACTATTGTTTTTTATGGCTTCTTTAAACCATATCGCTGAGTTTTTTGGAGTTCGTTTTAGGGTTTTAAAATCTACATAATGTAATCCAAATCTTTTGTCGTAACCAGAAGCCCATTCAAAATTGTCCATAAAAGACCATGCGAAATAACCTTTAAGGTTAACACCGTTTTCTATAGCTTCTTGACAAGCTTGTAGGTAGCCTTTATAAAAATTTAAACGGTCTTGGTCGTTTACTTCTCCATCAACTATTTGGTCGTCATAAGCACAACCGTTTTCAGTAATATATATTTCTGGACTGTTATATCGGGCATCTATCCATTCTAACATTTTTTTACAACCCCAAGGCACTACAGCCCAATTCATGAATGTAAGATCCCAGTTTTTATCTAGAGATAAATCGACAGCTTGATCTTCAGAAATACCCCCGTTACCATAAACACTTCGTTCTTTAATAGAGCCATCATCTTGTGCAGCATACATGGTTGTGTAATGATTTAAACCAAAAAAATCAGAGGTTCCAATAATCATTTTCTTTTCATCATCAGAAAACTTAGGGAGTCTATCTCCTAAGCGTGCTTTCATCACTTCTGGGTAGTCGCCTTTGTAAACAGGATCTGCAAACCATGCTAAGAAAAATTGAAGTGCTCTTTCTGCCGCTTCTTTATCAGCATCGCTATTGGTAAGCGGTTCTCTCCAATCACAATTATTAGTAATACCTATTTGTCCGTTTTGATGACTGTATTTGTTTTTATAAATATGATATGCTTTAGCATGTGCTAATATTAATTGATGCGCTGCTAAATAAGGTTCAGAATCAGACACTCTACCAGGAGCAAAAACACCTTGTCCGTAGCCTAAAATTGAAACGACCCAAGGTTCGTTTAAAGTAATCCAGTTTTTAACACGGTCTCCAAAACGTTCAAAGCATAAATCGGCATAAGCTGCAAAATAATCTGGGATGGTGTTTCCTAACCAACCATCATCTTCTAGTTGTAGAGCAAGTGGTAAATCCCAGTGGTATAAAGTTACCCATGGTACAATATCTGCTTTTATTAATTCGTCAATTAAATCTGAATAAAATTGAATACCAGCTTCATTAATGTCTCCTTTTCCTGTAGGCATAACTCTTGCCCAAGCAATAGAAAAACGATAGGCTTTAACGCCCATATTTTTCATTAATTGAATATCTTCTTTAAATTTATGATAATGGTCGCAAGCAATTTCTCCTGTTTCCCCGTTATGTGTTTTTCCTGGAATACTAGAAAAAGCATCCCAAATTGATGGTCCTTTACCGTTTGTTGATGCAGCGCCTTCTATTTGGTAAGATGAGGTGGCTGTACCCCATATAAAATCCTTTGGAAATGTTTTCATTTTTTTGAATCTATCTTGTTCTTGTAAATATGCTAATTATCTTCTAGTTGAATTCGTCTGTTATTTAATTCGGTAGAAATCTCATTCATCTTTTTACTGTTTAAAGGGTAAAGCAACATAAGGCCTGCTGCAAGAATAGCAATAATAGAAGGAATCCAACTCATTAACATAATCATGCCTGGTATAGCACCTTGAATCGCTAATGTATCTTGTCCGTTGTAATTAAAAGCGCCTAATGTTAACCCAATAATAGCACCAGCAATACCGCCTCCAAATTTTGTGGCAAATGACCCTGCTGAGTATATAAGTCCTGTAGCGCGTCGTCCGTTTTTCCATTCAGAGAAATCTGCCGCATCACCTAACATAACAAAGAAAAGTGTTGGAAAAATTGCTGCTGCAAACTCGGAAATAATACCAATAGTGAAAATGGCTCCAATATCCTCAGCATTACAAAACATTAATAAGGCATTTACGGCTCCAGAAAAAATTAAAGCATAAATAAACAAATTACGTTTTCCGAATTTTATGCTTAGAGGTGCAGTAAAAAAAGCACCAGCAATAGAGGCTATCATTAAACCAACCAAATAAGATGCTGATAGTAATTGGTCGTTTAAATAATGGGTAAAGTATATAATTACAATTCCTTGTTTTATGGAGTTGTATATATTAAATAAGAGGCCGATGGCAAGTAATACTAACCAAGGTTTATTACGAAATAAATCTTTGAAATCTTGACCTAAATTAGTTTTTTGATTTTTAGGCGGTTGTACTCTTTCTTTAGTTGAAGAAAAAGTGACTAGTATTAGTAAAGCAAGTATAGCCGACATGATATACATAGACTTGCTATAACCTTGTTTTTGGTCTATAATTGAAATATTACTAGCTGTTATATTTTTTTCGCCGGTAACTAAGAAAGTATATTTTTCATTCTCAATCATTTCAAAGCTTTTACCAGGTGTAGATGTGTCATCATCTATTTTGATATTTGCATCATCCCAAGTAAATAAAGCTATACCATTTTCGGTTTTAATGTTAACATGTTCAACATCTTTTGCCGATGATACTTCGATTTTGAATTTTTCGTCTTCTAATTTTGTAACATCAATTGTTGGATTTACATTTCCAAAATATGCTACTAAAAAAAGTAAAGCGCCTTGTACTAGCATGCCACCTCCAAAAGCACCAACCATTCTAAAAGAGCCTATACTGGTTCGTTCTTTGTCATTACCAGTCATTACTGCCATAAGGGCGCCATAAGGAATGTTGTTTGCGGTATATATTAATGTGAAAAATATATATGTTATGTATGCGTAAACTATTTTTCCGTTAGCGCCAAGTTCTGGACTTGTAAATAATAAGGAAAGAATAACTCCAAGAGGAATGGCTGTCCATAAAATCCAAGGTCTAAATTTCCCGTATTTAGATTTTGTGCGGTCTCCAATAATACCCATTAATACATCACTAATACCATCACTCGATCTGGCAACTAGCATTAAAACACCAACTGTAACAGGGCTTAAGCCAAATACATCTGTATAAAATATGAACAAAAAGGTTGCTACCCCTCTCCATGCAATATTAGCAGCGCCATCACCTAATGCGTAACCTATTTTTTCTTTTAACGAAATCTTTTCATTAATATCCATCAATAGTTGTTTTCTAAAAACTCAAATGTAAACAAATTTGATATTGAGTTTTTGTTTTGTTTTTTCATGGAATTCTTCCAATGATTATATTCTTTTTAAAGCAGTTTTGATTGTTTTTTAAAGTCTTATTTTATGATTGTTTTACAACGCTTTTTAGTTTTAAAATCTAATATAAATTAAAAATATTACTAAAGGTTATAACTTAGTTCTTATGCAACAATAGTTATAGTAATTGCTTCGAATGTTTTATTTGTGCAAATTAAAGACTTGTAATAAATGCTTATTGAATAAAAAGTAAAAATCATTTTTTTTAAGAATATGATAATTATCATACTTATTTATTGATAATTCAAATATTTTTATAGTATTAAATTTTGATTGTCATGGAAGCTAAAAAGAATCCACAATTGGAAATAGGTCGCAATAGCGGTTTGTATTTTGCTATTGGTCTCAATTTAATGCTATTATTAACATGGAGATCTTTAGAATACAAAACATATGAGAAAGATAATATTGCTTTGGAAATTCTAAATGTAGAAGCAGAAGTAGAAGAAGAAATACCAATAGTAAATATAAATACGCCGCCACCTCCACCGCCGCCACCTCCTGCAATAATTCAAGAGTCAATACAGATTGTTGAAGATGAAGAAGAGGTAGTAGAAACTGTTTTTGAAAGCACTGAAACAGATCAAAATGATGCTATTCAAGATGTTGATATTGTTGGTGTTGGTGATGTTAATGTAGAAGAAGTATATGAAGATGTAGAAGTTGCTTTTGCTATTATTGAAAATGTACCAGTTTATCCTGGTTGCGAAGGATTGTCTAGGCAAGCAACAAAAGATTGTTTTCAGAAAAAGGTACAAGAGCATGTTGTAAAACATTTTAATTACCCACAATCTGCTCTAGATTTAGGTATACAAGGACGCGTGTCAGTTGTTTTTGTCATAGGTTCAGATGGTGTTACAACCAATGTGCGTTCTAGAGGGCCAGATAGAATTTTAGAAAAAGAAGCAGAGCGTATAATAAAGTTATTACCAAAAATGAAACCAGGGAAACAGCGTGGTAGAGCTGTAAAAGTAGCTTACGCAGTACCTATATTTTTTAAATATCAAGAAGGATAATATTTTGTAATTAGTAATTAGTTTTAAACCGAAAAAATCAAGGAGCCTCCCACTGCTTCTTGATTTTTTTTATGCTTTAAAATTAGATGTTTCAAAGTTGTTACATTTCATCCTAAAAAAATAACAGTTGGGTCATTCACTTTTTATAAACATGTAGTTACGTTAGATATTTGTTTCATAATTAAAACAGAAATAAAATGAAACATGTAATTATTATTGCAACATTATTAGTGTCAGTATTAACAACTGCTCAAACTAATTATGAAAAAGGAATGCAAAAAGCTTTCGAATTATGGGGAAGCAATCCAATTGAAGCAGCAAATTTATTTGAACGTATTGCTAAAGCAGAACCAGATGATTGGTTACCACCGTATTATGCGGCGCAGGTTAATATTGTGAGTAGTTTTGGAGAAAAAGACGAAAAAAGACTATCTGAAAAGCTTAAAAAAGCACAAGATTTAATTAACGATGCCACAGCAATTTCAAAAGATAACCCAGAGATTATGGTAATGCAAGCCTTATTGCATACTGCATGGGTAGCTTATGATGGCGCTACTTATGGTATGACATTATCAGGAAAAGTTGTTGAACTTTACACTAAAGCAGCACAAATAGCTCCAGAAAACCCAAGAGTGGTTTATTGTAAAGCAGAGTGGGATATGGGAGGAGCAAAATATTTTGGACAAGACACCACACCATTTTGTAAAGATTTAGAACGTGCCATAGAACTTTTTGCTAACTTTAAACCAGAAACACCATTTCATCCAAATTGGGGAAAAGAACGTGCTGTGCAAGTTTTGGAATCTTGTGGAAAATAAAACAAAAAACATTAAAAATATATTATGACAAAATCAGCTAAAAATATCATCATTACTTTTATAATTGGTTGTGCTGTATTTGTTATTGGTAATTTATTTTATGAAGGGTTTAATTTCAATAGTATAAATGAAGCTGTGGTTAATTTTATGTTTTATCAGCTATATGCTTTTGTGTTAGGGTATTCAAATATGACTTTTTTCGACTTCATGAATAAGCGTAAATGGAAAAAAGAAGATACTATAAAGCGTACAGTTATTGGAATTGTTAGTTCAACGGTTATCACATTAATTGGTTTGTTTTTCCTAAGAATGTTAACAGAGATTTTAATGAATGGTAAAACATTTGTAGATTTTATAGCTAATGAAAAAATCTCAAATTATCAATTCGGATTATGGATAACCTTAACAATTGTAATTATTTTTCATTTTGTTTATTTTTATAATAAGTATCAGCAAAATAAAATAAAAGAACAAAAGGTAATAGCAGGAACAGCAAATGCCAAGTTTGATGCTTTAAAAAATCAGTTAGATCCACATTTTTTATTCAATAGTTTAAACGTACTAACCAGCTTAATTGAAGAAAATCCAGATAATGCTCAACGGTTTACAACGTCATTGTCTAAAGTGTATCGTTATGTTTTAGAACAAAAAAATAAAGAATTAGTTACGGTAGACGAGGAGCTTAAATTTGCAAAAACTTATATGTCTTTACTAAAAATGCGGTTTGAAGATAGTATTGTGTTTACCATGCCCGAAAAAGCATCAAACCCAGAAAGTAAAGTGGTGCCATTATCATTGCAATTACTTTTAGAGAATGCTGTAAAACATAATATAGTAACAGCCAATAGTCCTTTGCATATTAAGATTTACGAAGATGATGGTAGCTTAGTTGTAGAAAATAATTTGCAACCCAAACAAATAGTAAAAAAGAGTAGCGGTGTAGGTTTAAGTAATATTATGCAACGTTATAATTTGTTAACCAATAGAAAAATAGATATAAATAAAGAAGCAAAAAGGTTTGCAGTAGCCATACCCATGCTAACCAAACAAATATCAGTTATAAGACCAGAATCAGAATCAATAATAGACGATAGTTATTTGCGTGCACGTAATCATGTAGACGAACTAAAAGGATTTTATTACAGTTTAATATCGTATTGTTTAGTTATTCCTTTTTTAATATTCATTAATTATAAAACCTCATGGGACTTTCATTGGTTTTGGTTTCCTATGGCAGGTTGGGGATTGGGGTTAATCATTCAAGGCTTTAGAGTGTTTGTTAACGATAAAGCATTTGGAAGACGTTGGGAAGAAAAAAAGATAAAAGAGTTCATGCAGGACGAGGAAGAAGATCGTTGGAACTAAAGAATTAGAAATTATGGAAAGATTACCAAATAAAGAAACAGATACTAAATACCTAAGAGCTAGAAAGAGGTTAGACGATTTAAAAGGGTTTTATTCTAATCTAGCATCCTATTGCTTAGTTATTCCTTTTTTAATATTTATTAATTACAAAACCTCATGGGGCTTTCAGTGGTTTTGGTTTCCGTTAGCCGGTTGGGGGTTAGGATTAAGCATTCATGCCTACCACATATTTGTAAACAATGGTGTTTTAGGACGTAAATGGGAAGAGCGCAAGTTGCGAGAGTTTATGAATCAAGAAGAAAAAGAGCGTTGGAATTAAATTGACACATCATGAAAAATTCAGATTATAATAATAAATCAAGTCAGTATCATAAAGAAAGCGCTTATTTAAGAGCCCAACAACGGCTTAAAGATATTAAAGGATTCTATTGGCATGCCTTCTGGTATGTAGTCGTAAATATTTTCATTATTGTAATGATTGTAAAGAATTCTGGAGGGGATATCTGGAATTTTGGTGTCTTTGCAACACCCATTTTTTGGGGAATAGGTTTGGGTTTTCATGCTATAATGGTATTTGGTAAAAGCCTATTTTTTAGTAAATCGTGGGAAAATAGAAAGATTCAAGAATTCATGGAAAACGAAAAAGAAAGCGAAAAACATAAATTTGAATAGTCTTATGAAAACTTCAAACGAAAAAAACGAAAGCTATATAAAAGCTAAAGAAAAAGTAAAAAGTATTCAAATTTTTTATATTCACTTAGTGGGTTATATCATTATAGTAATGCTCCTTTTGTTTAATATATATATCGCAGCTGGCCCGTACAGAAACTTTTTTGTGTGGTTCGATATTTGGGTTATAGTAGCGTGGACAGTCTTTATAATATTACATGGTCGTAACGTTTTTAAAGGAAAAAGAATTTTTAATAAAAGTTGGGAAGAACGAAAAATTAAAGAACATATAGAAAAGCAACAAAAAAATAAATAATATAATTTGGGCGTTACCTTTATCCTGAATTAAGTTCAGGATAAAGGTCGGGCTTTCCGCTATATCTTTTGTTTTGTCATTCCTGCGAAGGCAGGAATCTATAATAAAGTTAGGAACTTGTTTTTAAAGTTCGTTTTATTTAAAAAGAAAACAAAAGGATGCCGCATCAATCCCTAACGCGCTATCAGCCAAGTAAAAGTAAATCATAAAAAAACAAATCAACCAATGAAGGTCATAATTATAGAAGACGAAAAACCATCAGCACGCCGGTTACAGCGTATGCTTCAAAGTTTAGATTTAAAAGCAGAAGTCATGTTGCATTCCGTTGAAGAATCTATTAATTGGTTTCAAAATAACGAACACCCCGATTTAATATTTCTAGACATTCAATTAAGCGATGGTTTATCGTTCGAAATTTTTGAAACCATAGATATTAAATCCGCTATTATTTTCACCACAGCTTACGATGAATATGCGCTTCAAGCCTTCAAATTAAATAGCATCGATTATTTATTAAAACCAATTGATGAAGACGATTTAGCAACCGCTGTAGAAAAATACAAAGCACGCACACCTCAAAAACAAGCCGTTACTCTAGATTTTAACGACATAAAAAAGCTACTAGTAAACCCAATAGATCGTGCTTATAAAAAACGTTTTTCTGTAAAAGTAGGACAGCACCTAAAACTTATAAATATAGATGATATCGAGTGTTTTTATAGCGAAAACAAAGGTACTTATTTGTATACATCAGAAGCTAGGAACTATTTGTTAGATACCACGCTCGAGTTATTAGAAAACGAATTAGAGCCACAAACCTTTTTCCGTATTAACCGAAAATTCTTTGTAAATATAAATGCTATAAAAGATATGGTAAGTTATACCAATTCGCGTTTACAAATAAAACTAAAAACATATAACGATCAAGACGTTATTGTAGCTCGCGAACGTGTAAAAGATTTTAAAGTTTGGTTGGAGTAGAGTGTTTTTTTGATGAGGTTTGTTTAACGTTTATGTATGATATTAGTGGAGCGTTTAAGTACTAATTTAGTAAGCTAGAACTAGCCATTAATTTTATACTTTGTTACCTAATGCTTTATTCAGAACGTAGGAAATGTTAACTTTTAATATATTGTATTTCAAAACTGTTTTCCTAAGATATAAATCTTATCTGATTCCTAACTTTTATTATTGTATTTGTTGTTCCTTTTCAGCAATATATTTTTCACTTTTCTTAATAATATCCTTGATTGATTTTTCAGAATTTTTAGTTAATGTTTTCAACGAATTACTGAATAAAGAATAACTCACATTAGAACAAATATAGTCTCGGTCTTCTAATTTTTTACAATGGAAATGAATTCGACAAAATTGTTTAATGTTTTCATTTAAATCTGATATATCAATGTATATTGATAAAAAATTATTTATTCTAAATCTATAGATTGAACTATGATAGTAGAAAAGAATGTTCCTGTTTTCAATCAGACTCTTAAAATGTTCATTTTCAGTAATTTTTCCATTACCATACTTTTCAGATATTAGTTCATAAATTTTTTTCCTTCTTTTAGATGTTACTTTATGATAATATACTTCTTCAAAATAGATGTTTATAAGAGTAAAAAGTAATGGGAATACTATAGTATATATATTGACTTTCCCTATCCCAAATGATAAAATTCCAACAAGTATTAAAAACACAACTAAATGCATTATTAGACTTCCTTTTTCAATCTTTATTTTCAAATTATCGTCTAGTTTTTTAGTGTTAGGTAATGACGTAGATATGAAATCGTTTTAATGATTTATATCATACGTTAAACGAAGTTAGCTATTTTTTTCTGACAAAGTTAAGTGTGTTTAGTTTCTTTATAACATTTGTGTCTAATAAAACTTCAATTTTAATAAGGAATCAGTTCAATCGATTTATAATAAGTTTCAGCATATTCAGATTGTAAAAGAATTTTTCCTTCTGATTCCGAAAGACTCGTAGCCCAATTTACAAGATGTCCGTTTACATAATGTTCAGATTCGTTCCCGTTACAAATAACTTCAATGGTATTCCATTCGCCTTTTGGGTTTTCGAAATTTTCAGTTCTAATAATATGTTTCATATTCCAGCTTATTTCAGATTTGTTTGGAGAGTCTGCTGTTGTGCCATCAACACACCAATAATCGCCACAATCGCCTTCTTGTATCTGGCACTCAATAGATTTTGGCCATATTTTATCTTTCTCTCCTTTAGCAAAATGATAAAGAATACCATTATCACGTTTCATGTTTTCGCGTGGTGGGTATCTTTTGTCTCCCCATTTAAAAACAGCTTTTAGATAATAATTTGAATACGATTTTTCTGTGCCTATATACCCAAGTTGTTTGCCTTCTATACGAAGTAAATTATTTTTAACACTAAAATTATGTTCTGGGTCTTTGTTTATTCCAATAGAATCTAAATACGTATACCAGCCTTCTAAATTTTCCTGATTAAAAAGTTTTATAACATTCGTTTCTCGAATCCAAATATTTCTAAAAGAGACAGGGCATCCATGGTCTTGTAATAAAAGTGGTAATTGAAAATTGTGTTTTTTATAGGTAGGCTGTCCTGTATATACTGCGTCTCCTTTTATCTCAACATGATTTTGTATAATAATACCATTATGTAAAACTGTAATGTAAGCAGGCGTTTTTAACGTACTGTCCATATTAAATCTAGGAGCTGTATAAATGATATCGTAAGTTTGCCATGTCCCAGGTTTCTTTGAAGCATTCACCTTTGGAATATGCTGTTTGTAAATTGCTCCTGCTTGCCCGTTAGAATAAGTCGTGTTATCGTAACTATCTAATATTTGAACTTCGTATTTCTCTTGAAAATAGACGCCACTGTTTCCTCTGTTTTGTCCTTTGCCTTTAATTTCTGTAGGAGTTCGCCATTCTAAATGTAATTGGCAATCGGCAAATTTTCTTTTGGTTTTAATAGAGTCGCTTCCTGGTAATATGGTTAGTATGTTATTTTCAATATTCCATGCTGGTTTCTCTCCTGTTTCACTTGTCCATTCGTCAAGATTTGAACCATCAAAAAGAATGATAGCATCAGATGGCGCTTTTTGATTGTCTCCTGGTGTAACAGTTTTAGGTGCAGGTGACCAAGTTTCTGTAAGTTTTGGGTCGAGTTGAGAATAAACACTATTCCAAGTAAATAAGCATAGGGTGATAAGAGGTAATATAATATGTTTCATTTTGGTTTAGTTTAGTTAAGCGAAGTTCTAGATTTGTTTCTAGCTATTCTCGATATCGCTAATATGATGCTCTAATGCTTTTACAGAAATTTGTATTTCTCGTATTAATAAGGCTAGCGAAATAATTAATAAGATAAGTGCTAAACCAAAGGCCCAAACAGCTATAGTATTCTGTTCAATATAAATTAAAAACATGGTTAGTACACAAAGTAGTAAACTTGTAATTCCGAAAATTTGCATAGACCTTGTTAAGTATAGCCTTTGTTTAATGTTTTGTATTTGGGCTATTAATACTTTCTCTTTGTTTTTTTTGTATTTACTGTGGAGATCTCTAATAACAGCAGCATAGGCTAAAAACCTGTTGGTATAAGCAAGCATAATTAAAGAGATGGCAGAAAATAAAAGGGCAGGAGTAGTAAGGGTAAGTTGTTCCATGAAATTTAGTTTTACACAAAACCACTAAGTTAGATAATAATTGAAGAATAACAATTTGGAATTTGATGATTTTATACCTTATATTTAAACCATGCAAGAAGATTTCTTACATTATATATGGAGGCATAAAAAATTTCAAACTACCAATTTAAAAACGGAAGCAGGAGAATCTGTTTTGTTAACTTCAGTAGGGCAACATAATTTAAATGCAGGTCCCGATTTTTTTAATGCTCAATTAAAAATAGGAAACCAACTTTGGGCAGGTAATGTAGAAATTCATATAAAATCATCCGATTGGTTTTTACATAATCATGAGCAAGACAAAGCTTATGATAATGTGATTTTACATGTGGTTTGGGAGCATGATACCGAGGTTTTTAGAAAAGATAATACAGTAATGCCAACTTTAGAATTAAAGTATTTAGTAGATGTAGAAGTTTTACATAATTATGAAAATCTATTTAGTAAGCATGATAAATGGATTAATTGTGAAAATGATTTTGCTACCATAGATAGTTTTGTTTTAAATAATTGGATGGAGCGCCTATATTTTGAACGTTTAGAGCGAAAAGCAAAAACAATAGAAGTTCTTTTAAAAGATTCTAAAAACGATTGGGAAGCAGTATTATTTAAAATGCTAACTAAAAATTTCGGACTTAAAGTAAACGGAGAATCGTTTTTTAGTTTGTCGCAATCTATAGATTTTTCAATTATTAGAAAAATACAATCTAAACAAGAAAGTTTGGAAGCTTTAATGTTTGGACAAGCTGGATTGTTGGAAAAAGATATTCAAAATGGATATTATCAAAATTTAGTTAAGGAGTATGAATTTTTGAAACAGAAATTCACTTTAGATAACACTCAAGTATTGCCTTTACATTTCTTTAGATTGCGACCATCAAATTTTCCAACTATTAGATTGTCTCAATTATCAGGGTTGTATAATAAACATCAAAACCTATTTTCAAAAATTATTGAGACAAATAAAATAGATGATTTTTATGGGTTGTTTAAAGTTACAACTTCAGCGTTTTGGGAAACACATTATACCTTTCAAAAAGAATCAAAAGCATCAAAAAAGACACTTTCAAAATCGTTTGTAGATTTATTATTAATTAACACCATACTTCCTGTAAAGTTTTGTTATGCTAAACAAAAAGGAGAAGACGTAGATGAAGATATTCTAAATTTAGCATCACTTATTACTTCAGAAAAGAATAGTATTATAGAGGCTTTTAATAATTTGAAGAAAGTATCAAAATCATCTTTAGAATCACAAGCACTTATTCAACTTAAAAACGAATATTGTAATAAAAACAAATGTTTAAAATGTGCTATTGGTAATGCTTTTATTTCAAGAAATATCTAAAATTAAGGTTTAAAAATTATCAAACTAACAGAAATGGTTAAACACTTAGTCATATCAAATTTTATAGTTAAATTGCAACATGAACAGTATTTATAAACCATTATTGTTTTTTCAAAAGCATGGCTATTATGTTTGCCAGCGTATTGCAGATAGATTAGGCATTAGAGCTAAAGTTGTTAGAACTTCTTTTATGTACTTAACCTTTGTAACAGTAGGTTTTGGTTTTGCCTTGTATTTATTTTTAGCTTTTTGGATGCGTATAAAAGATTTAATATATACTAAACGATCATCAGTTTTCGATTTGTAATATATGACTAACACGGTAATAAAATTTTTTAGAACAAAAATATATACAGCCATATTCTTATTGGTTGTTATTTTGTTGATTGGGGTTACTGGTTATAAAATGATATCTGATTATTCTTGGGTTGATGCGGTTTATATGACCGTTATAACGGTTACTACAGTTGGGTTTGGAGAAGTTGTTCCGCTTGACGATCAATCTAAGATTTTCACAGTTTTTTTAATACTAGCCAGCGTTGTTATAGTAGGTTATGCGCTTTCTACAATTACTGAGTACATTTTAAGTAAAGATCATATTGAAGAATTAAAACATAAAAAGATGCAAAAAAAGATAGATAGTTTTAAAAATCATGTCGTTGTTTGCGGTTATGGTAGAAATGGAAAACAAACAGTAAGAAAACTATTAGCGCATAATCAATCCTTTGTTGTTATAGAAAAGAATAAGGATATGGAAGAACGTTTGCAGTTTGATGATGTGCCTTATGTAATAGGAAATGCAAATGAAGATGAAGTCTTAATTCAAGCTGGAGTAGATAGGGCATCTAATTTTATTTCGGCGTTACCTAATGATGCTGATAATTTATTCGTAGTACTTTCTACTAGACAAATTAATAAAGACATAAATATTATTAGTAGAGCATCAAATGAATCTTCTTATGATAAGTTAAAATTTGCAGGAGCTAATAATGTGATTTTACCAGATAATATTGGTGGCGATCATATGGCTTCTTTAGTAGTTGTTCCAGGTTTAATGGAGTTTATTGATAATTTATCAATTGTAGGGAAATCAAATATTAATATAGAGGAAGTTGCTGTTGAAAAATTATACAGCAAACAATCATTAAAAACTATTAAAGATTTAGATCTTCGGAAGAAAACAGGCTGTACTGTAATAGGTTATAAAGATGAAAATGGTGAATATATTGTAAATCCAGAAGCAGAATTAGAGTTAGCTCCTAATTCTAAAATTATTGTTTTAGGTAGACCCGAACAAATTGATGCTCTTAATTCCGAATACAATATTGAGTAGAGATTATGTATTTTTAACAATAGAAGTTTTAAAAAACGATTTTTTTTTAGCATCTTGCCGACTTTTAATAAGAATCTTTCAATAGAATTAACTAATCTAACTAAAACTTTCATTTATGAAGAAATATCTTTTTTCGATATTCACATTAATTTCACCAGTATTAATATTTGCTCAACAAGCAACAGAAGAAGTTGGGCTAGATCAAAAAATAGATCAGGCATTTTCGCCAATAGCAGATTTTTTTGAAAGTATTATTTTCTTTCCTGTTTATCAAGGAGAAACTATAACAATTCCTTTTGTATTAGTATTATTAGTAGGTAGTGCATTGTTTTTTACCATTTATTTTGGTTTTCCAAATATTAGATTTTTTGGAAAAGCGGTTAATGTTGTAAGAGGTAAATATGATGATGTCGATCATGCAGTTTCAGAAGAAATGTATGGGGATTCTACACCTGGAGGTGATGCTATCGAGACAATTAGAGACGAAAGTAAAGAAGGTGAAGTAAGTCACTTTCAAGCTTTAGCAACAGCAGTTTCTGGAACTGTTGGTAATGGAAATATTGCGGGTGTTGCTTTAGCTATTGCACTTGGTGGACCAGGAGCAACTTTTTGGATGATTATTTGTGGTTTATTAGCAATGTCAACAAAATTTGTAGAATGTACATTAGGTGTTCAATATAGAGATGTAGGAGAAGATGGTACTGTTTATGGTGGTCCAATGTATTATATTAGTAAAGGACTAAAAGAAAAAGGGTTTGCTTTAGTTGGAAAAATAGCAGCTGTTCTTTTTGCTGTTTTCTGTATTGGAGGATCTTTTGGTGGAGGTAATGCTGCTCAATCAAATCAAGCAACAATTGTTTTAAAAGAATTATTAGGATTGGAAAGTTCTAGTGCAGGTGCAATTATTGGGTTGATTTTAGCTGTTCTAGTGGGAATTATTATTATTGGAGGTATTAAACGTATTGCGCAAGTAACAGAAAAAGTAGTACCATTTATGGCTGTAATGTATGTGGCTGCTTGTTTATATATTATCTTTAGTAACTTCAGTTTAATAGATGATGCTTTGGGTTTAATTTTAAAAGAAGCCTTTAATCCAACAGCTTTTGGTGTAGGTTCTATAATTGGTGTGTTATTAGTAGGTTTTAAACGTGCAGCATTCTCTAATGAAGCTGGAGCGGGATCTGCTTCTATTGCGCATTCAGCAGTAAAAACTAAATATTCTGCATCTGAAGGTTTAGTTGCTTTATTAGAGCCATTTATTGATACTGTTGTTATTTGTACAATGACTGCTTTAGTAATTGTAATTTTTAACTTTTCTGGAGCATTTGAATATGGAGGAGATGGTTCTGGAGCAATATTTATTGATGGTGTAGCGTATGAAGGCGCAGGTATTACTTCTCAAGCTTTTGCTCAATATATTCCTTATTCTAATGTGTTTTTAACAATTGCAGTGGTATTGTTTGCTGTGTCTACTATGATTTCATGGTCTTATTATGGCTTACAATCTTGGAAGTTTTTATTCGGAAGAGGAAAGACTGCTGATTTAATTTATAAAATATTATTCTTAACATTTATTGTTATTGGTGCTGCAGCTAGTATGGGATCAATCTGGAAGTTCTCTGATGCTATGATTTTTGCTATGATATTTCCAAATATGGTAGGATTGTTTTTATTATTCCCGGTAGTTAAAAAGCAATTAACTAGATATTTAGATGCTATAAAAGAAGCGAAAGCATAAATAATTAAAATAAAAATATATGAAATCCCATTTCACGTTTTCTAAAGAACAGCGAAATGGGATTTTTTTATTAATACTCATCATTGTTTCATTACAATGTGTTTATTTTTATGTCGACTTTTCATCAGAAGATGTTCAAGTAAATAAAGATGAATTAGCAGTATACGTCAAAGAAATCGATTCTCTTAAATTAATTGAAATTGAAAAATCGAAGCCTAAAATATATTCTTTTAATCCAAATTATATAACAGATTATAAAGGTGTAAATTTAGGAATGAGCAATGAGGAGATTGATAGATTATTAGTATATAGAAAGCAAAACAAATGGATAAACTCAGCTAAACAATTTCAAGAAGTAACTAAAGTATCAGATTCGCTTTTAAATACAATAGCTTCATTTTTTAAATTTCCAGAATGGGTTACAAGTTTTAAACCAAGAAAAGCTTCAATTTCTAGTTTTGATAATAAACAGAAAACTTTCGAGCAAAAACAAGATTTAAATACAGCTACTGCACAACAACTTCAAAAAGTAAATGGTATTGGAAAAGTACTTTCTAATCGTATTGTAAAATTTAGAAATAAATTTGTTGGAGGTTTTATAGATGATGTGCAATTGAATGATGTATACGGATTGACTCCAGAAGTATTAGAACACCTCACAAAATTGTTTACGGTAAAAACACCACGGCAAATTCAAAAAATAACGCTTAATACGGCAACTGTAGATCAATTGGTAACAATTCAGCATATAGATTATGATGTAGCATACAAAATCATAGAACAACGTCAATTAAAGGAAGGATATAAATCCTTAGATGAATTAATAAAAGTTAAAGACTTCCCTGTAAATAAAATCGAGATAATTAAATTATATTTGTCGCTCGATTAAAAAAAAGATGCAAATGAATAGTATGTACTTCACAGAAGAACATAACCTTTTTAGAAAAAGTCTTCAAGATTTTTTAAAAAAGGAAGTGGTTCCAAATATTGATGCTTGGGAAAAAACAGGAACTATAGATCGTTTTATTTGGAAGAAGTTTGGAGATATGGGGTTTTTCGGAATCAACTATCCTGAAACTTATGGAGGTTCAAACTTAGATTTGTTTTATACTATTATTTTGCAAGAAGAACTTCAGAAAATAAATTCTGGAGGTTTTGCTGCTGCAATATGGGCACATGTGTATTTAGCAATGACGCATCTTAAAGCTGAAGGTGATGAAGCTATTAAGCAAAAATATTTAGTACCTAGTATTGCAGGAGATAAAATAGGCTGTTTGTGTATAAGTGAGCCGTCTGGAGGAAGTGATGTAGCTGGTATGAGAACAAGAGCAGTTAAAGAAGGTGATTATTATGTTGTAAATGGTTCTAAAACATTTATAACAAATGGTGTTTATAGCGATTATTTAGTAGTTGCTGCTAAAACAAGCCCTGAACTTGGTAATAAAGGTATGAGTATTTTTGTTGTAGATAGAGATACAGAAGGTATTTCGGCAACAAAATTAGATAAGTTAGGATGGAGAGCTTCAGATACTGCCGAAATTGCTTTTGATAATGTAAAGATTCCAGCTAGTAATTTGTTAGGAGAGGAAAATCATGGATTTGCTTATATCATGCAGCATTTTTCTTTAGAACGATTAGTTATGGGGGTTAATGCACATGCTAGAGCCGAATATGCTTTAGAGTATGCTTTAAATTATATGTCAGAACGTACAGCTTTTGGTAAAGAATTAAATAAATATCAAGCATTAAGACATAAGTTTGTTGATTTGTATGCAGATATGGAAATTTGTAAAGAGTATAATTATTCTGTTACTAATAAATTGAACAAAGGTGAATACGTCGTTAAAGAAGCTACTATATCTAAGTTGAAGTCGACTAAAATGGCAGATGAGGTTATATATGAATGTATGCAGTTTTTAGGAGGTTATGGTTATATGGAAGAATATCCTATGGCAAGATTGTTAAGAGATAGTAGGTTAGGGCCTATAGGTGGCGGAACATCAGAAATATTACGAGAAATATTATCAAAAATGATAATCGATAAAAAAGAGTATAAGCCAGCAACTTAAATATTTTTACAATCAGAATTTGAAATTCAAAAATATTTATATATTTGCAGCCTGAAAATTTAAAAGAGAGGAGGTTATGACACTATGTTAGTAATACCAATTAAAGAAGGAGAAAATATAGATAGAGCGTTAAAGCGTTTTAAAAGAAAGTTCGATAGAACTCAAACTAAACGTCAGCTTCAAACTCGTAAACAATTTATAAAGCCTTCAGTAAAACGTAGAGCGCTAATACAAAAAGCACAATATGTACAAGGCTTAAAAGATGCAGAAAATATTTAATCTGTTCTTAGTAAAGTAAATATTTAAATCCCGCATTTTGCGGGATTTTTTTTGCTTAATAATTAAATAAAAGGTTGTAGATTTAACTTCAAACAATCAATAATGTTTATTTTAAACTATTAATATGACTTTTAAATCATTTACAGATTATTTATTGCTAGAAAAAAACTATTCAGCATTAACGGTAAATGCATATCAAAAAGATTTAGAGAGTTTTTTAGATTTTATTAAAAATTATTATGAAACAAATTCCATTAATAATGTTAATTATTCTCAAATACGAAGTTGGATAGTTTCTTTAGTAGAAAGTGGTTTAACAAATAGAAGTATTAATAGAAAAGTATCAGCCTTAAATACCTATTATAAGTTTCTTTTAAAAATAGGAGATATAGATATTAATCCTTTAGCAAAACATAAAGCATTAAAAACAAGTAAAAAGATTCAAGTCCCATTTTCAGAAAAAGAAATAGCTACAGTTTTAGATGACTTGCATTTTGAAAAAGATTTTGAAGGTGTACGAGACAAATTAATAATAGAATTATTCTATTCTACTGGTATTAGAAGAATTGAGCTTGTAGAATTAAAATTAACAAGTTTTAGCTTTGATAATAAAACGTTAAAAGTATTAGGTAAAAGAAATAAAGAACGCATCGTTCCGTTATTAGAAACAGTATCACAAACATTGAGTAAGTATATAAAATTAAGGAATGAATTAGAATGTGTTTTAGATACTGATTATTTATTTTTAACAAAAAAGGGCGTTAAAATATATGAAACACTTGTTTACAGAATAATAAATGAGTATTTTAGTTTAGCATCTTCAAAAGTTAAAAAGAGTCCACATATATTAAGGCATTCTTTTGCAACACATTTGTTGAATCAAGGTGCTGACTTGAATGCAGTTAAAGAGCTTTTAGGACATTCTAGTCTAGCATCAACACAAGTATATACACATAATAGTATATCAGAATTAAAAAAGGTGCATGTAAATACGCATCCTAGAAGCAAAAAATAGAAGCGTAAAAATTATTGTCTAACCAAAAATGAAGTAGTATGAAAGTAAACACACAATCAGTTAATTTCAATGCAGATCAAAAATTAATAGATTTTATCCAAAAACGTATGGATAAGTTAGATTTGTTTTATGATAAAGTCATAAAATCAGATGTTTATTTAAAAGTAGAGAACACCAGTGATAAAGAAAATAAAATTTTTGAAGCAAGAGTTAGTGTACCTGGTGATAGTTTTGTTGTAAAAAAGCAATGTAAAACTTTTGAAGAGGGCGCAGATATGGCAGTTTCATCGCTAGAAAGGCAGTTAAAAAAACGAAAAGAAAAATTAAGAGCACATTTATGATAAAATTTATTAAAAAATGTTTTGAATAAATAAATAAATCTATACATTTGCAGTCCGTTAGAAATAGCGGACTTTTTTATGCGTTAAAAACATAAGAAAAAAAGCCGATGTAGCTCAGCTGGCTAGAGCAGCTGATTTGTAATCAGCAGGTCGTGGGTTCGAGTCCCTCCATCGGCTCAAGTTCTTTAAAATATTGAAATAAGTTAATTGGGGAGATACTCAAGCGGCCAACGAGGGCAGACTGTAAATCTGCTGACTACGTCTTCGCAGGTTCGAATCCTGCTCTCCCCACAAACTTTTTTCAGTTTTTGTTGAAATATTGAAAACCTTACAAGCGAAAGCTTGTTAAAATTGCGAGAGTAGCTCAGTTGGTAGAGCGTCAGCCTTCCAAGCTGAATGTCGCCGGTTCGAACCCGGTCTCTCGCTCTAAATTCCTGCGAAGGCAGGAATCTCTTCTTTCATATTAATGCAGTTAGAAATAGTTGTTTTGAGAGAATAGGAAATAAAAACTTTACGCCGGTGTAGCTCAGGGGTAGAGCGTTTCCTTGGTAAGGAAGAGGTCACGAGTTCAATTCTCGTCATTGGCTCTATTTATTTAGAGAAAAAAATAGAATACACTAATATTATTATATAACTAAGATTAAAATTATTTAAAAACATGGCAAAGGCAACTTTCGATCGTTCAAAACCACACTTAAATATTGGTACAATTGGACACGTAGATCACGGTAAAACAACTTTAACTGCTGCTATTACTAAAGTATTAGCTGATGCAGGTTTATCAGAAGCTAGAGATTTCGATACTATCGATAATGCTCCAGAGGAAAAAGAAAGAGGTATTACAATTAATACTTCACACGTAGAATATCAAACAGCAAATCGTCACTATGCACACGTAGATTGTCCAGGTCACGCCGATTACGTAAAGAACATGGTAACTGGTGCTGCACAAATGGATGGTGCTATTTTAGTGGTAGCTGCTACTGATGGTCCTATGCCACAAACTCGTGAGCATATCTTATTAGGTCGTCAAGTAGGTATTCCTCGTATCGTTGTTTTCTTGAACAAAGTTGATATGGTTGATGATGAAGAGCTTTTAGAATTAGTAGATATGGAAGTTAGAGATTTATTATCATTCTATGAGTATGATGGTGATAATGGTCCTGTAATTTCTGGTTCTGCTTTAGGTGCACTTAACGGTGAACAAAAATGGGTTGATACAGTAATGGAATTAATGGCTGCTTGTGATGAGTGGATTGAAGAACCATTAAGAGAAGTTGATAAAGATTTCTTAATGCCTATCGAAGATGTATTCTCTATTACTGGTCGTGGTACGGTTGCAACTGGTCGTATAGAAACTGGTATCGCTAACACTGGAGATCCTGTAGAAATTATTGGTATGGGTGCTGAGAAATTAACATCTACTATTACAGGTATTGAAATGTTCCGTCAAATATTAGATAGAGGTGAAGCTGGAGATAATGCAGGTATCTTATTAAGAGGTATTGAAAAATCTCAAATCTCAAGAGGTATGGTAATCTGTAAGCCAGGTTCTGTAACTCCACATGCTAAATTTAAAGCTGAGGTTTATATCCTTAAAAAAGAAGAAGGTGGACGTCACACTCCATTCCATAATAACTACCGTCCACAGTTTTACGTACGTACAACTGACGTAACTGGAAACATTGCGCTTCCTGATGGAGTAGAAATGGTAATGCCTGGAGATAACTTAACTATTACTGTTGAGTTAATTAACACTATTGCAATGAACGTAGGTTTACGTTTCGCTATCCGTGAAGGTGGTAGAACAGTAGGTGCAGGTCAAGTAACTGAAATTTTAGACTAAATTATAGTTTAATTAATATAGAGTTAAGGTATTTCGTTTTTCGGAATACCTTGACTTATATTTACGGGTTTAGCTCAGTTGGTAGAGCACTGGTCTCCAAAACCAGGTGTCGGGAGTTCGAGTCTCTCAACCCGTGCTTAAGTAGTTAGTAATTTTAAAATTACTTTCAATAATATAAAGATTAAAATTTTGCTTAATTCAAATATTGAAAGACAAGGTTTTAATTCATTCAAAATAATAATAAATGGCTGGATTTGTAAATTACGTAAAAGAATCATTTAGTGAACTTAAAAATAATGTGACTTGGCCATCATGGGCAGAAGCACAAAGTTTAACTGTTTTAGTTGCTGTATTTTCAATTGTATTTTCCTTAGCAATTTGGGGTGTAGATACTGTGTTTAGCAAGGTTATTGCATCTTACTTTGAATGGATTAACTAACGGTAAAAAAACAATTTTTATGTCTGAAGTAAGTGAAAAAAAATGGTATGTTGTTAGAGCTGTAAGTGGTCAGGAAAACAAAATCAAGACGTATATCGAGAATGAAATTGCTCGTTTAGGTCTTCAAGATTATGTAGATCAAGTATTAGTTCCAACAGAACGAGTAATACAAATTCGTAACGGGAAAAAAATCCATAAAGAGAAAACGTTTTTCCCAGGTTACATTATGGTACAAGCTAATTTAACTGGTGAGGTACCTCATATTATAAGATCAGTAACTAATGTTATTGGTTTTTTAGGTGAAACAAAAGGAGGAGATCCTGTACCGTTAAGACAATCTGAAGTAAACAGAATGTTAGGTAAAGTTGATGAATTGGCGGTTGAAGAAAGTGCAAATGTTGCAATTCCTTTTACAAAAGGAGAAACTGTAAAAGTTATTGATGGTCCATTCAATGGATTTGATGGTACTATTGAGAAAATAAATGAAGAAAAGCGTAAGCTTGAAGTAATGGTTAAGATTTTCGGAAGAAAAACACCATTAGAATTAAGTTATATGCAAGTAGAAAAAGTAGTATAATAGTGTTACAATAGATAGATGAGTCTTTCGCTTCCAAATGAAAGATAACATCAAAAAATTAAATTATTAAAAATGGCAAAAGAATTAGGTAAAGTAGTTAAGTTACAAGTTCGGGGAGGTGCTGCGAATCCATCGCCACCGGTTGGACCCGCTTTAGGAGCTGCAGGTGTTAACATCATGGAGTTCTGTAAGCAATTCAATGCCAGAACCCAAGATAAAGCAGGTAAAGTATTACCAGTTGTTATCTCTGTTTACAAAGACAAATCATTTGACTTTGTAATCAAGACTCCACCAGCAGCAGTTCAGTTAATGGAAGCAGCAAAGGTGAAGAAAGGATCTGGAGAGCCAAACCGAAAAAAAGTAGCTAAAGTTTCGTGGGATCAGGTTAAAACCATCGCAGAAGACAAAATGGTAGATTTAAATGCATTTACTATCGAATCTGCAATGAAAATGGTAGCTGGTACTGCAAGATCAATGGGTATAACCGTAACAGGGCAATTCCCTAATTAATCTATAATAGACATTTAAAATGGCAAGATTAACAAAAAAGCAAAAAGAAGCTGCAGCGAAAATAGAAAAAGGAAGAATTTATTCTGTTGAAGAAGCATCAGCATTAATAAAAGAAATTACCAATACTAAATTTGACTCTTCAGTTGATTTAGCTGTACGTTTAGGAGTAGATCCTCGTAAGGCAAATCAAATGGTAAGAGGTGTGGTATCATTACCTCATGGTACTGGTAAAGACATGAAAGTATTAGCATTAGTAACACCAGATAAAGAAGCCGAAGCAAAAGAAGCTGGAGCTGATTATGTAGGTTTAGACGAATACCTTGATAAAATCAAGAGCGGATGGACAGACGTTGATGTTATTATTACTATGCCAAGTGTAATGGGTAAATTAGGTCCTTTAGGACGTGTATTAGGTCCTCGTGGTTTAATGCCTAACCCAAAAACAGGTACAGTAACTATGGATGTTGCTAAAGCTGTAACAGAAGTAAAAGCTGGTAAAATTGACTTTAAAGTTGATAAAACTGGTATTGTACATGCTGCTATAGGAAAAGCATCATTTAGTGCTGATAAAATTGCAGGTAATGCAAATGAATTATTAACAACATTAATGAAACTAAAACCGACAACTGCAAAAGGAACTTATGTAAAAAGCATATTTATGTCTTCTACAATGAGCCCAAGTATTGCTGTTGATCCTAAAATTGGTTAATTAAGTTAAAACTTTTATTATGACAAGAGAAGAAAAATCATTAGTAATTGAGGAGTTAACTGCAGAATTAGCTAATAATGCAAATATCTATTTAGCAGATATTTCAGGATTAAACGCAGTAACAACCTCAAACTTACGTCGTGCTTGTTTTAAAGCAAACGTAACGTTAGCAGTTGTAAAAAATACATTACTTGAAAAAGCAATGGAAGCTTCAGACAGAGAGTTCGGAGATCTTCCTTCTGTTTTAAAAGGAAATACATCTGTGATGTATTCTGAAACAGGTAACGTACCAGCAAAGTTAATTAAAACCTTCCGTAAAAAATCAGACAAGCCTTTATTAAAAGGAGCGTTTATTGAGGAATCGGTTTATATTGGCGACGATCAATTAGACATGTTAGTAGATATCAAGTCTAAAGAAGAGTTAATAGGAGAGATTGTTGGATTATTACAATCGCCTGCTAAAAACGTTATTTCTGCACTTAAATCAGGTGGAGGAACAATTGCTGGACTTATTAAAACACTTTCTGAAAAATCAGAATAGTATTAAATAGTACGCACTTTATTACAAATATATTATTACAAAATTATTAAAACGATAGAAAAATGGCAGATTTAAAAGATTTCGCAGAACAATTAGTTAACCTTACTGTAAAAGAAGTAAATGAGTTAGCAACTATATTAAAAGATGAGTATGGTATCGAGCCTGCTGCTGCTGCTGCAGTTGCTGTTGCTGGTCCTGCTGGAGGTGGAGAAGCTGAAGAAGCTCAAACTGAATTTGATGTTATTTTAAAAGCAGCAGGTGGTTCTAAATTAGCTGTTGTAAAATTAGTTAAAGAATTAACTGGTTTAGGTTTAAAAGAAGCTAAAGGTTTAGTTGATGATGCACCAAGTGCTATCAAAGAAGCTGTAACTAAAGATGAAGCTGAGGCTTTAAAAGCATCTTTAGAAGAAGCTGGAGCTGAGGTTGAGCTAAAGTAAGCTTACCATCTAAAAAACATAAAGGTTTAGGTCTGGAGAAGGTTCTCCAAGACCTAAACCATTTTGCGTATATAATGGTTACATACGCGTTATCACTATTTTTTAATCAAAATTCCGTCTATTGATGTTATCAACACAAGCTGAAAGATTAAATTTCTCCTCTATTGTAAATAGAACAGAATATCCAGATTTCTTGGATATTCAGATTAAATCCTTTCAGGATTTTTTCCAATTAGAAACGAAGTCTGAAGAAAGAGGAGATGAAGGTTTATATAATACCTTCATGGAGAACTTCCCTATTACAGATTCACGTAATCAATTCGTTTTAGAATTTTTAGATTACTTTGTAGATCCACCAAGATACGCTATTGATGAGTGTATTGAAAGAGGTCTTACTTACAGCGTTCCGCTAAAAGCAAGGTTAAAGTTATATTGTACAGACCCTGAACATGAGGATTTCGAAACCATTGTTCAAGATGTGTATTTAGGAACTATACCTTATATGACACCATCTGGTACTTTTTGTATCAATGGAGCAGAGCGTGTAGTTGTATCTCAATTACACCGTTCACCAGGGGTATTCTTTGGTCAATCTTTCCATGCAAATGGAACAAAATTATATTCAGCAAGAGTTATACCATTCAAAGGATCGTGGATTGAGTTTGCTACAGATATCAACCAGGTAATGTATGCTTACATTGATAGAAAGAAAAAGTTACCTGTTACAACGCTTTTCCGTGCAATTGGATTTGAGCGTGATAAAGATATATTAGAGATTTTTGATTTAGCTGAAGAAGTTAAAGTATCAAAATCTGGATTAAAAAAATATTTAGGAAGAAAATTAGCTGCACGTGTTTTAAATACATGGCATGAGGATTTTGTTGATGAAGATACAGGTGAAGTAGTATCAATCGAGCGTAACGAGATTGTGCTTGATCGTGATACTATCATAGATAAAGAAAACATTGAAGAAATTCTTGAAGCAGATGTAAAAACAATTCTTTTACATAAAGAAACTGCAGAACAAGGTGATTATGCTATTATTCATAACACACTTCAAAAAGATCCAACTAACTCTGAAAAAGAGGCTGTTGAACATATTTACAGACAATTACGTAATGCTGAGCCGCCAGATGAGGAAACAGCACGTGGTATTATAGATAAATTATTCTTTAGTGACCAACGTTACTCTTTAGGAGAAGTAGGTCGTTATAGAATGAATAAAAAATTACAGTTAGATATTGGAATGGATAAGCAAGTGCTTACTAAAGAAGATATCATAACTATTATAAAATATTTAATTGAGTTAATAAACTCTAAAGCAGAGATTGATGATATTGATCACTTATCTAACCGTCGTGTACGTACAGTTGGTGAACAATTATCTTCTCAGTTTGGTGTTGGTTTAGCTCGTATGGCGCGTACTATTCGTGAACGCATGAACGTTCGTGATAATGAGGTGTTTACACCAATAGATTTGATTAATGCTAAGACCTTATCGTCTGTAATTAATTCATTCTTTGGAACAAACCAATTATCTCAATTTATGGATCAAACCAATCCATTAGCAGAGATTACTCATAAGCGTCGTTTATCGGCTCTTGGACCTGGAGGTCTTTCTAGAGAAAGAGCAGGTTTCGAGGTTCGTGATGTTCACTATACGCACTACGGACGTTTATGTCCTATTGAAACTCCTGAGGGACCAAATATTGGTTTAATATCGTCACTATCTGTATACGCGAAAGTGAATTCTATGGGATTCATTGAAACGCCTTATAGAAAAGTAACTGATGGTGTGGTTGATATTGAAAATAAACCAACATATTTAAGTGCTGAAGAGGAAGAAGATAAATTAATTGCTCAAGCAACAGTTAAAGTTGATGAGGATGGTAAAATTTTACATGATAAGGTAATTGCTAGAATGGAAGGAGACTTTCCTGTAATTGAACCAAGTGCACTTCATTATACTGATGTTGCACCAAATCAAATATCATCTATATCAGCATCTTTAATTCCTTTCTTAGAGCATGATGATGCGAATAGAGCCTTGATGGGATCTAACATGATGCGTCAAGCAGTGCCTTTATTAAGAGTAGATGCACCAATTGTAGGTACAGGTTTAGAACGTCAAGTAGCATCAGATTCTCGTGTTTTAATTAATGCAGAGGGAACAGGAGAAGTACTTTATGTTGATGCTAATGAAATTAAAATTAAATACGAACGCTCTGAAGATGAAGCTAAAGTAAGTTTTGATTCTGATATCAAAACATATCAATTAGTAAAATTCAGAAAAACGAATCAAGGTACTTCTATCAACTTAAAACCAATTGTGGTTAAAGGTGATAAAGTTTCTAAAGGTCAAGTTTTATGTGAAGGGTATGCAACTCAAAAAGGAGAGTTAGCACTTGGAAGAAATATGAAAGTAGCCTTTATGCCTTGGAAAGGGTATAACTTTGAGGATGCGATTGTAATTTCTGAAAAAGTTGTTCGTGAAGATATATTCACATCTATTCATATTGATGAGTATTCTTTAGACGTAAGAGATACTAAATTAGGTAACGAAGAGTTAACTAATGATATTCCTAACGTTTCTGAAGAAGCTACTAAAGATTTAGATGAAAATGGAATGATTCGTATTGGAGCCGAGGTAAAACCTGGCGATATCCTAATTGGTAAAATTACACCAAAAGGAGAATCAGATCCAACTCCAGAAGAAAAATTATTACGTGCTATCTTTGGAGATAAAGCAGGTGATGTAAAAGATGCATCTTTAAAAGCATCTCCTTCTTTACATGGTGTTGTTATAGAAAAGAAGTTATTTGCTAGAGCAGTAAAAGATAAACGTAAGAGAGCTCAAGATAAAGATGATATTTTAGCTTTAGAAACACAATACGATAGAAAGTTTGATGATTTAAAAGATGTTTTAATCGAAAAGCTTTTCAATATTGTAAACGGAAAAACAGCTCAAGGTATCTTTAATGATTTAGGTGAAGAAGTGTTACCAAAAGGTAAAAAATTCACACTTAAAATGTTAAACGCTGTTGATGATTATGCGCATTTAGTGTCAGGTAAATGGACAACAGATGAACATACAAATCAATTAGTAGCTGATTTAATTCACAACTACAAGATTAAAGAAAACGATTTACAAGGTTCTTTACGTCGTGAGAAGTTTACAATTTCTGTAGGTGATGAGTTACCAGCAGGTATTATAAAACTTGCTAAAGTTTATATCGCTAAAAAACGTAAACTTAAAGTTGGTGATAAAATGGCAGGACGTCACGGTAACAAAGGTATTGTTGCTCGTATTGTTCGTCAAGAAGATATGCCATTCTTAGAAGATGGAACGCCTGTTGATATTGTATTAAACCCACTTGGTGTACCGTCTCGTATGAATATTGGTCAAATTTATGAAACTGTTCTTGGATGGGCAGGTCAAAAATTAGGTCGTACTTATGCAACACCAATTTTTGATGGAGCTACAATAGAACAAATTAATGGATTTACAGATGAAGCTGGAGTCCCAAGATACGGACATAGTTATTTATACGATGGTGGAACAGGAGAGCGTTTCGATCAACCAGCAACAGTTGGTGTGATTTATATGTTGAAACTAGGACACATGGTAGATGATAAAATGCACGCACGTTCTATAGGACCTTACTCATTAATTACGCAACAACCATTAGGTGGTAAAGCACAGTTTGGTGGTCAACGTTTTGGTGAGATGGAAGTTTGGGCACTTGAAGCTTATGGAGCATCAAGTACCTTACGTGAGATTTTAACTGTAAAATCTGATGATGTTATTGGTAGAGCTAAAACTTACGAAGCAATCGTAAAAGGTGAACCAATGCCAGATCCAGGATTACCAGAATCTTTCAACGTACTTATGCACGAATTGAAAGGTTTAGCGTTGGATATCAGATTAGAGGAGTAGTTAATTAAAAAAATCATTTCATCCATATATTATGGCAAGAAAACAAGATAAATATACAGTAAAGAGATTTAATAAAATCTCAATTGGTTTAGCATCACCAGAATCTATTTTAGCAGAGTCTAGAGGTGAGGTTTTAAAACCAGAAACTATCAATTATCGAACTCACAAACCAGAACGTGATGGTTTGTTCTGTGAGCGTATTTTTGGTCCTGTTAAGGATTACGAATGTGCTTGTGGTAAATATAAAAGAATTCGCTACAAAGGTATTGTTTGTGACCGTTGTGGTGTAGAAGTAACCGAAAAGAAAGTACGTCGTGATCGTGTAGGGCACATTAATTTAGTGGTTCCTGTTGCTCACATTTGGTATTTCCGTTCTTTACCAAATAAAATTGGTTATTTATTAGGATTACCATCTAAGAAATTAGATATGATTATTTACTACGAGCGTTATGTAGTAATTCAACCAGGTAATGCTAAAAATGAAGAAGGCGAGCCAGTACAAAAAATGGATTTCCTTACGGAAGAAGAATACTTAAATATTCTTGAAACGCTTCCTCAGGATAATCAATATTTAGATGACACAGACCCTAACAAGTTTTTAGCTAAAATGGGGGCTGAGTGTTTAATTGATTTATTAGCTAGAATAGATTTAGAATCTTTGTCGTATGAATTACGTCATAAAGCTAATACAGAAACATCTAAACAACGTAAAACAGAAGCTTTAAAGCGTTTACAAGTTGTTGAAGCTTTACGTGAATCTAACGAAAACAGAGAAAATCGTCCTGAATGGATGATCTTGAAAGTTGTGCCAATTATTCCGCCAGAATTAAGGCCATTAGTGCCTTTAGATGGTGGACGTTTTGCAACTTCAGATTTAAATGATTTATATCGTCGTGTAATTATCCGTAACAACCGTCTTAAAAGATTAGTTGAGATAAAAGCACCTGAGGTAATTTTACGTAATGAAAAACGTATGTTACAAGAATCTGTTGATTCATTATTAGATAACACGCGTAAATCATCTGCTGTAAAAACAGATTCTAACAGACCATTAAAATCATTATCAGATTCACTTAAAGGTAAGCAAGGACGTTTTCGTCAAAACTTACTTGGTAAGCGTGTTGATTATTCTGCACGTTCGGTAATTGTTGTTGGACCAGAATTAAGATTACATGAATGTGGATTGCCTAAAAATATGGCAGCAGAACTTTACAAACCTTTCGTAATTAGAAAACTAATTGAAAGAGGTATTGTAAAAACTGTAAAATCTGCAAAGAAAATTATAGATAAAAGAGAGCCAGTGGTTTGGGATATCTTGGAAAATGTTCTTAAAGGACATCCAGTATTGCTAAACCGTGCGCCTACTTTACACCGTTTGGGTATACAAGCATTCCAACCTCAATTAATCGAGGGGAAAGCAATTCGTTTACACCCATTAGTATGTACAGCATTTAACGCCGATTTTGATGGAGATCAAATGGCGGTACACTTACCATTAGGACCAGAAGCTATTCTAGAATGTCAATTATTAATGTTGGCATCTCACAATATCTTAAATCCTGCAAATGGTTCTCCAGTAACGGTACCTTCTCAAGATATGGTACTTGGTCTTTATTATATGACTAAGTTACGTACGTCTACTCCAGAAGTGCCAATTTTAGGAGAAGGTTTAACTTTTTACTCTCCTGAAGAAGTTGAAATAGCTTTTAATGAGAAGAAAGTAGACTTAAATGCTGGTATTAAAGTAAGAACTATTGATATTAATGAAGAAGGGAAGTTAGACAGAATGATTGTTGAAACTACTGTTGGTAGAGTGTTATTTAATCAACACGTACCTCAAGCAGCAGGATATATCAATCAAGTACTTACTAAAAAATCTTTAAGAGATATTATTGGTAATATTCTAAAAGTAACATCTGTTCCTGAAACAGCAGATTTCCTTGATGCCATTAGAACATTAGGATTTAAATTTGCATTCCAAGGTGGATTATCATTCAGTTTAGGAGATATTATCATTCCTCCAGAAAAGCAAGGAATGATTGATAAAGCCAATGGATTAGTTGATGGTATTATGGGTAACTATAATATGGGACTTATTACAAACAACGAACGTTATAACCAAGTTATTGATATTTGGACTTCTACAAATGCTGAATTGACTGAATTGTCAATGAAACGTATTCGTGAAGATCAACAAGGATTTAACTCGGTGTTTATGATGCTTGATTCTGGAGCTCGTGGATCTAAAGAACAGATTCGTCAGCTTACAGGTATGCGTGGATTAATGGCAAAACCTAAAAAATCTACTGCAGGTGGAGGATCAATTATTGAAAATCCAATTCTTTCTAACTTTAAAGAAGGTCTTTCAATTTTAGAATACTTTATTTCTACTCACGGTGCGCGTAAAGGTCTTGCAGATACGGCTCTTAAAACTGCCGATGCAGGTTACTTAACACGTCGTTTAGTAGATGTTTCTCAAGATGTTATTATTAATACTGAAGATTGTGGAACTTTAAGAGGTGTAGAAGTAGAGCCATTAAAGAAAAACGATGAAGTTGTTGAAACACTTGAAGAAAGAATTGTTGGTCGTGTATCTTTAAATGATGTATATGATCCATTAACAGATGAGTTGTTAGTTTCGGCTGGTCAGTTAATAGAAGACGATACAGCAAAAGCTATTGAAGCATCACCAATAGATAGTTTAGAAGTACGTTCTGCATTAACTTGTGAAGCTTTAAAAGGTATTTGTGCTAAATGTTACGGACGTAACCTTGCTACCGATAAAATGGTACAACGAGGTGAAGCTGTAGGTGTTGTTGCTGCGCAATCTATTGGAGAACCAGGAACACAGTTAACACTTCGTACTTTCCACGTAGGTGGTATTGCAGGTAACATTTCAGAAGAAAATAATTTAGCTGTTAAGTTTGATGGTAAAGCTGAAATTGAAGATTTAAAAACAGTTAAAGGTGAAGATGGAGAAGGTAATGAGGTTGATATCGTTATTTCTAGAACATCTGAACTTAAATTGATAGATAAGAAAACAGGTATTACATTAAGTACTAATAACATTCCTTACGGGTCAACGATTCTTATTAAGAACGGTGATAATTTAGTTAAAGGAGATGTTGTTTGTTCTTGGGATCCATATAACGGTGTTATTATTTCAGAATTTGCTGGTAAAGTAAAATATGAAAACATCGAACAAGGTATAACATACCAAGTTGAGATTGATGAACAAACTGGTTTCCAAGAAAAGGTTATTTCTGAATCTAGGAACAAAAAGTTAATACCAACACTTCATATTGAAGATGGTAAAGGAGAAACAATTCGTTCATACAACTTACCAGTTGGAGCTCACATAATGATTGATGATGGAGAGAAAGTTAATATCGGTAAAGTTTTAGTAAAAATACCTCGTAAGTCTTCTAAAGCAGGCGATATTACAGGTGGTTTACCTCGTGTAACTGAGTTGTTTGAAGCTCGTAATCCTTCTAACCCAGCTGTAGTAAGTGCTATTGATGGTGTTGTATCTTTCGGAAAAATTAAAAGAGGTAACCGTGAGATTATTATAGAATCTAAAACTGGTGATATTAAGAAATACTTAGTAAAATTATCAAGTCAAATTCTTGTACAAGAAAATGATTTTGTAAAAGCAGGTATGCCTTTATCAGATGGTTCTATAACTCCAAACGATATCTTGAATATTAAAGGGCCATCAGCAGTACAACAATACTTAGTAAACGAAGTACAAGAAGTATACCGTTT
Source organism: Thalassobellus citreus (assembly GCF_044385915.1). Lineage (NCBI taxonomy): Bacteria > Pseudomonadati > Bacteroidota > Flavobacteriia > Flavobacteriales > Flavobacteriaceae > Thalassobellus > Thalassobellus citreus. The sequence continues at coordinate 215,798 of NZ_JBISCC010000125.1, read as the reverse complement.
ACAAGGTGTGAAAATTAACGATAAGCACTTTGAAGTTGTTGTTAGACAAATGATGCGTAAAGTACGTATTATTGATTCTGGTGATACTATTTTCTTAGAAGATCAATTAGCTCATAAAGCAGATTTTATACTAGAAAATGATGCTATTTTCGGAATGAAAGTTGTTGAAGATGCTGGTGATTCTGCAAATATTAAAGCAGGTCAAATTATCTCTCCTCGAGAATTACGTGATGAAAATTCACTTTTAAGAAGAGAAGATAAGCAACTTGTGGTAGCTAGAGAAGCACAACCTGCAACTGCTACACCAATATTACAAGGTATTACAAGAGCATCGCTTCAAACTAAATCGTTTATTTCTGCGGCATCGTTCCAAGAGACAACTAAAGTTCTTAATGAAGCTGCTGTAGCTGGTAAAGTAGATTCTTTAGAAGGCTTGAAAGAAAATGTAATTGTTGGACACAGAATTCCAGCAGGTACAGGTATGCGAACTTACAAAGACATTATTGTTGGCTCTAAAGAAGAGTTTGACGAAATGATGCAAGTTAAGCAAGAGTTAAATTATAATTAAATGAGACTCAAGTTTCACGAGCCGAAGGGGAAGTGAAATTTGTAAGTCGAATTTATGCTGAGCGTAGTCGAAGCATCTCATAAAAATAAAGCCTTCACGCATTAAGTTGTTTGAAGGCTTTTTTATTAATCAAATAAATAAGACTTCCTCTTTCGTGGAAGTGAAAAATAAATTATGGCAGACCAAAAAGAAAACCAAAAACAAAGGCAAATAAATATTGAGTTAGATGAAAAAGTAGCAGAAGGTACTTATTCTAACTTAGCGATTATTAATCATTCTGTTTCAGAATTTGTAGTTGATTTTGTAAACATTATGCCTGGAGTTCCTAAAAGCAAAGTGAAGTCTAGAATTATATTAACGCCTCAGCATGCTAAACGCTTGTTAAAGGCTTTGGCCGATAATGTTAATAGATTTGAAAATGCTCACGGCGAGATAAAAGATTATGAGCAACCACCAATTCCATTAAATTTTGGGCCAACTGGTCAAGCATAAAAAAAGCCTTTGAAATTAATTTCAAAGGCTTTTTTTATAAACTAATTATTATCAATCAAACTCAGAAACATAATGGAATTTTATACTCGGATATTTTTGTTGTGTCATTTGTAAAGAGAAAGATGAGTCTGCTAAAAATACTAACTGGTTTTGTTTATCCTTAGCTAAAAAACGTTGTTTTACTCTTACAAATTCTTTGTATTCATCATTTTTAGGATCTTCAGGATCTACCCAACAAGCTTTAAATACATTTAAATTTTCATACGTACACTTAGCGCCGTATTCATGTTCTAATCGGTATTGAATAACTTCATATTGAAGCGCGCCAACGGTTCCAATAACCTTTCTACCGTTAAGTTCTAATGTGAATAATTGAGCAACTCCTTCATCCATTAATTGATCTATGCCTTTAAAAAGTTGTTTAGATTTTAAAGGATCTGCATTATTAATATATCTAAAATGCTCTGGAGAAAAACTAGGAACACCTTTATAATTTAATACCTCTCCTTCGGTTAAGGTGTCTCCAATTTTAAAAGTTCCTGTGTCTTGTAAACCAACAATATCACCAGGGTAGGAGATATCTACAATCTCTTTCTTTTCAGCAAAAAAGGCATTCGGACTAGAAAATTTTACTTTTTTATTATTTCTTACATGTAAATAAGGTGCATTACGTTTAAATTCACCTGAAACAATTTTAACAAAAGCTAATCGGTTTCTGTGATTAGGATCCATATTGGCATGAATCTTAAATACAAATCCACTAAATTTAGATTCATCAGGTTGTACTAAACGTTCTTCACTTTGTTTCGGTCTTGGTTTTGGAGCAATATCAACAAAGCAATCTAATAGTTCTCTAACTCCAAAATTATTTAAAGCAGAACCAAAAAATACAGGTTGTAAATTTCCGTTTAAATAATCTTCTTTATCAAATTGAGGGTAAATACCATCAACAAGTTCTATTTCTTCCCTTAAGGTATTTGCAGCTTCATTACCAATTAAGGTATCCAGTTCTGGAGATGATAAATCTGAAATTTCAATAGTTTCTTCAATATCTTTTCTACTATCTCCACTAAATAGATTAACGTTCTTTTCCCAAATATTATAAATACCTTTAAAATCGTATCCCATTCCTATTGGGAAACTTAAAGGAGTTACTTTTAATCCTAATTTTTGTTCTACTTCATCTAATAAATCAAACGCATCTTTACCTTCTCTATCCATTTTATTAATGAATACAATCATAGGAATATTTCGCATACGACAAACTTCAACTAATTTTTCAGTTTGTTCCTCAACCCCTTTTGCAACATCAATAACTACAATAACACTATCTACAGCGGTAAGTGTTCTAAAGGTATCTTCCGCAAAATCTTTATGTCCGGGCGTATCAAGAATATTGATTTTGATGCCATTATATTCAAATGCTAAAACAGAAGTAGCAACCGAAATTCCACGCTGACGTTCAATTTCCATAAAGTCACTGGTAGCTCCCTTTTTTATTTTATTACTTTTTACAGCACCCGCTTCTTGAATAGCACCTCCAAACAGCAGTAATTTTTCAGTTAAAGTTGTTTTACCAGCATCCGGATGCGATATAATACCAAAGGTTCGTCTACGTTCTATTTCTTTTAAAAAACTCATAAATATTTGTGCAAATGGGTTGCAAAGATACTATTTATAAGTTCAATAAAAATATATGATTAAATGGTTTTATTGAATATTATTAAAGAAACATCAATATATTTATAGCTTAAAATTAATTTTTATATGAAGAAAGCTTTAGTCTCTCTAATTATCCTTTTCTTTTTTTTTAATAAAATACAATCACAAGAAAATTTTTCGACTCAAGATTCAATTATAAATAAAATTGAAATCTTTATTTTAAATAATCAGTTAGATTCAGTTTTAAATGTAATTTCTCAACAAAAGAAAACTCCTTATATAGAAAGTTTAAATAGAATTTATAAAAATGAAAATCCTTCATATATAGATTATTATGAGTTTATTTCAAGTTTAGGGAATAGGCATGAAGTTGATTATATTGATGTTTCAAATTATATAAATTCTAATATAAATCCACCTGAAGATAAAGATTATATTGATTTAGATTATGTAAATATTAAATGGCTACAAGTTTCAAAGCTAAGAGATGAAGCTTCTATAGGAGAAGCAAGTAATGAACAAGAGAAATTAGAGGCTTATATTTCTCAATTCGATAAAAACGATACTAATACTATTAAAGCTCAATTATTAGTAAGTACACATCAAATGGTGATGTATCAAATTGAGGAGAATGTTGAAAAGGGGAAAAAGTTATGTCTTAAAAATTTAGAAAAGGCAAAAGAGCTTGGAGATGGTAGATTAAGAATCATTTTTTTATATCATTTATGCGATTTTTATATTTTGGAAAGAAAGCTTGATGAATATATTGATGCTAGCGAACAGAGCTTAGGTATTGAGAAACAGTTAATAAATAAAAGTGATTATTATATTGGGACTATTATGCATTTAGTAGATGCTTATATTTATAAAGGAGGTTATGAAAATAGAGTTGATGAATTATTGAATTTACTTTATGGAAATCCAGAAACAAAAGTAGATAGCTATTGTTATTACGCAAAATATATAAGTGTTTTAAACATCGATTCGCCGAAAGTTAAGTTGATTTTTAATCAGTTTGAAGTATCTAATGTATTAGAGTTTTGTGAAAAAATTAAGCGAGAAGCCAAGGAAGTGTTAAACCCTAATGATTTTTTTCATGTCTTAAATGAATCTTCAAAGGCATTGGCTTTATATGGGTTTTACGATGAAGCATTAAAATATAAAAATGAGTGTGTTACATTAACACGTAAAATATATTCACAAGATTTATCTCAATCATTATCAAGTTTTGAAACAAAACAAGCCATAAAAGAAAAAGAATTAGAGATTGAACAAGCAAATAAACTATCAAAACTCTATGTTATTATTATATCCTTAATAGTTTCATTATTATTAATTGTATTTGTTTTCTTATTAAGGAAGCAAAAGCAGTCTAAAGTTTTAGAATTAAAAAACAATCAAATTAATAAGGCAATAAAAGAGAAAGAGTTACTTGTTAAAGAAGTACACCATCGTGTTAAAAATAATTTTCAAATTATAGCAAGTTTATTAGAACTTCAGGCAAAAGGTCTTGAAGATGAAAAAGCTTTAGCTTTTGCAAATGAAAGTAAGAGTAGATTAAAATCGATGGCGTTAATTCACAAAAAACTTTATCATGGTGAAGATGGTTTAATAAATTTTGAAAAGTATATTAAAATGTTAGTAAAAGAAATTTCTTCAGTATATGTATTAAATAAGAATGTCGATACTCATATTTTTGTAAATAATGTGTTTTTTGATATTGATACAGCTATTCCATTGGGTTTAATTGTTAACGAATTAATTACTAACGCTTATAAGTACGCTTTTATAGATGGTTTAAAAGGTCGATTAGATATTTCTATAAAAAGAGTTGATAAAGAAAACTACAAGCTTATAGTATCAGATAATGGTTCAGGTATTCCAGATGATTTTAATATTAATGAAGCTAAAAGTTTTGGGCTTAATTTAGTAACCCGTTTGGTAAAACAACTTAGAGGAAAGTTGTTCTTTAACAACAATGATGGTGCTAATTTCGAAATTATTTTTAAAGACGTACAAGCAAGAAAAGTTATTGATTAATAATAAAGAATCATGAGTGAAATTAAAGTATTAGTAGTAGAAGACGAGATTATAATTGCAGATAATATTTGCGATACACTTAACGATTTAGGTTTTGAAGCTTTAGAACCAGCAATGAGTTATACTGAAGCTATTACTTTAATTGAAATAGAGAAGCCTGATATAGCTATTTTAGACATACAACTTTCAGGTAAAAAGACGGGTATTGATCTAGCCGAAAAAATGAACAACGATTTTAATTTACCATTTATATTTTTAACTTCAAATGCAGATAAAGTTACTTTAAATGAAGCAAAAAAAGTAATGCCTCCTGCTTATTTAATAAAACCTTTTTCTAAAGAAGAGCTATATACTACCGTTGAGATTGTATATAATAATTTTTTAATGAAGAATGAGAAAACTAAAAGTAATAAACAAGTTGTAGAAAATGCATTGTTTATTAAAGAACGAGGTGCTATGGTAAAATTATCGTTTGATGAGATTCTTTATTTAAAAAGTTCTCACGTGTATATAGAAATTGTTCTAAAAAATAAAAGAACACATTTGGTACGAGGTAGTTTAAATGAAATTATTAATAAGCTTAATGATAAATTTATTCAAGTACACCGTAGTTATATAGTCAATATTGATTTTCTACAAAAAGTAGATAATAACTCATTAGTTATTTATGATGTAATTATCCCTCTAAGTAAAAAGTATAAGGAGTCTGTTTATCAAAATATAAATGTGATTACTTCTTCAAAGTAGCCTAAAAGTTAATTTAAAATCTTCATTTATTTGTTTCAGAACATTTTTATAAGCGTTCAGAACAATTACGTCTTAATTTGTGTTTAAATATTTATTTTTATCGACGAAATACAAAAAACGAATGATGAAATTCGTTTTATTTCGATAAAATACATTTTTAGTATGATGTTATGATAAGGTGTTGCTTTGTATGTTAATCACAATAATTCATAATAATTACTAGGTTTGCCTCAGACTTTTTTTGATTGAAGAAGTCAACTGTAAATTGCATTATTAAGTAATAAATAAGTTTAATTGCTATTATAAACAACTCTCAAAAATGAATAAAACTTACTCGATAATTTTTATTAAAAAAGAACCATGATTTAGTTATTTATAATTTTAACTAATCAATAACCTAAATCAATAAATTACTTTACTTAAAGTATTATGAAAACTTTAATACATTTTTCACTCTCTATTTACACAAATTACAAATTATTATTTATGAAAAAAACTATTTTTTCTTTGTTAGTCTTTTTATTACTGTTTTTCAGTATTAATACTTATGCTCAAACTGATATTTCAGGAGTTGTAAATTCGTATACTGCTGTAACAAGTATTAGTTCGCCTATTTGTGGACCTTGTCAATTAGATTGCGCACCAGATATAACAGTGGTTGATGCTACTAATTTTTTACCAGGAGATAAAGCTCTTATTATACAAATGAAAGGTGCTTCTATTGATATTAGTAATTCAGCATCTGGAGGTAGTATAACGTCAATAAATAATGCTGGTAATTATGAATTTTTCGAAATAGGTAGTGTTGTTGGGAATGTAGTAACACCATTGTATCCTTTAGTTAGATCTTATACAGCTTCTGGAAAAATACAAATAGTTAGAATACCTAATTATGATACTGCCAATATTGTTGGAACTTTAACAGCGGCAGAATGGGATGATGCAACAGGAACAGGAGGGGTTTTGGCTTTAACAGCTAATAAAGTAATTTTTAATGCAGATATAGATGTTAATGGAAAAGGATTTGTAGGTGTTGGTATGCCCAATAATGGGACGCCAGATAATTGTTCTGTTAATCCAAATGCTCAGTTTGTATTGCCAAATGGTAATAATTCATCTTATGTAAGAGGAGAAGGTATTGCTTTGTATGATATAGCAACAGATAGAGGTAGAGCTCCAAGAGCAAATGGCGGAGGATCTGGTGTTTCTGGAGATTCTGGAGGTGGAGGAGGTTCCAACTATGGGGCTGGAGGCGAAGGAGGAAAGCGTTGGTGCGATACAAATGGAGCTAATGCTGGTGGTATTGGAGGTTATTCAATGACACCTTATCTTAGTCAGGATAAAGCCTTTTTAGGAGGTGCCGGAGGTCCTGGATTTGTTACAACAGGTAATCCGTCTTCTGCAGCCGATGGAGGTGGTATCGTTATTATCTTTGCCGAAGAAATTACAGGAAATGGGCATTTCATTAATGCTGAAGGGTTTTCTCCTTCAGCTGTAATTCCAGTTGGTGCACCAGATGGTGGAGGTGGAGGAGGAGCAGGTGGCTCTGTAGTATTAAAAGTAAAGACATATACTAGTAATTTAACTGTAAATGTTAAAGGGGGAGACGGACAAGATTTAAACACAGCAAGTATACATGGCCCAGGTGGAGGTGGTGGAGGTGGTGTGTTGCTTTACTCTAAAGCTTCATTACCAGCTAATTTAACACTTATTAATTCTGGCGGTATTGGAGGAGAACATACTACAGCAGAGCGCAATGGATCACAAGATGGAGGAAATGGTGGTGCTGTTTCATTATATGTTGCAATTGAGAATCCTAATTATGATGGGAATATAGATGATGATGGAGTTGATATAGATTGTGATTTGGATGATGATAATGATGGTATTCTAGATACAGTAGAGTATGCTTCAGGTTTGCCTGATCCTTTAGGCGATTTAGATGGAGATAATACACCTAATTATTTTGATCCGGATGCTCCTGGTTTTGTTGATACTAATGGAGATGGTTTTGATGATAGATATGATTTAGATCAAGATGGTATTTTAAATCAGTTTGATACAGACTCAGATGGTGATGGTTGTTCAGATGTAGATGAAGTTTATGGTTCAGGAACAGATACTGATGGTAATGGAAAATATGGTTCTGGTTTACAAACCGTTGATGGAAATGGATTAGTAATAGCAGCAGGAGTTACAGGTTCTGCTTATAATAATTTACCAGTTGATTTAGATAACAATAGTGTTGATGATTTTTTACAACCTAGTATTGCGTTATTAGGAATTACAACTCAACCAAGTAATAACTTGTTAGTTGCTGATGCATCTACGCAAACATATACGGTATTAGCTAATACTACTGGCACAGGAACCCCAATTAATTATCAATGGCAAGAAAATTCGGGTTCTGGGTTCTCTAATATTACTAACGGAGGTATTTATAGTGGAGCTACTACAGCTACACTTACACTAACAGGAGTTAGTGTAAGTGTTGAAGGAAATTCATATAGAGTTATTCTAACAACACCTTCTTATGTTTGTGATGGTGATAATACATCGTCTTCTGCTTTATTGACAATAAATGATACACCATCCGCTCAAGATGATACAATTACTGGCATAAATGAAGATAGTACTAATAATTCTATTGATGTATTAGCAAATAATGGTAATGGTGTGGATAGTTTTGGTAATGACGGGCCTAATAATGGGGCAATAAGTTTACCAAGCGGTACAACAGGACAAGGAGGTACTGTAACAGTAAATAATAATAGTACGCCTAATAATCCAACTGATGATACAATTAATTATACACCAGCTTCAAGCTTTGTTGGTAATGATACTTTTAATTACACAATCACAGATTTAGATGGACAAACATCAACCGCGACAGTAACTATTACAGTAACAGATGAAGGGAATCCAACAGCAGTTGATAATACAGCTAGTACCACAGAAGATACATTAGTAACAACAGTAAATGTACTAACGAATGATACTGTAATTGATGGCGCAACCATTACAAGTTTTGAATCGTCAAGTACCAATGGCGGGACAGTAACGAGCAATAACGATGGCACATTTGATTATACCCCAGCAACAGGTTTTGTAGGGACAGATACATTTGATTATACAATCTGTGATGACGATACACCAACAGCAAGTTGTTCAACCGCGACAGTAACAGTAACTGTTGCTTGTAGTTCTCTTGTAGATAGTGATGGTGATGGATTAACCGATTGTGAAGAAACAACAGGAATAGACGATCCGAGTACACCAAAAGTACCAGGAGATTATCCAGGACCATTTGATGCTAATGATGCTTGTTTACCAACAGGAGTTAATACGACCGATAGTGATGGTGATGGATTAACCGATTGTGAAGAAACGACAGGAATTGATGATTCATCAACGACACCAGTACCAACCGGAACAACCGATCCTGATGATGCTTGTGATCCAATAACAACAGATTGTCAAGCGACAATAAAAGTAACTAAGAGAGCTGAATTCTCGGAAACAGATTTAGGAGATAGAATATATTATACTATTGAAGTAATGAATACAGGAGATGTTGTTTTAACAGATATTGTTTTAGTAGATACATTCATAGATAATATTGGTAATACTCTTTCTTTAACTGATGAACCAACTTTTGATAGTGCAGATCAAGGAAGTCTTGAAGGAACACTTCTTATAGGAGAAACAGCAATTTATTCGGCTAGCTTTATAATAACTCAGCAAGCAATAAATGCAGGAGGAGTAAGTAATAGTGTTGTAGTAACAGCGTCAACTAGATTATTAGGTACAGTTAGCGATACAAGTGATAACGGTGATGATTTTGACGGTAACACAGAAGATGACGCAACAGTAACTGAACTAAAAGAAGAAGACTGTTTAACAGTAATTAACGAGTTCTCACCAAATGGAGATGGATACGGAGATACTTTAATTATCAATTGTATAGACAATTATCCAAATAATAAATTTGAAGTTTATAACCGTTGGGGTAATAAAGTTTACGAAAAGAGAGGTTATAACAGTAGTGATGAGTGGGATGGAAGGTCTAATGGAAGAGCAACAGTTAATAGCTCAGAAGTCTTACCAGTAGGAACATATTACTACGTTTTAGATTATGGAGACGGCTCTAAACCTAAGGTAGGCTGGTTATACATAAATAAATAATATAAAGTAAACAACTAAAAAAGATTAAAAAAATGATACAAAAAACATCATTAATAAAAGGTTTAATTTTAGTAGTGTTTACTGCACTATTAAGTTTAAATGTAGAAGCTCAACAAGATCCGCAGTACACACAATACATGTATAATACCATGAGTGTAAATGCGGCTTACGCTGGACAAAGAGATGTGTTAAGTGCTTCGGTATTATATAGAACCCAATGGGTGGGTATGGATGGAGCTCCAAAAACGATAACGTTTGGTATTCATTCTCCATTAAGAAATGAAAGAATTGGTTTAGGTTTAAATATTGTTAGCGATCAATTAGGGCCTGCAGAAGAAACTAGTGTAGACGCTAATGTATCTTACTCTTTACCTATTAGTGAATCGGGTGATTTGAAACTATCTTTTGGTGTTAAAGGAGGATTTCACCTTTTAGATACTGATTGGAGTAAAGGTCGTTTTAATGAAAATGATGGTTTATTTAATAATGGAAACAATGTGAATTTAATATCTCCAACCATTGGACTTGGTTTGTATTTACATTCAGAGAAATGGTATTTAGGAGCTTCAGTTCCAAATATGCTAACCTCAGAGCATTATGACGATTTTAAAGAATCTATTGCTACTGAAAGTTTACACTACTTTTTAATAGGTGGTTATGTGTTTAATTTAAGTGATAACACAAAATTAAAGCCAGCCTTTTTAGTAAAAGGAGTTTCAGGAGCGCCAGTAATAGCAGATCTTTCAGCTAATGCATTATTTAATGATAAATTCACTTTAGGCTTAGCATACAGATGGGATGATTCTGTAAGTGGTTTAGCTGGATTTCAAATTAATCCAGGACTATTTATAGGTTATGCTTATGATGCAACGACTACAGGATTGAATAATTACAATAGTGGCACACACGAAATTATGCTACGATTTGAGTTACAACAAATAGGTAAGATTTTATCACCAAGATTTTTCTAAAGAAAGCAGATATGAAAAAAAGAATATACATAGTATTTATATTAAGCCTTTTAATTTTTAATACTGCCTTTTCGCAAAAGGCAAAAATTAAAAACGCAGTAAAGCAATATGAAAAGTTATCATATGCTAATTCTAAAGAAGAACTTTTAGGTTTAGCAAATCAAGAGAATGTATCATTTGAGATTTTAGAAAATTTAGCAAATTCATATTATTATAATAATGAAATGAAAGATGCTTCAAAGTGGTATAAAAAGTTACTAAAGCTAAATCCAGAAACAGCATCCGAAAATTATTTTAGATATGCTCATGCATTAAAAGCTGAGAAGAAATATGAAGAGGCAGATAAGGTTTTACAAAGATTTTCTGCAATTAATTCAAATGATTATAGAGCTAAAGAATTTTTAAGCAATACAGACTATCTTAATAAGTTAAACGAATTGTCTCAAGACTTCGAATTGAATAATTTAGATATTAATACAGCATTATCAGATTTTGGAACTTCAGTATTTAATGAAAAATTAATTTTTGCATCTTCAAGAGATAAAAAAGGGAAAATTTATAAATGGAACGGGCAACCATTTTTAAATTTATTTGAGAAAGATTCTATTGGGAATATCACCGAAATTGGAGGAGATATTAATACAAAGTACCACGAATCATCTACCGCTTTTACAAAAGATGGTAATACTGTTTATTTTACAAGAAATAATTATTTAAACGGTAAGTTTGAAAAAAATAGTGATGGTTTTCACACTTTAAAAATTTATAAAGCATCATTGATTAATGGAGAATGGAAGAATATTGAGGCATTATCTTTTAATAGTGATGAATATAATGTTGCACACCCAGCATTAAGTGTTGATGGTGATAAACTCTATTTTGCATCAGATATGCCAGGAACAATTGGAGGTTCTGATATTTTTGTTGTAGAAATTAATGAAGCTGGTACTTATGGGGAGCCAGTAAATTTAGGTGATAAAATAAATACTGAAGGGAAAGAGAATTTTCCTTTTGTAAGCGATAAAGGAATACTTTACTTTTCATCAAATGGCCATTTAGGTTTAGGTGGTTTAGATGTTTTTAAAATAGAAATTAACAAAATTGGTAAATCAGAAACTATTCAAAACTTAGGAAGCCCAATTAATAGTTCAAATGACGATTTTGGATTCATCGTAAATGAAGTATCTCGTCAAGGTTACATTTCTTCTAATAGGGCAGGAGGAAAAGGAGATGATGATATTTACAGTTTTGTTTTGCCAGAAGATTCTAAGAATATTTCAGGAGTTGTAATAGATAAAGATACTCAAGAGGTTATTTCAAACGCTAATATTTTTGTTAATGATTCAGATAATAAAATAATAGAGACTTTAAAGACTGATGATTCTGGAAAATTTAAGTTTAAATTAAAGTGTAATGACGATACATATTTAATTGAAGCTAAGAAAGAAGGTTATAAAGATGATTTCATAGACTTTTCTATAAATACACGAGAAGCCATTGCTTTGAAGCTTGAATTGAAAAAGAAGCCAGAAGCAGCAGTTGTTGGTACAGATTTGTTTAAGTTACTGAATTTAAATCCTATTTATTTTGATTATGATAAATCTGATATAAGACCAGATGCTGAAATAGAATTACAAAAAATTATTGATTACCTGAAACAGTTTCCTAATGTAAAAGTAGATGTGCGTTCACATACAGATTCAAGAGGTAGAGATGCTTATAATCTTACTTTATCTAGTAGAAGAAATAAATCAACTAAAGCATATGTAATTAATAAAGGAGGTATTGAAGCCAATAGAATAACAGGTAAAGGTTATGGTGAAACTCAACTAACCAACAAATGTTCAAACGGTGTTAAATGCTCAAAAGAAGAACATCAAGCTAATAGAAGAAGTGAATTTATAGTGGTGGCTAATTAATAGTTCCCATAATTATATTTTAAAAAGAGCATTCATATTTATGAATGCTCTTTTTAATTTTATGAAAACATAAACAGTTTTTATAAAATTAGTTGGTATTTTTGCTTTGCTATGGAAGAAGAAAAAGTAATTCTAGTTAATGAGAATAATGAACAAATAGGCTTAATGCCAAAGATGGAAGCGCATGAAAAAGCGTTACTTCACCGTGCTTTCTCAGTTTTTGTTTTTAATAACAAGAATGAATTAATGCTACAACAACGTGCATCACATAAGTATCATTCTCCGTTGTTATGGACCAATACCTGTTGCAGCCATCAAAGAGATGGAGAAAGCAATATAGAGGCTGGTAAACGCCGTTTACAAGAAGAAATGGGCTTTGTGGTAGATTTAAAAGAATCTATATCCTTTATTTATAAAGCACCATTTGATAATGGTTTAACCGAGCATGAATACGATCACGTATTATTAGGATACTATACCGAGGAGCCTGTAATAAATGTAGACGAAGTTGCTAGTTGGAAATGGATGTCTATTGAAACGGTAAAAAAAGATATTTTAAATCAGCCTGAAATATATACGGAATGGTTTAAAATTATTTTCGATAAATTCTACGAACATATAAATATTTCAAAATGATAGTAACAGTTAGTAGAAAAGCACATTTTAATGCAGCACATAGATTGCATAGAAAAGATTGGAGTTTTGAAAAGAACGAAGAAATCTTTGGAGTGTGTAATAATCCTAACTATCACGGTCATAATTACGAATTAATAGCAAGTGTTACTGGAGAAATTGACCAAGAAACAGGTTATGTTATAGATATTAAGATTTTAAGAGAATTAATAAAAGCAGAAATTGAAGATGCTTTCGATCATAAAAACTTAAACTTAGATGTTCTGGAATTTAAAGATTTAAACCCAACAGCCGAAAATATAGCAGTTGTTATATATAATAAACTTAAACCTAAATTAGCGCCTCATTTAGAATTAGAAATAACGCTTTATGAAACGCCAAGAAATTTTGTAACCTATTCAGGAAAATAATATGTCAAACACATTGTATCCAATTAAATTTACACCCATTTTAAAAGATAAAATTTGGGGAGGACAAAAATTAAAAACATTACTTAATAAAAATAGCGATTTACCTAACATTGGTGAAAGTTGGGAAATTAGTGATGTTGAAGGAGATACTTCTGTAGTTTCTAATGGGAGTTTAAAAGGACAATCGTTAAAACAACTTTTAAAAACTTATGGAGCCGATTTAATTGGACTTCAAAATTATAGAATATTTAAAGATAAGTTCCCGCTTCTTATTAAGTTTATTGATGCTAAAGAAGATTTATCTATACAATTACATCCTAATGATGAGTTAGCTGCTAAAAGGCACAATTCGTTTGGTAAAACAGAGATGTGGTATACACTACAAGCCGATGAAGACGCTAATTTGATAGTTGGCTTTAATCAAGATATGACACCAGAATTATATTTAAAACATCTGGAAGATAAAACACTAACTCAAATTCTAAATTTCGATACAGTAAAAACAGGTGACACTTATTTTATTGAAGTAGGACGTGTACATGCTATTGGAGCAGGTGTTATGGTAGCTGAAATACAACAAACAAGCGATATAACATATAGGGTTTATGATTGGGATAGAGTAGATGATAATGGAAATGAACGTGAGTTACATAACGATTTAGCTATTGATGCTTTCGATTTTAATATGCCAGATAACTTTAGGGTTGCTTATGATAAAACTGAAAATCAATCTAATGAAATGGTAAGTTGTCCTTATTTTACAACTAATTATTTGAAAATTGATAGGTCGCTTCAAAAAGAAAATAATCACGATTCTTTTATTATTTATATGTGTGTAGAAGGTGATGCTGAAATTTCAGCTAACGGATTTAAAGAAACAATAAAAAAAGGAGAAACTATTTTACTTCCTGCTGCTATTGAGAATTATAATCTTAATTCTGAAAATGCAACTTTATTAGAAGTTTATGTGTAATTCAAACTTATTTTAATTCTCTCTATACTAGAGAACATATAATTTAATTAAGTACTTTTGTAAAAATTTAAAAATAGTAAAAATGGCAAATGTTAGAGATCTAAAAAAAGACATAAATTACGTTTTAGGCGATATTATAGAAGCAGTTTATATTTGGGAATATGCAAATACAGATAAGGACACAAAAGAAAGTGAAGGAATTATTGATGAAGCAATTGTGACTTTTGATGAATTAATTGCTAAAGTAAATGCAAAAACAGATAATGCAAAGGCGCACTTTAAAGCTATTAACCAAGAATTAGAAGCTAAAGGAACCGCATTAATTGAAAAAATTAATAAACTTGGATAATATTTTTTAACGGAATGCTTGTAGATATCATTTTAGATATTATATTTGCACCCGTTAATAAATTGCCGATGTAGCTCAGCTGGCTAGAGCAGCTGATTTGTAATCAGCAGGTCGTGGGTTCGAGTCCCTCCATCGGCTCAAAAAAACCTCACTTTTGTGAGGTTTTTTTATGCAAAATATTTAACGTTAGTAATTTATTTTAATTAAGTATTTCTAGGAAATACTCTATAAACACAAAAAGACCTTTAAATAAGGTCTTTTTGTGTAATAAGTTGTTAAGAGGAATATGCTATTATTTTTCTGAAGCTTTTATTTTATCAATAAACACTTGTAATTCTTTTCCATATTTAGACTCTTTCACTTTCTTTGATAAAGAATTATTGATAGTGTCTAACAAATTTACTTTAGCATCATATATTTCTGTTAGCGCTAAATAAGGTGCTACTTCGCTATTTTTATGGTTTAGTGCAAAGTTTACAGTAAATAAGTATCTTCTTTTAAGCATACTCTTTTGAATATTTTGTAAGCTATCTAGTTTAGGTTTATTATCGTCTTTTTTAGCATCAAAACCTTCTTTTATTAAATTTAAATTTTGATCTCTAAATCTAGACATCATTTTTTCGTATTCTTCAAGTGTTTTTTGTTGTGTAGATCCATTAATTTCTGCATCATAAACAAAGTTTTTTAATGTGGTATTTATTTCTGTTACACCTTTGTCTGCAAAAAAGGATATTCTATCATCTTCAGAGCTATTTTTATCAAGATATAAAAAGAATACTTCAGGAGATTCCAAATCACTATGTAATTCAAATTCAGACTGACCATTAATTACTAATGAGTCAACATTTGTTAGTGTTGTATCATTTGCTTTTTTTAGATAAATAGTACCTTTCTTTAATCCTTTTATTTGTCCTTTTACTGTTAGGTCATGTTGTTTTTCTCCACATGAAATTAGTATACAAGCAATAAATAATAATAGAGCGTTTTTCATTTCTAACTTTTATTTTTAATTAAGGCAAATATCTCACATTTATATTTTAAATACTAGTAGCTAATAATTAAATTATTTATTGTTAAATAAACAGGTGTAATTTCATTTTGGCACAAAAATTGATACATTATTATTAATTACATTCTACAAAAAAGTTTATTGTGTGGTTACTTTAAAACTTAAGAATTGTAATCCATATTTTTGGTTGGTTAGTTAGTAAAAAAGCACTCTTTTCAGGGTGCTTTTTTTGTTTTTACAAATAAGTTTTTGTGTGTTTTGTCGTTTAAACGATGTTTTTTGTCGATAAATGTTAAAATTATATGTATTTCATCGATTTTTAATGCTTTTTGGCGTTTTGTAATCTTTAATAGTTATATCTTTGGAGTGTACTAAATAACACACTTTTTAGTTCAATGGATTAATTAATTAATATTTGCATTATGTTGTTGGTATAGAGACCCTAAATCTACAATCATAATAAAAAAAGCAAATTGAAAGAAAACCGAGTTTGAGGGAACTCGGTTTTTTTATGCTTTATTTTAGCGTAAAATTATTTTATTTAAATTAGCTTATAAACTAATAAGCATCATGCGCTACTTTTTTACATCCTTATTGTTTTTTTATTGCTTTGTTTCGTTTGGGCAACTGCCAGATGGGTTTGTTTATGTAGAAGATGTTATACCAGATTTGAAAGTAGATCTAAGGTATAATACTTCAAATAACTTTGTAGGTAAGATTATTGAGGGGTATCAATCTAATAAACTCATCTTAACCAAGCAAACGGCTATGGCCTTAAGGGAAGTTCATGAAGAGTTACAGGATAATAATTTATGTTTAAAAGTTTATGATGGTTATAGACCGCAACAAGCTGTTAATCATTTTATACGTTGGGCAAAAGATTTAAATGATACTATTAATAAGTCTCTTTTTTATCCAGACGTTGCAAAGGAGAATCTTTTTAAAGAAGAATATATAGCTAGTAGGTCTGGGCATAGTAAAGGTAGTACGGTAGATTTAACTATTATTGATGGTAATACAGGCGAACCGATAGATATGGGTAGTGCTTATGATTTTTTTGGAGAAGCATCTTGGGTTAATTATAATAACATTACAGATGATCAGAAGGCGAATAGGCAATTGTTACAAAAAATCATGTCGAAATATGGATTTAGAAACTATCCAAAAGAATGGTGGCATTTTACTTTGAAAAACGAACCATTTCCTAATACTTATTTTGATTTTCCTGTAAAATAGCAAAACCTGTTCTCCATTAGAAAACAGGTTTTGTTGTTTTTAATTTGTAAATTTATTCTTTGTCTATTTTTTTTGTTAAAAAGAAACCAATTAGCAAACCTGTTCCTGCCATAAAGAAAATTGACCCAGGCATAGCTATATCAGAAGCAATGTTAAAGTTTTTCCATAATATCCCTCCAATTACGATACCTGCTCCAATTCCCATTAATAATAAGGCAAGATTTAGAATTATTACTTTCCAAATAGGAGCTGTATGCTCTTTTTTTTCTTTTACAAAAATATTAGCATCAGCTCCTTTTTCTATAAGAGCTAATCGTTCTTTGTTACGTGTAGAATAGTATAAATAAAATACTCCGAAAATTGAGCCAAATATAATACCAAAAATTACTGCTTCCATAATTATTTGTTTTTAATTGATTATTTTTAATATGTTCATAGCTTATGACGATAGGTCTTTTCTTTTGGTTACACTTTTTTTTATTTATTTTTTTTCAAAATTATGTAACCTTAAATATAATAAAGTCGTCTTACTTTTAAAATGACCACTAACGACCAACATTATATCAATTTAATTATTAGCGGAGAGACTAATGCATTTAATGTGTTGGTTGAACGTTATAAGGACTTGGTGTTTACATTAACCTTAAGAATGTTGAAGAATAGGGAGGAAGCAGAAGAAGTGTCTCAAGATACATTTATTAAGGTTTATAAATCATTACATAAGTTTAAAGGCGATTCTAAATTTTCTACATGGGTTTATAAAATTGCCTATCGTACTAGTTTAGATAGAATAAAGAAAAATAAAAAGTATTTAAATGATGTTGCTATTGATGAATTTACTGAGAATCAATTAAAAACCATCGATAATGCTTTAGATAATTTAGAGCATAAGGAGCGAGAGCAGGCTATTCAAGATTGTATTGATTTATTACCAAGTGATGATAGTTTTTTGTTAACTTTATATTATTTTGAAGACCAATCTTTAGAAGAGATTTCTATAACTATGGGGCTTACATCTAATAATATTAAAGTGAAATTGTTTAGAAGTAGAAAAAAGTTAGCGTCTATTTTAAAACAACGGTTAGAACCAGAAATAATTGAACATTATGAAAGAGGTAGATAAGCATTTAGAAAATTTAACTAAAAAAGTAATGAAGAATACGGGGTTAGAAAAACCGTCTTTTGATTTTACTACATCTGTTATGTCTCAAGTAGAAGCTTTAAAGAGCAGTACTACAGTATATAAACCTTTAATTTCAAAAACAGGTTGGATTTTTATTATAACATTGATTTTAGCTCTTACATTATATTTGATATTTGGAGTAGAAACTGAATCATCAAGTATATTTAGTGCTATAGATTTTAGTGTGTTTTCTAATAATAAAATAACAAATGCATTAACAAGTTATACAATGCCTAAAACAGTTATGTATGGTATTGTTCTTTTTGGAGTGATGTTTTCTATACAAATACCTTTACTTAAAAATCATTTTAATAAACGCTATGAATCATAAAGCTTGTAAAAGCTATATGGTCTAACATTCTAATAATCTAAACTAATACCAACGTTTCTTTTTCTTCTTAGAAGCTTCACTTTTACGACCTTTTCTGTGTTTGCTTTTTCCTGGTGTTTTATGAATTTCCTTTTTCGCTTTTGGATCTAAAGGGTAGGGATGATCTTCAATAACATCTAGTTGAATTTGAATGAGTTGTTGTATGCTTGTTACATACGCTTTTTCATCTGCAGAACAGAATGAATAAGAGTTTCCGTAGCTTCCTGCGCGACCTGTTCTACCTATTCTGTGTACATAGGTTTCTGGTACATTTGGTAAATCGAAATTAATAACAGCATCTAATTCATTTATATCAATACCACGTGCAGCAACATCGGTAGCTATTAAAATATTTACATTTTTGGCTTTGAAGTTTTTTAAAGCTTCTTGTCTTAAGTTTTGGCTTTTATCACCATGTAAACTTTCTACTTTGTAACTGTTTTTTAAAAGTGTTTGTTCTAGTTTTTCAACACCATATTTTGTGCGTCTAAAAATAAGAATACTGCCTTTTATAGTATTTCGTAATAGGTGTAAGCATAGTTCAATTTTGTTCTGTTTAGGAACGTAATACAATACCTGATTAATGTTTTTTGCTGTAGAAGAGTTTTGTGCAACTTCAACACGTTCTGGATCTTTTAAAATAGTATTGGCTAATTGTTCTACTTTATAAGGAATGGTTGCCGAAAACAATAATATCTGCTTCTCGTTGGAGCATAAACGTTCAATTTTTTTTACATCGTCTATAAATCCCATGTCTAGCATTAAATCGGCTTCATCTAAAACTAAGGTTTCTATATAATCAAGATTGATAATGTCTTGTTTGTGTAAATCAAGTAAACGTCCAGGGGTTGCAATCAAAATATCAACGCCTTTTTTTAAAACATCTATTTGAGGTTCTATTGCGGTTCCTCCAAAAATAACAGTAGTTCTTAAATTGGTATACGTACTATATTTTATGAAATTTTCATTTATTTGAACCGCTAACTCGCGCGTAGGACTAACAATTAAAGCTTTTATTTTTTTTCCTTTTTTAGACGCGTCTTGTTTGTCGAACAATAACTGCAAAATAGGAAGTGCAAAAGCAGCTGTTTTTCCTGTGCCTGTTTGAGCAGAAACAATTACATCTTTTTTATGTAATACCGAAGGAATTGTTTTTTCTTGAACCAAAGTTGGGTTATCATATCCAGCTTCAGCAATGGCTCTTAAAATAGGTCTGTTTAATTGTAAGTCTTTAAATGACATTTATAAGGTATTTGCAGCAAAGATATAACAAACCCAAGCTACTTTATAAAAGACTTTAATTTATCTCTTTTACTTTGTGGTAATGCGTCATTGTTTAAAATTGAAAGAATTAATTCTGAGCTTTTTTCTTTTGAAAAGAGTAAATTGAAAAACTGATACGTTGTAATGCTATTTTTTGCTTGTTCTATGAGTTTAAAGGTGTCGCCAGTTTTTACAAAACCTTCCTCTAAAACTCGAACGTAAGTTCCTGAAAAACTATGATCAATAAATTGCTTAAGCACATTTTGATTGCCAAACTTTACACCAAATTTAAAACAAGGCTCCCGTGGTTGTGTAATTTGTACTAATGCATCACCAACTTTATAAATGTCACCAATATATAGTTTCGTTTCATCTAAACCATCAACGGTTAAGTTTTCTCCAAACATACCCCAATTCCAATCTAAATTAGGATACAAGTTTTTCCAATAATTATATTGGTTTTCTGAAAACAGATAACAGGCTTTAAACTCGCCTCCATGATGTTTTCTATCAGTAACTTCATCGTTTTTAACATCACTCTTTCCTAGAAATATAGGGTTTGATGTTGGAGTTTTATAAATACCTGTGGTTACTTCTTTACCATTCCAAATAATAGTAGTTGGTTTTGCTATGTTGGTAGAAGTGATTTTCATAGTATTTTAAAATTAAAGTTTGTTAAACGAATATCGTTAATTTTTACTAATTTAATTTTCTTTAAACAAAAAACCACCTTGTTTTCACAAAGTGGCTTAATTTATAATTTTAATAATAATATTTTAGTTTACAGAAATAAGGTTTACATCAAAAATAAGAACCGAGCCTCCAGGAATGCCATTATAGTCACTATTACCATAGGCTAGATGAGCAGGAATTAATAGTTTGCCATTACCTCCTTCTTTAAAATAAGTGATGCCTTCTGTCCAACCAGAAATGACATTTTGTAAATTAAAAGAAACTCCTGCTGCATTGCTTTGATCAAAAACAGTTCCGTCAAGAAAATAACCTTTATAAGCAACAGTTACGTTATCGGTTTGTGTTGGTTGATTTTCAGAACCAAGTTCATCAATTATATAATATAATCCGGTACTGCTTTTTTCAGCTATCAAATCATTATCATTTAAATATGTTTGAATTTCTTCATCATTTTCAGTTTTGTAATTCACATATATAAGTTCAATATCAAAAATAATTACAGAGCCTGGAGGTATTTCTTCAGTTTTATTATCGCCATAAGCTAAATG
The DNA here is from genome assembly GCF_044385915.1 of Thalassobellus citreus. Classification (NCBI taxonomy): domain Bacteria; kingdom Pseudomonadati; phylum Bacteroidota; class Flavobacteriia; order Flavobacteriales; family Flavobacteriaceae; genus Thalassobellus; species Thalassobellus citreus. The sequence continues at coordinate 194,547 of NZ_JBISCC010000125.1, read as the reverse complement.
AGCCGGAATTATAAGTTTTCCTTTGCCGCCTTCATTAAAATAGCTAAGCCCTTCTACTAGACCTGGGATAAGTTCTTGTAGAACAGGAAAAGATATACCATTTGTATTTTCGCTAAATACAGTTCCGTTAGTTAAGTATCCTTTTAAAGCAACTTTTACTCTATCTGATAATAGTGTAGGTTTATCTCCTGTGCCTTGTTCATCAATTATATAATATAAGCCCGAACTACTTTTTTGTGCAGCTAAATTATTAGAAGCTATATAAGCTTGAATTTCTTCGTCGTTTTCTGCTGAATAATCTTTAGGAGCGTCGTCTTTATTACAAGCAGTAAATAAAATTAGTGTAAATGCTATTAAAATGTTTTTCATAAATCTTTTTTCTAGCAAATATAATAGAAATTATAAGACATTATTTGCCTTCGTAAGGGCAGGATTGAAAATAGGTTTGCAGATTAAATTTTCTGTCTTCAAATGTATCTGCTAAAATTTTATAATGCTGTATTCTATCTATTCTAAACGCGCGATACTCGTTTCTTAAATGACACCAAGCCATAAGAATCCATTTGTAATTGGTGGAGTAGAAGGCATAGGGTTCTATTTTTCTAAAGGAAATATTTGGGTCGTCTGCTTTACGATAATTTATTTCTATATAATTAAAGTTTGTAATGGCTAGCTGTATTTCTGAAAGCGCATTACTAGAAATATTTTCATAATTATTATTGAATACATGAATCTTACTATCCAGCAATTCACTTTTCTCTTGGATAGAGGTTCTAAATACTGACTTTATTTTAGTTATAGCGTCCTTGAAATCTTCAACAAAAGATGCGTCTTGCGTTTGATTAACTAAATGTTGTGCAGTAATTAAGGCATTAGCTTGTTTTTCGGTAAATTGAACAGGAGCTACTTGGTAACCTTCCATAAGCGAATATCCTCTGCCTTCAATAGTAGTAACCGGTACACCGGCTTCTTCTAATTTTCTAATGTCTCTATATATCGTTCTGATGCTTACGTTAAACTTTTCAGAAAGCTCTGTAGCTGTTAAAAGTCGTTTAGATTTTAACAAGGTAAGTATGGATATGAGTCTCGATAATTGTGACATAATAACAAAGATAGCGAACCGCATTGAATTCGCTATCTATTCGTTTTTTGATTGTTGATTAGTTGATTTTTACATCCAAGAATGTAACGCTATTCTATTGCCTTCGGTATCTGTAAACTGAGCTATAAAACCATTTTCTCCAATATCTGTTTTTGGCATTAGTATTTTGCCACCAGCAGCTTCAACTTTGTTTAATGATACGTTTAAATTTTCGCCTCCGTTTAAATAAATAGTTGGTCCGTTGGTTGTAGGTATTTGATCTTCGGCTTCGATAAGACCACCGCCTACACCGTTATTGTCTTTGTCATAAGGGAATACGCCGTATTTTGTGTTTTGATCTGGCATATGATGATCGGTAATTTCAATATCTAAAATAGTACTGTAAAACCCTTTTGCTCTTTCGTAATTTTTTACAGGAATTTCAAACCAGTTGATTGCATTTTTCATTTTTTAAATTGATTTAATTGTTAAACTTGAATGCAAATTTATTCGCCTTTGTGACGAAATATGTCAGGGGTGTTTTTTAGTTTGAATTTTTTTTAATCTTTAATGAAGAAAGGTTTATTTAGATATGAGGTTGAGACTTTCGAATGTGCTCAAAGAGGTAAATTTTTTTTACTTTGAACTCATGTTATTCAATTTCCGTTCATTATTCAGAATAGTACTAACAGCCTGTTTATATTTAAACGGATTTGTTGCCTTTTTTATAGCTTTATAAGTCTTTTGAGGATTAGAACACGATTGTGAAAAGAATTCCCAAAAGCCCAACATTTTCATTTTAATAGGTGTAGGGCCAGAAAGATACTCGTCGTATTGTGTGTAAATGGTATTGTGGAATTCCTCAAAAATATCCCAACGGTTTTTAGGGTATTCGGTGGTATTGTTTTTTATCATTTGAGGTAAGAACGGGTCGGTAATTAATCCGCGACCAATCATAAAATGATCCAAACTCGGGAAACGTGCCTGCATGCTTTTAAAAGCCTCCACACTTGTAATGTCTCCGTTATAATATAATTTGTGTTTCGTGCTGGTAATACAACGTTCAAAAGCATCTAAATCTACAGGGCCTTTGTACAATTGCTTTCCTATTCGAGCATGAATGGCAATGTTTTTTAACGGATATGTATCTAAAATAGGGAAGACCTCCAAAATTTCTTCAGCATGCTCATAACCCATACGCATTTTCATAGACACCAAAATATCGGTTTCCTTGTGTGCGCGATCTAAAATAGTATTAATTTGTTTAGGATTACAAATTAACCCCGAACCCATGCCAGATTTAGCAACCATAGGGTATGGGCAACCTAAATTCCAATTTAATTCTTTGTACCCCAGGCTTTGCACATACTTGGCGACAAACAAAAACTCCTCGGCATTGTTGGTTATAATTTGTGGAATAACCTCTAATGTGGTGTTGTTTTCTGGAAGTAAATCGTTTTGATACGACGCTTTAATTTTGAACTTGCCATTGAGTCTAATATATGGCGAATAAAATGTATCAATACCTCCAAAATAATGATGGAACGCATTACGAAATCTAAAATCTGTGAACCCTTGTAATGGTGAAGAAAGTAATGTGAAACCCATGTATTATAAAAAAATGTGATTTTTTTTAATGCTTTTACTTTGTCCAAAGTTCTAATGCTTCAGCTGAATTATAGAAATCTACAATTTCTAGGTAGTCAATAAACATTCCAAATTCTTTTGATATTTGTCCTTCATATGAAGAAGCGATTTCTATTTTTATTGGGTTTACTCCATCGCTATCAAAAATTATAAATTTCATACCATGCAACCATTGGTTGAAACGGTAATTATTGATTCTTTTTACTTTGCCATTGGCTATAAGGAAAAAACCATCAGACATTTCATCCTGTGTTTTCATAAAAGCATTCATTACATATTTTCCCTTTGGTAGTGTAATTTCGGTGGTAGCCATAGCCTCTTCCGATAAAAGTTTTATTACTTTATCTCCACTTTTTCCTTCTTCACTATATATTTTAGCGTCAGATAACATCATATCTTCAGCTTCAATTAAAATTTTGTATGGTTTTTTTGTGTTTAATTTTTCTGATTTCTTTTCATGATTAGAGCATGAAAATAAAGTCAATACTATTAAAACTAAAAGAGACTGAATTAATGTTTTTGTAGAGTTAATCATTATATTTTCTATGTTAAGTTTTCTGTTAAGACAAAAATAGTATTTCTGTTTTTGTTTTAATCATTTAAGTTTTATTTGTTTTTAAGGCTAGCAGTGAATATTTTTCGAGGTATTTGTAATTTCAACTTAAAGGAGGAATATAATAATATGAGTAACCAAAATATTAATACACAAAAAGCGTGGTATATTTACTTTGGTAATTTTCGATTTAACTTGTCAAAAAAACTTCTAATGTCTTTTTATTCCAAATTGTCTAACCCAGTAAGTTTTTCTCTAAGAAACTGAAGAGAACGACGAAGTTGTGTTTGAACAGTGTTGATGCTTATTCCAAGTATATCAGCTGCTTCTTTGTATTTATGGCCTTCAATATATACGAGTTCAAAAACTCTACGACGTTCTTGTGGTAAAAGTTCAATGGTTTTGTAAAGCTTTATGTGTTCTTCTGCCTCTTCACTAATTAAAGCTTTTGTTTTGATATGCTCTTCAGTAATTGACATAAATACTTCTTGCCGTCTATCTTTCGAGTTAAGGTAGTTTAATGTTTTGTTTTTTACCGACCTAAACAGGAAAGAATCAAGATTTGTTTTAACGCTAGAAAGACTTTTCTTTTGCCAGAAACTTATTAATGTTTCCTGTACAATATCTTCTGAAGAGTGTTCATTCTTAATAATTTTATTTGCAAATAGTACCAACGGAATATAGTATGTATCAAAAAGAAGTTTAAAAGCTAATTTCTCATTCTTTTTATACAATTCTAGTATTTCGTTTGTTTTTTTTTGGTACTTAATTTGGTTATTCAAAAGTGAAAAATGAGTTTCTACTATGTCGGAGTTAGTGCAAATATAAAAAGAATAATTACAAGGTTGTACTGAAACCTTGAAATATTCAAGGCGAATTTGTTATATTTTTATGAATATATCAATAAAAAAGCGTTTATGAGTTTAATTCAATAATTATCGATTGTTTTTTGCTTGTTATTTTTTTAAATTCGTATTCAGAAGTCGTTCGTTTCTTTTATAAAAAATTAAAGGTATTTGTATTTTTGTTTGTAAGACTCTGATTATCAGTGGTTTTGTTTTAGTGTGTTTGACTTATTGGAATATGGCTTGTTTTTATAAGTTTTAAAAAAAACATGCATACTGTCACTGAAAAACACTTTTTAAATTGTCTTAGTAGTATAATGGGGGTGTTTTGTTTGAGATTGAATTTTAAAATGCCTTTGTTTTTAAATTATGATCCACAATGGAAATTGACGATATAATAAACAAATACTTAAGCAACGAGTCTTTATCAGATGAAGAACTTTTGGCTTTTAATAACTGGAAAAATAAAAGTCCAGAAAATGATGCTTTTTTACAAAACCTACAATCCTTAAAAAAAGATAGTAAACTAAAAGAAAGACTTAGTAAAGAATTAGGCGACACGTATTTTTTAACAAGAAAGAAGTTAGAATATCGTAAATCTAAAGTGAAGCGTGCGCTTTGGTATCGTATGTCAGCAGCTTCTGTGTTTATAGCTTTAGTTATTACTTCGGCACTATTTATATACCAAAATTCTCACCCGAATAACTATTTAGGAAATACTGACCCAGGTAGTCATCAAGCCACTCTTGAACTAGCAGATGGTAGTAAAATCGAATTGTCGTCACAGAATAAAGATGTTGTAAAGGAAAAAGAAGCTGTGATTAATATAGGCAAAGGCATGGTTGCGTATGAAGAAACAAAAAATGATGACAGTCCTATAGTTGATGATTCTATTATATATAATACAATTGTTATTCCACGTAAGGGAGAATATAAAATTGTGCTTAGCGATGGTTCATCAATCTGGTTAAATTCAGAAACAAAGCTTAGATATCCACAGAAATTTAAAGGTAATGAGCGAAGAGTTTTTCTAGAAGGAGAAGCATATTTTGAAGTGGCTCATAACAGTAATATGCCCTTTATTGTAGAAACGCAAGGTCAGGAACTTACGGTTTTAGGAACAAAGTTTAATATTACAGCTTACTCGGGAGTAAGTACTGTACAATCAACATTGGTATCAGGAAGTGTAAAAATTAACATTGAAAACTCTGATAAAAAAGTGTTGTTAATTCCTGGTCAACAAGCTATTGTAAATAAAGAATCTCAAACATTAAAAGTTAACTCTGTTGATGTTTCTGAGATTATAGCATGGAAAGAAGGATTCTTTTCTTTAGAAAATGTCACTATGGAAGAATTCTTAAACAGATTGTCACGTTGGTATGATGTAAAATTTGTGTTTAACGATAATAGTGCGAGAGAATTGGCATTTAAAGGAAGTGTACCTAGATACGATAACTTAATAAGTGTTTTAGAAATGTTACAAGCTATTAGTGATGTTGAGTTTGTATATAAAAAGGATGAAATTGAAGTAAAAATTAAGAAATAAAAAAGCGGAAAGTTCTGGTAAAACTAACCGCTAGATTTTAAATAAAAACTGTTGCAACAGTCAATATTAATTAACTCGAATTACAAATGTATGAAAAAAAATTATCATTATGGTCATCCTCCCGAGCAGAGACGGGACGGGAATTTATGGCTAAAAAAACCGAAAATGCTGCGATTTGTACTACTATTTTGTTTAGGATTTTTTGTTGCCACATCGGCGTATTCTCAACAAAAATTAAATCTCAATTACGAGAATAAATCAATAGTATCAATCTTAAACGACCTTAAAAGTCGCACAGGTATGAAAGTTACTTATATGCAAGGACTGATACCTGAATCTAAAAAAATAAGTGTTACACTTAAAGATGCGACAATTAATAATATTCTTGATAATGTACTTGTAAAAAATGGTTACAGTTATCAAATCAAGGATAATGTTGTTTTAATAGCTAAGGCAGCAGAGGTTTCGGACGAACAGTTTCAGAATAAAAGATATAAGTTAAAAGGTCGTGTAACTGACGATAAAGGGAACCCGCTTCCTGGTGTAAATGTTTTAGTTACTAATACTCGTCAAGGAGCTTCTACAGATTTTGATGGCTTGTATACCATAATGGTTAAAAAGAATGATGTTTTAGAGTTTTCTTTTATCGGGTATAAACCAGAAACAGTTTTAGCAGATGGAAAACCCAAGCTGAACATAGGACTGAAACCAACTCAAGAGAATTTAGATGAAGTAACAGTTGTGGCTTTTGGTTCGCAGAAAACAGAGAGTATTGTTTCGTCTATAACAACTGTAAAGGCTGAAAGTTTAAAAACATCAAACAGCGATTTAACTTCAAGTTTTGCAGGTCGTATTCCTGGTCTTATAGCTTGGCAAACTGGCGGAGCACCTGGAGCACTTACTGAAGGAGAAATGAATTCTAGGTTCTACATTAGAGGTATTACTTCATTTAATGAAAACGCAAATATAGATCCATTGATTCTATTAGATAATGTGGAGGTTTCTAAACTTGATCTGGCACGTGTTGATCCAGATGATATTGCAAGTTTTAGTGTAATGAAGGATGCTTCAGCCACAGCAATGTATGGTGCACGTGGAGCAAACGGAGTTATTCTGGTTACAACCAAAAAAGGAAAAGAAGGACAGGTATATACCACTGTGAGATACGAACCGGTTATTTCAATGCCTACGCGAGAAATTGATGTAGTGGATCCAGTTACCTATATGAAGGCTTATAATGAGGCTCTAACAGGTCGTGATCCATTAGCGACGCCTTTGTATTCTTCTGATAAGATTAACAACACAGGAAGTGATAAATTCCCATCATATGTGTATCCTGCAAACGATTGGTATAATCTACTTTTTAAAGATTATTCAATTAACCACCGTTTGGGTATGAATATTCGAGGCGGATCTAAGGTTATTCAATATTACGCATCTTTAAATCACACTTCCGATCAAGGTATGTTGAAAACAGATCGTTTGAATCAATTTGATGTGAATATTAAAAACAATAGAACTTCACTTCGTGTTAATTTGAATGTAGATATGACACCAAGTGCGAAATTGGTCTTAAATTCTACAACTACACAAGACAAATATCATGGACCTCAAGTCGATGTAAGAGAGGTTTACCAAATGGCTTTTGCTGCTACCCCTGTTGATTACGCAGCTGTTTATCCAGCAGATGAACTCCATGATTGGCCACATATTCCTTTTGGTGGTTTAACATCAAACACTTATAATCCGTATGCAAGAATCCAGAAAGGTTACAGTGAAAGAAGTCGTTTTTCAACGGTTAACCGTCTGGGATATATTCAAAACCTTTCGGCCTTGGTTAAAGGCTTAGAACTTAGGGTAAACGGATCTTGGTATCACCAAGGTTATTATAGTAATACATTCTCAACAGAAGAATACATGTACCGTCTTTCAGATTACAATCATCAGACAGGTGTACACGCTTTACAACAAGTTAAGGAAGGTCGTAGAACTCTAGAATTAAGTAATGGGCAGAGTAACTCGACTGGAGAAAATCAATTTTCAGGAGAAGTTAGAGTTTTACACACAGCAGCTTGGAAAGACCACACCACGAGTTATACAGGTGTGTTTAATATACAAGAGTCTACAAATTCTCAACCAAGTTCGTTGTTAGATGCGCTTCCTGCAAGAAATATGGGACTGTCAATGCGTATGGCTTATGGTTATAAATCACGTTATTACGCAGAAGGAAGTTTTGGGTACAATGGATCTGAACGTTTTGCTAAGAAAAATCGTTTCGGATTTTTCCCAGCTGGTGGTTTAGCTTGGATTGTTTCAAAAGAACCATTTATGAAATCAACATCTAAATGGCTATCATTCTTAAAAATGCGACTTTCTTATGGAAAAGTTGGTAACGACGGAATAGGAACACGAGGTTCTTCTCGATTTGTTTATTTGCCAGATATGACGATAAATTCACAGGATTTATATAGTATCAACTCTTTTGAAAACCCACAAGTAACTTGGGAAATTGCTGAACAAGCCAACTTTGGTCTTGAAACAACTTTCTTGAATGGGTTGTTAGACTTTAAGTTTGATGCTTATCAAGAAATTCGACACAATATACTTTCTCCTAGAGTAGTAGTACCTGCTAATGTAGGTTTAGGATTGTTTCCTTTAGATAATATTGGTAAGGTAAGATCTAGAGGTTTTGATTTCGAAGGAAAAATTCAAAAAGCAATAACGCCAGATTTATGGTTTATTCTTAATGGAACACTAACTTATAATAAGGCGGTTTACAAAGAAATTGAAGAAGCAATAGATAAACCGGAATGGCAGGGGCGTATTGGACACGATATATCACAACAAATTGGTTATATAGCAGAAGGTTTATTTCAGGATCAGGAAGAAATTAATGCAGCTCCAGTTCAATCAGGAGATGTGATGCCTGGAGATATTCGTTATCGTGATGTAAATGAAGATGGTGTTATAGATGTAAGTGATGCGGTAAACATTGGTTATCCAACCACACCTCGTATTATTTATGGATTTAACGGAGTTGTAAATTACAAAGCGTTAGAGTTCAGCTTTGCGTTTCAAGGTTCAGGCCAACGCTCTATGTTTATTAATTCGCAAGCCATTAGTCCGTTTACAAACGATCATGCTCTATTAAAAGAAATATATGATGATCATTGGACACCTGATAATATGCAGACCAACCCTTTTTGGCCTCGTTTGTCTACCAATAATATCACATACCATAATAAAGAAGAAGATAGAACAACAGGTCAAGAAGTTGTTCGATATTCAACTTACTTTATGCGTTCTGTAAAATTCTTAAGATGTACTTCGCTGCAGTTGGCTTACAACCTACCAGAAAGTATAGCAAATAAAATGAAGTTAAAAAGATTGAAGGTGTTTGTTCGAGCAAACAATCCGTTTATCATAAGTAATTTCAAATTATGGGATCCAGAACTAGGGAGCAACGGGTTTAACTACCCTATCCAACAAACAAATTCTGTTGGTATAAACATTAGTTTCTAACAAAAAATTAATTATGAAATTAAAAAATATATTAGTTAGTTGTATGGGGATAATCTTATTATTCTCATCATGTTCAGACTACCTGGATGTAGCTCCAGAAGACGACATTTTAGATATTCCGGCAATATTTGAAACAAGAGATGGTGCCGAACGATGGATGAAAAGTGCATATAGAGCAGTACCTTTTTTATATGGAGGAGAATTTTCAGATCCAGGTATATTGGGAGGTGACGAATATGTAGCAGGACAATATGCTCGTGCTACAAGGTTCCATTCTATGTTCTATATTGGTGATGGACTACAATCGACCGTTGAGCCTTATGGAAATTTATGGACCTATGATGGTATATACAATACAATTCGTTATTGTAATACTTTTCTAGATCATATTGATGAGGTTTATAACCTTTACGATGGTGAATTAGAGACTTGGACAGCAGAAGTAAAGGCTGTTAAAGCTTATTATTACTTTGAAATGGTAAAACGTTACGGGCCTATAGTTTTAGTTCCTGAGAATATTGACGTATGGGCACCTCTTGAAGAAATGCAAGTAGCTCGTAGTCATGTTGATTCTTGCTTTGCCGAAATTGTAAGCTTACTTGATGCTGCTATTCCAGATTTAAAACTTATATCAGATAAAAACCCTGAACGTTATCAGTATTTTTCTAAAGAGGGCGCTCTAGCACTCAAGGCAAAAGTTTTGTTATATCATGCTTCACCTTTATTTAATGGCAATTCAAATTACTCTAATTTTACTAATCGTGATGGAGAGCTATTATTTAATCAAGAATATAATAACGAGAGATGGAAAATAGCTGCCGAAGCTGTTGATGAAGCAATAACTTTGTGTGAAGGTGTAGGTTACCAATTAATATCTGGTAGTACGGAAACATCAACTTCTCTGCTTAATAATATGAGAGATATTGAATTGTCTATCTGGGCACCAAATTACTCATCAACAGAAGGGATTATGCTTGTTTCGGCTAGTAATACATTGTCTGCAAACACGCTACCAGCCGTAGGAACCAGTGCCGAAAATTTTCATTACGATGTAAATGTATTTGGAGATATAGGTACTAGTATTAAAATGGTAGAATCGTTTTATACAAAAAACGGTTTACCAATAGATCAGGATAATACTTGGGATTACGAAGGGCGTTATAAAATGGGGCGTGAAACTAGCACCTTCTATAAAAATGTTGTCGATTTGTCTCAAGATGTGCTTTTACTTCACTTAAAACGAGAGCCTCGCTTTTATGCAAACATTGCATCTTCTGGAACATACTGGCAAAGAGGAACATATTCATGGAGCGAAAATAATTTGTTGATGGAGACTTACAAAGGTCAAGATATGGGGTTAAAGCAAAACAATATTGATCCTAATTACCCACAAAACCTGACTGGGTATTGGGTGAAGAAAGGAACGCGTTCTGAAGTACCTACCAATAATTATGGTACACAGTTAAATGGATTATTAGGTTTTAATCTTCCTACACCAGCGATTCGTTTGGCCGATTTGTATTTAATGCAATCTGAAGCATGGAATGAATATGAAGGTCCTCAAGGTTCTAATAGCGAGAAGATTTTCAGTTCATTGAATAAGATTCGTGAACGTGCAGGAATTCCAACAGTTCAAGATTCTTGGACCAAATATTCGAAATCACCGTCTAAAATTACTACTAAGGAAGGCATGCGTGATATTATTCGTCAAGAAAGAACGATTGAACTAGCATTTGAAGGACACCGTTTTTGGGATCTTCGCCGATGGAAAACAGCTCAATCAGAATTAAATAAGAAACCAAGAGGATGGAATGTCCTAGGTGCTGATGCTCGTGAGTATTTCAATAATTACGAAGGTCCTTTAGTAGTATGGGATAAAGCAGAGTTTCAGTCGCCACGTGATTACTTTTTCCCTATAAAAAGTGAGGAAGTAATAATCTCAGGAGTTGTACAAAACCCTGAATGGTAAAATTATAATTTTTAAAATATGAAAAAAATACTCTTTATAATATTAGTTGTTGCAGGAATCTATTCCTGTAACAAAGACGATGATGCTTATCTAGACGTCAAAACCGATCGAGATACAATCTCATTTGAAGCGGTTGAGGGTGGAGCTGTTATGCGTTTCACAGTAGATGATACACGAATATATCGCGTTAAAGCGGTGTACGAAGATCAATATGGTTTGCCAGTAGTTAAACTGGCAAGCTTTGGCAATGAATCCATGTTATTAACTGGTTTTAATGAGCCTCAATCAAGTGTAAATGTTAGCGTATCCTATTTGGATAAAAATGATAATGAATCATCACCTATGGATTTTACATTCAGTACATTGGCTTCGGCTGTTTACTCCTTTTTTGATGAAGCAGAGGTGCTTCCTTATTGGGATGGATTTGCTGTTACATACAAAGCACCTGAGGTTGTTAGTGGTTTTGCTAATGTTTATTTCTTAGGAACAAATCCTACAACCAAATTACAAGACAGTATTTTAGTGGAAACTTTTCCTATTGCTAAAGGTGGCGATACACGAGTTTATTCATTGGATGAGTCTCAGTTAGCTGATTATAATACGGTTATTATTACAACAGAAGATTATAAACAGAGAATTGCTAGAAGCAAAACCTGGGAAGATGTTGAATCTTACACTCGTGTAAAACTTCCAAACACTGATTTTGAACTGATTGATCCTTTTTGGTTGTCGTATGAAGATAAGAATGACTGGATTCCATCATCACCAGTACGCTTTGGGGCAGAATACTTATTTGATGGTGATATTAAAGGAACACAGCGATTTCAGAACGCTAAACCAGGTTGGGAACCTGCTCAATATACTTTCTATGCCGGCCCAGGAGCAACTCAAGATTTTTATGGAGATCAAATGTATTTTGTACTCGATATAAAAAAGGCCAATGTGGTAGGTGAGCTGAGGTTTTATGCAATGTTAGAAGATAATACGACTCTACTAGAGCTTTTCAACTACGATTATTATACTAGGGTTCCTTGTAAAATGAAAGTTTATGGTTGTAATGATTATGTACTAAGCTCAGATCCAACTGCAGAAACTGGAAGTTGGAAAGAACTAGGTTCATTTAATAATGATCCGAAGCAGGCTATTGAGGACCGTTGGTATGTTGAAAAAAGTACAGGTTTTACGCATTACATTACAAGTTTAGCTGAGCAGGAAGCTGCAGATCCAGTTTATATTTCAATTCCATTGGAATTCGATAGCACAGCATATCGTTATTTTAAAATTGAGGTATTAGATACCTATGATAACTTGTTCGCTCCAGATTATCATAATAACTATGATGATTATGTGAGCTTTCATGAGATTGAATTATATGCTAAAAAAGATTGATTATGAGAAGAATTTTTATATATGCCATATTACCTTTATTTTTAGTTAGCTTGTTTTTTAGCTGCGAATCATTAGAGGATACTTATTCTGACTATTCAGGAGATGGCCCAATCCGATATTTATCAAAAGTCTATAATGTAGAAGGCATTGCAGGATGGGAAGAAGTGACCTTGAAATGGGAAAATAAAACAGACGTTGCACGAGATGCTATTTTAATAGAATGGAAAGATGATAATGTAACCATGGATACTATTATCGACAAGAATGCAACAAGTTGTGTAATTCCAGGTCTAGAAAATTACGAATATAGTTTTTCAATCTCATCAATAAGTTATGAGGAAGACAATACTATAGCAGGAAGTTCATTAAAGACTACAATCTATGAACGTCCATACACTTATGAACACGAAGAGTTGTCTGCATTTACACGTGTAGTTGTTAAACAGTTTAAAGTAGGAAACGAAAATTTATTACTGTTTTTTGATTCATGGAAGGATAACCTTTTGTCTGTTGAGATAGGTTATTACAAGACAAACGAAACAACTGAAACGCGTCTTGAGTTATCAAAAGAGTTTTTAGAGTCGAAATACTGGCCTAATGGGAATAAGTACTTGCTAATCTCTGAAATTGATTTAACTAAGGATGTTAATGTATACCGAACAGGAACAATTGAATCGATTAAGGATAATGATCCTGATTTCAGTATTGAGTTTTCAACAATTACATTGAATCTTGATGTATTGGCATTTAATAGCGATTTTCAAGCACAGGTACAAAACTTTCTGAATGTATCAGAACTGGATGCAAGTACTATATCTGAAGTAGAGACTTTAGAATTCGATCAGGATTTAACGTCACTTGAAGATTTGCTTTATTTTCCAAACTTGAAAACTGTTTATCTTGGTAAAAACAGGTACTTGTCACCAGATTATGTATATGACTTTTTAGCGCAATCTACGTTAAAAGAAAAGGAACTTAGTCTTGCAGCATTAAGCGTAGCACATGATGTTCTAGAGTTAGATGTTCAACAGTATAATGATCACTATTTTGAGTTTTACGAAGCTCCTGAATGGTTTGTAAGATTAGAGAATCCAACATTACCAATGCTAGATTTTTATGAAGTAACAGCATTGTGGAGTCACGTAGTAACTCCTGCTGATCAAGTAGGTTATGATTCATTCTCAAGTAGTTTGTTTGATGGAGATAGTTATTCAGATTGGAATCCGTTGGTTGGTGATGATTTAAGAGTGCACCGAATTGAAATTGACTTAGGAGAAGAAGTGGATATTAGAGGTTTTACAGTCGTTCAATCATTATTTGCAGATAGTTCGATACTACCAACGTCTATAAAAATAGAAATAGCAGAATCTGGTGGACAATACCAACTGGTAGCTTCTAAAGAGGAGATTCCTTTGGGAGATAGTAATGGCGAAACAACCCTTATATATCTCAACAAAACACAAGAAACGCAAAAAGTTCGTAGAATTCGATTCTATCTTACCGATAAAGATTATTACGGTGCTTATGGGATTTCATTAGCTGACTTTATGTTGATTAAATAATAATAGTTGTACGGGATTTGTATATCAAATCCCGTACTCTATATCAATAATTACTATAACAATATATTGTAAAGATGAAGAGAAATCTATTCATATTAACACTTCTAATAGCTTTAGGAGCCCATTCTTTTGCGCAAAATCTGGGTATTGTTTTTGAGGAAACAAAATCGTGGAAAAAGATTGTTAAAAAGGCAAAAGAAGAAAATAAACTAATTTTTGTAGACTGTTATGCCGATTGGTGTGGCCCGTGCAAAAAATTAGCTGCTGATGTTTTTACACAGGAGAAAGTAGGGACATTATTTAATGAAAATTTTATCAATGTCAGTTTCAATGTTGAAAAGGACGAAGATGGTAAAGCATTTGCTCAAAGATTAAGCGTAACAGCTTTGCCAACTTTGTTTTTTATAGACCCAGAAACCGAGCAACCAGCACATAAATTAGTAGGTTCTGGAGATGCTAACTGGTTGATAGACGCAGCAAATCTTGTTGCCGATAAGGAAAATGGGTTACAAGCAATGATGTCACGATATGAAAAAGGAGACCGCGACCCTGTATTTATACTTAAGTTGGTAGAATTGCTTATGGCAGCAAATATGGAAAAAGAAATAGGGGTAGTTACTAAGGATTTCCTTAACAGTTTACTTTTAGAACAATTGGCAACAGCCAATATGTGGCCACTAATAATGCAGTGGGAAAATGATCCGTTATCGAAGACTTTGCTTGTTGTGCGCGACAATATTGAAAAATTTTATGCTATTCCAGGTGAGAATCAAAAAATGATGGTAGATATGACTTTGGCTAATGCTATGGTAAGTAAAGCTATTGATTTCGCTACAAACCCTAATTTGGCAGCTTATGATCCAACAAATTATAATGCCTTTGTTGATTATTTACAGACTGCAGAAGGTCAGGGTAAAGATATGGCTTCTATTTGGTTGAACACCTCTATGTTGTCTCGTAAAGGCGATTGGAAGCAAATGCTAGAAGTTATGCATGTTGTGGATGAGCAGGAATTGTTCCCACCTCAGGTTTATGGACAGTATTTTATGTTTTTTATCAAGTCTTTGGCTGAAATGAAAGATAAAGAAGCCTTAACAGCAGGAGTAAGTTGGTTAGATGAACTAATTGCTAGTGCCACAGGTGAAGACATACAATCGTATTCGGTTCGAGCGACAATGTACGGAACTAAATTTGAACTTTATCAGACAGCTAAAAAATACGGACCTGCTCAAAAGGCTAAAAAAGAACTAGAAAAATACATCAAACTTATTCAGGAAATACAACCTGCCAATCAACAATAAGGAAGCAAACTCATTGATACATAATTTTATGTCAAACTCAGCTTGTTAAGAAAGTTTACAGTTTGCTTACATGAGATACACTGCAGCACGTTAAAATAATATGTTGTTGATGCTTTGGCGTACCTCTTATGCAATCAGTAAACACGAACTAGATTGACTTTTAAATTAAGCAGGAGAATATCTTCTATGTTATCAGTGAATGGTTAAAATCATTCATTCTTCAAAAAATATTTACAGATTTTAAAAATGAAAAAAAGATATTTAATAAGCATCATGTTAATGCTAATCGGTTGTGTTCAATTAATAGCACAAACAAGTTCAGCAACCGAGTTAAAATACACCGATGAAAATGGAGTTCCTGTAGTTGAAGTTGTTATTGGCGGCAATACTTATCGGTTTTTAGTAGATACAGGTGCAGGAATTACTTGTATTTCTGATCGATTAGTAAATGCCGAGAAACTTCAATACGAACAGTCTCAGGAATCTATGATGGGACTTGGTAATAACTTGTTTATCGCAGAAATACCAGAAATTACAATTGGAGATTTGAGTTTAGAAAACCAAGAAGCAATAATCATGAGTGCAGATAATGTGATATTATCAGCATTGGATGCAGATGGTACTATTGGCGCCAATATTCTTTCAAAATATGTAGTTACGTTCAATTCAAAAAAGAAAACAATGGTGTTTTCTAATCAGGCGGATCCTTCAATTACAGCTTGGGAGACTCTTAAATTGTGGAAAAACGTACCACTTTTTAGTATCAAATTACAAGGTAAGGATGAACTTTATGATGTCCCTGCATTGTTTGATAGTGGTAATGGAACTGGTGCGCTTGGTCTTCCTTCGGTTGAAGGTTTTGAGCAGTGGACTAGTGTTGGAATTATTAACAATGTTGTTGATGGCCAAGGAGCAACGGGTTCTATGGTAGGTGGTTTAACAGGAATGGATAAACTCTATCGAGGTAAACTGAATGATCTGCACATTGGAGGTCATATTTATGAAAATATTCCCGTAATAACAGGCGGTGTTGGTTATCTGTTATTATGCTTTAAAATTACTGATCTAGGAAAAGTTACTATTGATTATCTGAATAACCGATATAGTTTTATGCCATATGAAGATTCTGTTGTTTGGGATGGCGATAATCGTACCGTAATGACTGGTGCAGATAATGGACAATTACGTGTAGCTGCAGTTTGGGGTGAAGATGCTTGTGCTAAACTGAAACCGGGGAACATCATTACGTCTATTGGCAACAATGAAATTAGTAATGTAAACGATAGTACTCCAAATATTGACGAGCTTATCCTGCAATACGAAGCTCAAAATGCTAAGATAACAGTTAAGGATCAAATAGGTACAGTAAAGCAATTACCTGCATCATTATTTCTTCCTATTAACATTAAAAAATAAAAGCAATGAAAAAACGAATTATAACAGGGGTACTATCCTTGTTGTTGGGACTAACATCTGTTTATGCTCAACAATTAAACATGGCAGATACACTTCCGTTTGATCCAGAAATGAAGGTTGGTAAATTAAAGAATGGATTAACCTATTATTTAAAACACAATGAGAGCCAAAAAGGATTGGCAGATTTTTATATTCTTCACAATGTTGGATCTATTCAGGAAGAGGATTCTCAGGATGGACTAGCTCACTTTTTGGAGCATATGGCATTTAACGGAACCAAAAATTTCCCTGGAAAATCAATGATAAGTTGGCTTGAAAGTGTTGGTCTTCAGTTTGGAACAAATATAAATGCAGCAACAGGTATGGAGAAAACCTATTATATGCTGTCGCAAGTGCCATTGAGGCGTGAAACTGTTCTAGATTCTACCTTGTTGGTATTACATGATTGGTCTCATTTTATTTCATTGAAGGACGAAGAAATAGACAAAGAGCGAGGTGTTATTATTGAAGAACGTCGCCAGCGAAATAATGCTAAATTCCGTGCAAGTAGAAAGGCTGCTCCTATATACTATAATGGGACTCGCTATGCAGATCGTGATATGTTAGGAAGTGAAGAGTTTTTGAAAACTTTTCCTTCTGAAAGTTTACGCGAATATTATAAACGTTGGTATCGTCCAGATTTACAGGCTGTGATTATTGTTGGCGATATTGATGTAGCTCAGGTAGAAGAGAAGCTTAAAAACATAATGGCTGATATTCCAGCTCCGGTAAACCCAGAGCCTAAAACAATAATTCCAATTCCAGGTAATGCTGAGCCATTGATGACGGTTGTTACCGATCCTGAATTGGAAGAAGAAAGTGTTAGTCTTTATATTAAACGTGACGCTTTACCTGTTGAATATAACAATCGTGTTGGTATTTATAAAATGGATTTACTATTGAGTGCAGCGCTTTCAATGGCCAATTCACGTTTGGCAGAAATGGCCGAAAATGTTGCTCCATTTAGAAGTGCTCAATTTTATAATAGTCAAGTTAGCATCAGCACCGAAGCCGTTGGATTCGATGTTTTGTCTGCAAAAGGAAATGTATTGTTAGCTTTTGCAGCAGCATACACTGAGCTGGAACGCATTCGCCGTCATGGATTTACAACTTCAGAATTAGAAAATTTCAAAACAAATACTTTACGAGGCGTTAAATATGCATATGAAAATGCTAATCAACGTGATAATGAAAGTTATGTTTGGGACTGTATCAATAATTATACAGAAAACACACCTATTCTTTCAGCTAAGCACGAATGGGCGGTTGTTAGTCTGCTAGTATCACAAATGACGCTTGAAGAAGTAAACGGGCTTTTATCAACCTTATTAACACAAACCAATAATGTAATAGTATCTACTATTCCGGAGGAAGCTGGAGCCGTTATTCCTACAACAGATCAGTTGGGGGCAATTATGAACAACGTTCGAGGTATGGAATTAAAACCATACGAACCTAAAGTAATTAATAAACCACTTATTTCAGATGTTGATGCCATTACTAGCGGTAAAGTTGTTGAAACTAAAGAAGGGGTTTATGGCTCAACAGAATGGATTCTTAGTAATGGTATTAAAGTTTTGGTGAAACCTACCAATTATAGTCCTAGTCAGGTGACGATGAGCGCATACGCTGATGGTGGAATTTCTATGGTAGACGATGCTGATTATTTTACTGCTCAAAATTTAATTCCATTGGTTAATATGTCTGGTCTTGGAGATTTTAACACGATTGACTTAAAAAAAGTAATAGGAACGAAGGTTGCCATGGCTACACCAACGATTTCTCGATTTTCAACAGGTATAAGTGGTAGTGCAGCTAAATCGGATCTAGAAACGATGCTACAGTTAACACACCTTTATTTTACCAAACCAAAATTGAGTCGTGATAAATTTGATGGCATGATGCAAACGAGCAGAAGAACAATTGAAGCTTCAAAAAATTCTGCTGAATATATGATGTACGAAAAGATGAATGTGGCCATTTATGGAGAAGAGAATAATGTTAGAACTCAACCACCAACTTTAAATACACTTGATGCTATTGATTTTGATAAAATGGAGGGCATCTATAATAAGTTCTTTTGTGATGCTGCAGGAAACTATACATTTTACTTTCTTGGAGATATAGACCAGAATAAACTTAAACCTTTGGTAGAAAAATATCTTGGTTCGTTACCAACTGGAAAGCAAAAATTAGCTTGGAAGGACGACCATGTGAGAGCTCATAAAGGAGAATCATCAGTTCGCTTTGAGGTTCCAATGCAAATTCCTCAGAGTACCGTATCTTATAATTACACTGGAGATATTGTATATAATCAAGAAAATTCGTTGCTTATAGCTATGCTAACAGCATGTTTGCAAACGCGTTACCATGAAAAAATCCGTGAAGATAAAGGAGGGACTTATGGTGTTACTGTAAGTGGTTATTTAGACCGTCAACCTATACCAACGTATTCGATGTCGGTGTCGTTTCAAACAAATCCAGAAATGGTAGATGAACTGGCTGCTATTGTAGACGTGGAATTAGCTAAAATGGCTGAATTTGGACCAGATCGTGCTGAAGTAGATAAGAACCTTTCGTTTTGGCTAAAAGCCCGTCCTGATGCAATGAAAAGTAATGAACCATGGCTAACTTTAATGGAAAACTATGAAACATGGGGTGAAGATTGGAATACAGATTATGAGACTATGGTTAATAGCATTACTCCTGAGCGTGTTCGTGATTTTGCACAAAAAATAGTAAATGACGGTAATGTGGTTAAGGTTATTATGGATCCAGTTAAATAAAATGGATACATTTTTTTGAATATTAAAGAACATTTGGATTAGATGTTATATAAGAGGGCAGATTCTAGAAAAGAATCTGCCCTCTTTTAGTAATGCAATTAACGAAAGGAAGCTTATAAAAGTCAATATCATTGTGGTAGGCAAGTCAAACTAATGTTGTCGAAATTTTTACAAAACCAACAATCCATTCTCCCTCAAAACAAGCATAGGTTTAGAAAACCAAAACAATTCAAAATCATCAAACTGTGTTTCAAAATCTGATTTTAATTGTGAAAACGATTGGAGTGTATCGTTATACGGGCTTAAGGATGTTTCTAAATGATTTAAAAACCAGTTGCCTTTATTTTGATCGGTAACAATACTAAAGCTGTTGTTAGTATTATGAAAGGTTAATTCTAAAAGTTGTTTCTTTTTTTTAGAAAATTCATTAACCAAAGGGATGTTGCCTAACCAAACTATTTTAGCATTTGATTTTATATTAAAAGAGACAGGCGTTTCTAAGCTATCGTAAATAAAATCTTGATGAATACTCGTGTCTGGTATTTTAAAATCGAACCAATCTTGTAGCGGTAAATCGAAACCAATACCGTGCATATAGTTAAAAAGTGATTTTTTTAATCCGAAACTAAATTTACTGTGGTCGATGCCTGTACTGTCGGTAAAATCGATATCGTTATTCGCAAATTTAATGTCTTTGTAATTTGGTGTTATATTATAAGCTTCAGGTTTTAACCCAATAGGGCTGTGCGCCGTTAATGCAAACTGATGCCAAAACCCCGATTGTAAAACACCTACTTCAAAAAGCTGACGTACCATTTCTAAACTATCAATTGTTTCTTTAACTGTTTGTGTAGGGTAGCCATACATTAAATAGGCGTGTACCATAATATTGGCTTCGGTAAAATTGCGTGTTACTTGCGCCACTTGCTCTACGGTAACACCTTTATCTATCAACTTTAATAAACGATCTGATGCTACTTCTAATCCGCCAGAAACCGCAATACAACCCGATGCTTTTAGTAGTAAGCATAAATCTTGGGTGAAGTTTTTTTCAAACCGAATGTTCGTCCACCAAGTTACCGTTAGTTTACGTTTTATAATTTCAAGTGCTAATGCTTTCATTAACGATGGTGGCGCCGCTTCGTCTACAAAATGAAACCCCGTTTCTTGGGTTTGTTCAATAAGTTGCTCCATACGGTCTACCAAAAGTTTGGCAGCAATGGGTTCGTAAATTTTTATGTAGTCTAATGAAATATCGCAAAATGTACATTTTCCCCAGTAGCAACCGTGTGCCATGGTGAGTTTGTTCCATCTACCATCACTCCAAAGGCTGTGCATGGGGTTGGCAATTTCTATAACCGAAATGTATTGGTCTAATAATAAATCGGAATAATCAGGTGTGCCAACATTAGCTTGTTTGTAATCTGGTTTTGTGCTGTTGTTTTTATAAGCGACTTTACCGTTTTCTAAAAGAAAGGTACGTTTTAATTCAAAGTTTTTACTTAGACTGTGCTCAGTGTGACACACATGGTTGTATAGTAATTCGACAGGTAATTCACCATCATCGAGTGTTATGAAATCGAAAAACTCAAAAACACGCACATCAGAAACCGAGCGTAATTCTGTATTCGGAAACCCGCCACCCATAGCAATTTTTATATCTGGGTAGTTGGCTTTTATGTGTTGTGCACAACGAAACGCACTATATAGATTACCGGGAAACGGCACGGATAAACAAACTAATTTAGGTTGTACTGTTTTTAGTGTGTCGTCTAAAATATTTAAGGTGATATCGTCTATAAAGGTAGTATCTTCTTGAAGATTAGCATATAACTCATCAAAAGAATTGGCACTCATTCCTAAACGTTCCGCATAACGGCTAAAGCCAAAATTAGAGTCGATACATTCAATAATAAAATCAGATAAATCTTCAAGATATAAAGTAGCTAAATGTTTTGCTTTGTCTTGTAAACCCATCGAGCCAAATGCCCAATCTAAATCGTCTAATTGTTCAAAACGTGAGGCTTGCGGTAAAAAGTTGTCGGAACAAATTTGTCTAGCAAAACTAGGTTTTTCGCCTTGTAAAAAGGCAATAATATCATCTAAAGGTTGTAAATAATTATCTTTTAAAGTGTAGATTCTTTGTGCGTTCTCCGTTTTAATTTGATTGGTATCAAAAGCTAAATCGAAAAGTGCAGAAAAAGTTTCTTTTGAAAATAAATTCAGAATCACTTCAATACCTAAATCCATTTGAAACGATTCTATGTTTTTGGTGTTTAAAAAACCTTTTAAATAGGTAGTTGCAGGATACGGTGTGTTTAACTGCGTAAACGGTGGCGTTATGAGTAAAAGGTCTTTCTTCAAAATTAATTATCAATAGAGATGACAAATATAGTTGAAAAGAAGAAGCCCTATGCTAATCTTATGGGGTTTGCTATTGTTTTAAGATTCGTTAATTAAAAGAAGCTCGAAATTTTGATGGTGAAGTATTTGTTTTCGACTTAAATAACTTACTAAACGATTGATAATGTTTAAAACCCAATTCGAAAGCAGTTTCATCTACCGATACATGGTGGGAGATAGTTTTACTGAATAAAAAAATCTCCAAGTATAATTCCTTGGAGATTTAAATTCTATTGAACTATGATATAGTTTACATAGCTGCTTTATAAATTGCAATGGTGTCTTGTATGCTAACTTCTCTTGGGTTACCTCCAGTACAAACATCGGCAAGTGCATTTTCAGCCATTTCTTTAAAATCTTCTTCTTTTATTCCAAATTCTTTTAATCCAGAAGGTATTCCAACCGATTTAGATAGCGCTTTAATAGCTTCAATAGCTATGTTTGCGCCTTCTATATCATTCATGTCTGTAACATCAATACCCATAGCTTTAGCTACATTTTTTAATTTGTATGCACAAGCAGGAATGTTAAATGCTTCTACGTGAGGTAGTAAAATAGCATTTGCAACACCATGTGGTAAATCATACATACCGCCTAATTGATGTGCCATAGAGTGTACAAAGCCAAGTCCTGCATTAGAGAATGCTTGACCAGCTATAAATTGTCCCCAAGCCATTTGGCTTCTTGCTTCTAGATCTTGCCCGTCTACTACGGCTTTCTCTAGACTTTCAGAGATTAGTCTAATGGCTTCTAATGCTAAAGCATCAGACCATCCAAAAGCGCCTTTTGTTACATAGGTTTCTATAGCATGTGTTAATGCATCCATTCCTGTTGCAGCAGTTAAAGCGGCCGGTTTTCCTAGCATTAGTTTAGGGTCGTTTACCGCTATAGATACCAAACAGTTTTTGTCTACCATAACCATTTTTATATGGCGTTGCTCATCTGTAATTACGTAATTAATTGTAACCTCGCTAGCAGTACCTGCAGTAGTATTTATGGCTATAATAGGTAAAGACTTCTTTTTTGAAATATTGATGCCTTCGTAATCTTCTATACTACCTTTGTTTGTTGCAAGAATACCAATTGCTTTACCACAATCTTGAGGAGAGCCTCCACCAAGTGTTATAATAAAATCGCATCCGTTTTCTTCAAGTAGTTTTAAACCGTTATTAACATTTTTCACGGTTGGATTGGGTTTTACGTCATCAAATAATGTCATGTCAATATTAGATGCTTTCAAAACATCAAGTACTTCTTGTGCAACGCCTAATTTTACTAAAATTTTGTCGGTAACAAATAATGCTTTTTTGTATGGTAAACTTTTTAATTCTTCAGCTAAATCATTTAATGCTCCTGGGCCTATTAGACTTAAAGGCGGGAGATATATTCTTCTGTTTTGTAACATGGGTAAGTGTGTTTTAAAAGTAAGGTAAAAACTTAATTATAGCTACAAATGACTGCATTATATTGGGTTTTTTTTATGACTTTTATCACTTAAAGTATAGGGCTTTTATGTTTTTTTGTTTTTAATGTGATTTTGCATTTTTGATATTACTTGTAAATAAAAACCACCTTGTTCTCACAAGGTGGTTTTAATATATAGACTATGGTGTATTTAGTCAATAACAGTCACTAAATCTTCTTTAGGTTTTCTTACCTTAGGAAGGTTTGCTAACCAATCGTTTTCAGTATCTCTATAACCAATAGGTAGCATGACACAACTTCTAAGTCCTTTTGCTTTTAAACCTAATATTTCGTCTAAAGCAGTTGGATCAAAACCTTCTAAAGGAGTGCAATCTACACCTTCAAAAGCAGCAGCAGCAATAGCTTGAGAAAAGGCAATGTACGCTTGTTTTGCTGCGTGGTTAAAGTTTACTTCAGCATCTTTTTGAGGATAACTGTTTAGTAACATTTGGCGGTAGTTTTCCCAACCTTCGTTTTCAAATCCACGAACGGTATTCGTTAAATCGAACATTTTATTAATACGATCTGCTGTATAAGTATCCCAGGCAGCAAATACGAATAAGTGCGAACAGTCTGTTACTACTGATTGATTCCAAGAAACGGGTCTAATTTTTTCTTTTAACTCTTGATTAGTGATAACAATAACCTCAAAAGGTTGTAACCCACTAGAAGTTGGAGCTAAAGAGATGGCTTCAATAATATTATCTATTTTTTCTTGAGCTACTTTTTTACCATTCATGGCTTTGGTAGCATAACGCCATTTTAATTTGTCTAATAATTCCATAATATTTGTGTGTATTAATTAAAAAAAACCACTCCTACAAAGAAGTGGTTTTTAGAATGTTGTATTTCCGCGTAAGCGAAAATTTATTTAATCATTTCGTAGCTACGTTTAATGAAGTTTGTTAATTCTTCACCTTTTAATAAACCTTGAGATAAACGAGCTAAATCTAAACTTTGAGTAATTATACGCTCTTTATCTTCCTTAGCTTCTTTAGCTAAAATATCGCTCACTAAAGTAGAGTTTGTGTTTACTACTAGGTTGAACATTTCTGGCATATTACCAAACATATTCATACCGCCACCACCAGTTGCTTGCATTTCTTTCATACGACGCATAAATTCTGGTTGTGTAATTGTAAAAGGAGACTCGTTACTATCCATAGCTTCTAATTGTACCGTGAATTTTTCAGAAGGAATAACTTCTTTCAATAACTCGTCTAAAGCTTTCGTTTGATCTTCATCTAATTTAGAAATGGTTGTTTCGTCTTTCTTAATTAAATTATTGATGTGATCGCCATCTACACGTGCAAACGTAATGTTTTCTTTAGAGCTTTCTAATTTCTGAATTAAGTGAGAAACAATAGGAGAATCTAATAATAAAACCTCGTAACCTTTTGCTTTTGCAGTTTCAATATAACTGTGTTGTTCATCTTTGTTTGAAGCATATAAAATAACAAGCTTACCATCTTTATCTGTTTGGTTTGCTTTTATTTTATTAAATAATTCTTCATAAGTAAAGTATGTGTCATCAACTGTTGGGTATAACGCAAAGGCATCAGCTTTATCAAAGAATTTTTCTTCAGAAAGCATCCCGTATTCAATAACGATTTTAATATCGTTCCACTTCGCTTCAAAATCTTCACGATTTGCATTGAATAACGATTTTAATTTATCGGCAACTTTACGAGTAATGTAAGATGAAATCTTTTTTACAGCACCATCTGCTTGTAAATAAGAACGTGATACGTTTAACGGTATGTCTGGCGAATCAATAACACCACGAAGCATGGTTAAAAATTCTGGAACAATACCTTCAACATTATCAGTTACATACACTTGGTTTTGATACAGTTGAATTTTATCCTTTTGCATGTTCATATCCTGACCCATTTTAGGGAAATATAAAATACCTGTAAGGTTAAAAGGATAATCTACATTTAAATGGATATTGAATAAAGGCTCTTCAAATTGCATTGGGTACAATTCGCGGTAAAAACCACTATAATCTTCATCTTTTAAATCAGCTGGTTGTTTTGTCCAAGCTGGATTCGGATTATTGATGATGTTATCAACTGTAATTTTACGTTGAGGTTCTTTTGTTTCTTTACCGTCTTTATCAGTAATAGTTGCAGGTTCGTGTTCTGGATCGTTTATTTCCTTTGTTCCAAATTTAATTGGCACAGGCATAAACTTGTTATACTTAGAAAGTAACTCAGCAATACGAGATTCTTCTAAAAATTCAGTTGAATCTTCAGCAATATGAAGAATAATTTCTGTTCCTCTATCTGCTTTGTCTGAAGCGTCTAATGTAAATTCTGGCGATCCGTCGCACGTCCAATGTGCCGCAGGTTCGTCTTTATGAGATTTGGTGATAAGTTCTACTTTTTCCGCCACCATAAATGCAGAATAGAAACCTAAACCAAAATGACCAATAATACCAGAATCTTTTGCAGAATCTTTATATTTATCTAAAAACTCTTCAGCTCCAGAAAACGCCACTTGGTTAATGTATTTTTCAACTTCGTCTGCAGTCATTCCTAAACCTTGATCGATAATATGAAGTTTTTTGCCTTCTTTATCAATTTTAACCTCAATTTGTGGAGTACCGTATTCAGCTTTAGATTCTCCAATACTAGTAAGATGCTTTAATTTTAAAGTTGCATCTGTACCGTTGCTAATAAGTTCACGTAAAAATATTTCGTGATCGCTATACAAGAATTTTTTAATGAGTGGAAAAATATTTTCTACCGAAACATTAATACTTCCTTTTGCCATAATAAATAATTTATTTGTCATTCCTGCGAAGGCAGGAATCTGATTAATTTTTAATTTTCATTTACTTAAAGGTTGAAAGGCAACAAAAATGCCAATTCGTAAAATGTGACAAACTGACACGATTTTAAAGTGAATTGATTAAAAGATTTTGGGAAATCAATTTTTAATTTTGTATTTTGTTTTTAAATAATAGTAGCGATATGTATAATTCAAAAATAATAGGTTTAGGAAAGTATGTTCCAGATAATGTGGTAACAAATGACGATTTGTCTAAAATGATGGATACTAATGACGCATGGATTCAAGAACGTACAGGAATAAAAGAACGTAGATGGATTAAAGAAGGGACAGACGATACAACAGCAACTATGGGGGTGAAAGCTGCTAAACAAGCTATTGATCGAGCAGGGATAGATAAAGACGATATAGATTTTATAGTATTTGCCACTTTAAGTCCCGATATGTATTTTCCAGGACCAGGTGTACAAGTACAGCATGCATTAGATATTAAAACAGTTGGTGCATTAGATGTTAGAAACCAATGCTCTGGATTTGTTTATGCGCTTTCTGTAGCCGATAATTTTATTAAAACAGGTATGTATAAAAACATATTGGTTATTGGCAGTGAATTGCATAGTCGTGGTTTAGACAAAACAACACGTGGACGCGGTGTTTCTGTTATTTTTGGAGATGGAGCAGGAGCAGTAGTTTTAACACGAGAGGAAGATACTAGTAAAGGTCTTTTGTCTACACATTTACATTCGCAAGGAGAACATGCAGAAGAACTTGTACTTGTAGCCCCAGGAATGGGTAAGCGTTGGGTAAATGATATTTTAGCTGAAAATAATCCAGATGATGAAAGTTATTTTCCATATATGAACGGGCAGTTTGTATTTAAAAATGCTGTGGTGCGTTTTAGTGAAGTGATTATGGAAGGATTACAGAAAAATAATCTTGATGTAAAAGACATTAATATGTTAATTCCGCATCAAGCTAATTTACGGATAGCACAGTTTATTCAAAGAAAATTTAAATTAGAAGATAGTCAAGTATTTAATAATATTCAAAAATATGGTAATACTACGGCGGCATCTATTCCTATAGCACTTACCGAAGCTTGGGAGGAAGGTAAAATAAAAGAAGGCGATAATGTAGTGTTAGCTGCTTTTGGTAGTGGCTTTACTTGGGGAAGTGTCATTATTAAGTGGGGGTAGAAATTTAATATTTTGGGCGTTACCTTTATCCTGAATGTAGTTCAGGATAAAGGTCGGGCTTTCCGCTACAATCTTTTGCGAAAAGCAAAAGGATTTTCACTGCAATCCCTAACGCATTATCAGCCAAAGTAATAGGTTTAAATTAAGGTAAAATATATTTTTTTAACGAGTTGCCAAACAAAAAACCAGAAACTTTACAGTTTCTGGTTTTTCTAGCTATTAACCAACCCTTCAAATAACACTATTACTAGCGCAATGAATCTTAGTATATTAGACGTGTAAATCTGTATAATATTGCATAGATTTTAATATTTAACTTATTTTAACATTGTAAAACAAAGAACTCGAAATATAATATCCCGAGTTCTTTTAAATAATACATACCATATTTTACGAATTTAAACTTTGAAGCTGACTAACTCTTAAATAATTATATCGTTTTTGGTTATTGTATGCTCCTTAAACGTACAATATTGTTAATTATTGTGTTACGTTTAAAATTTAACAATTTTAACATATAAAAAGTTTAAGCAAGGTCATAAAAACAAACCCCAAAAACAATTTGTTTTTGGGGTTTTATTTAATAACCTAACAATAACACTAACCATCAACTATTATGTTGGTTATTAAAATATGGTTTACATAAATCCGCCTCCAGATTTTGTGTTATTATCTCGTTTTTTACGTTTTTTAGCACTGTATTTTCCGCCTCCAAATCTATAATTTAAACCAATATTCCAAGTGTTGCTTTCCCAATTAAAAGCACCTGTTTGTGGGAATGGTTTAGAGCCATTAAAAGCGAATTCCATAGTGTTGAAAATATCATTATAGTTAAAGCTAAATGTACCTTTACCCTTAGCAAATCCAACTCTAGCACCTAAATTAACAAAATACATAGGGTCTCTATCTAATTGTAACGATCTGTTTTTTCCTTTATAAAAACCAAATGCTGTAAGCGAAACGGTTTTGTTTAATTTAAAGTTATTAAACATTCTAAAATTCCAAGCAACATTATCTACTTCGCTAATTTTTGTTTCAATATCGTTTATAGTTGCAGTTTCAATAGGAGCAGTTAAGTTTTCAGCAATACCTTTGTTAACTTGAGAATATATATCGAAACTAGAGTTAATACTCCACCACTTTGTTGGTCTGTAATTTGAAGATAATTCAAAACCATAAGCATCTGTGCTACCAAAATTGTCATGTGTTAAAATAACACGTCCAGAATTAACATCGTTTCTGTCAATAAAGAGCGCTCTATTAATATCATCGCTTATAATTCTATAAAATACACCTCCTGTTACTGTTCCTTTTCTATTATTAAGTGTTCGTGTATAATTTGCTTCAATTGAATTGGTGAATTGAGGTGTTAAATTAATATTTCCGTATTGAGAAATTAAAGGCGTACTCCATTCTTTAATAGGATTTACTTGACCAATACCAGGGCGGTCTACACGACGACTATAACTTAATTGATAAGAATTTTTGTCTGATGCAGAATATGTTATAAATGCCGATGGATATACTTCAAAATAATCATTTTTAAAACTTTCAGTACTTGACGCTTCAGATGATAAAGCTAAAGCATCTTCTTTTACATTTTCAGCACGCACACCTATTTGCGTGGTCCATTTGTCAAACTTTTTACTATATGTTGCGTATGCAGAATAAATATCTCGCGTGTAATCAAAATTAGTGCTTGGGGTTGGTCTTAAAACACTTTCGTTATTTAAGGTTTCTCCAGTAGATGCAT
This sequence comes from Thalassobellus citreus, assembly GCF_044385915.1. NCBI lineage: Bacteria > Pseudomonadati > Bacteroidota > Flavobacteriia > Flavobacteriales > Flavobacteriaceae > Thalassobellus > Thalassobellus citreus. The sequence continues at coordinate 165,279 of NZ_JBISCC010000125.1, read as the reverse complement.
ATAGTATGTCTGAATTAAATAAACGTGCTTGTAAGCCTAATTCTAGTTTAGTGCTTTCAGATAATGGGTTTACATAATCTAAGTTTACAGTGGTGCTTTTTCTGTCGGTATTATTAAAATCTTTATAGTTATCTTCAGGTTTAAATTTATATGTAAAATCAACAGGTCTGTCATCTTCAAAAACATTATAATCTACTTCTAATTCTATGTTATGACCATCTTTTGTGAAATCATGTTTATAATCAAAATTATATTGAGATGAGTTGTTCTTGCTTTTTGCAGCAAAGATTTGATTTTGGTTAAGAGACAAATTGTTATAAAAGAAAACATCTGTGACACCAGTTGTGCCATTTTCAGAATTATTTTGAGTCGTAAAAACTGAAATGGTGTTTTTATCATTTAAATAATAGTCTACACCAATTTTATATAGATTAGAATTTCTTTTATCTAAAAATTTTAAAAACTGCTCCGAGTTATTTTCAGATCTAAAAATATTTCCATGGTTTCTGTTTTTAGAAATGTTATTACTATAACTTCCATAAAAATTAAATTTTCCATTACGATAATTCATATCTAAAGAACTGTTGAATTTGGCTTCTATTTCATGAGTTAAACTAATATTAACCGTTCCATTAAAACCAACCATGGTGTTTTTGTGAAGTACAATATTAATAAGGCCACTCATACCTTCTGGGTTGTATTTTGCAGAAGGATTTGTAATTAATTCTATAGATTTTATAGCTGTAGATGGAATTTGTTTTAATAATTGTGCAGTAGGAATGTTTGATAATTTACCATCTACCATAACACGAACATTTTGGTTTCCGCGTAAGCTTATATCTCCTGTTTGAGCATCAACACTAACAGAAGGGATGCCTATCATTAATTCTGAGGCTGTACCTGTAGCTGCTAGGTCTTTTCCAATGGTAATAACTTTTCTGTCTACTTTCTGTTGAATTGTTGAGGTTTCGGCAATTACAGTAACAGCATCTAAACCTTCAGCTTCTTCTTCTAGATAAATATTACCAAGGCTTACTTTGTAATTACCTTTGCCTATTGTAATATTCTTATCAACAGATTTGTATCCAATATATTGAATGCTTAAAGTTATATTTCCTTCAGCTATTTTTTCAATTTCAAAAGTTCCATCTTCTAAAGTGATGCCACCAGTAATAATATCTCCGGCAGCGTTTTTAATAATAACGTTTACGTAAGGTAAGGGTTGTTTTAATGTGGCGTCTAATACTTTACCTGTAATAGAACCGGTTTTGTCAGCATTTGTTTCGGGATCTGTGTGTGCATTTGTAGATATTGCAAATAATATGCAACACATAATAATAAGTTGTTTCATTTTGATTGATTATTTTTTTGATTGATTGAATGATTATAGAATAGACGTTTAATATTTGATTATGTTACTTTAAATTTTTGCATTAACATTTTTTTAACATTATGAATAAAAAAACATTGGTGCTTGGAGCATCATTAAAAACCAATAGATATTCTAATTATGCAGTGCAAAGATTAGTTGCTAATAATTTTGAAGTTGTTGCTTTTGGAATGAAAAAAGGAACTGTTGAAGGTGTAACTATTGATACTGAATTAGTGCCTTATGAAAATATCGATACTGTTACCTTGTATCTTAATGCAAAGCGGCAAGTAGATTATTATGACTATGTGGTATCATTAAAACCTAAGCGCGTTATTTTTAATCCAGGAACTGAAAACCCTGAGTTTTATAATATTTTAAAAGAAAATAATATTGCTTTTGAAGTGGCTTGTACTTTAGTTTTACTTAGTACGAATCAATATTAAACCTAGAAATGTTATAAGACCATTTAGTGGTAGTATTTCCCAATGAAATTTATAATTACCAATAATACTTTCTGGTAGCGAGGTTATTGCAAAAGTTATAATAATTGAAGTAAGTGCAATAACCCAGGCATACTTATCTTTAATACGATGCTTTGTTAGAATACCAAAAGCAAATAAACCTAATAATGGGCCGTAAGTAAATGTGGCAAACTTAAATAAGTTGCTTACTACGTTGCCTTCAAGTTGGTTAAAAATTATTACAACAATAATTAATAAAATAGAAACTCCAATGTGAACTTTTTTTCTAAGTGGTTTTTGCGCTTCTATTGGAAGTTTTTCAATGTTTAAAAAATCTACAGAAAATGATGTTGTTAACGATGTTAAAGCGCTGTCGGCACTTGAATAGGCCGCAGCAATTAAACCAATAATAAAAGTAACAGCTAATCCTGAACCTAAACCTTGATTCATGGCAATTTCAGGAAACAGTAAATCGGTTCTTGTTTTGCCATCAACAATAGGGATTTGTAAGCCGAACTTTTCTGCATAAATAAATAATAAGGCTCCTAGCGATAAAAAGAAAAAGTTAACAAAAATGAGTAGTGTTGCCATTGTAAACATATTCTTTTTAGATTCTTGTGGTGTTTTACAAGTTAGGTTTTTTTGCATCATATCTTGGTCTAAACCTGTCATGGCAATAGCAATAAAAATACCTCCAATAAAATATTTCCAGAAATAAGTTGCTGCGTTTGGATCGTCAAAAAAGAATATTTGTCCTCTTGAAGAAAAGGCGTTAGAATTTAAAAATTCAATATAAGTCCAATCTAACTTTTCATTAATTAAATAAATGGCAACACCAACAGACGTTAACATGGCTAAAGTTTGTAATGTGTCTGTCCAAATAATAGTTTTTATACCACCTCTATTGGTGTAAATCCAAATTAATAAAATGGAAATAACTACTGTTGCCCAAAAAGGAATTCCAATACTTTCAAAAACAATATATTGCATTGCTAAAGCCACCAAAAAGAGCCTGAAAGAAGCACCTGTTACTCTAGAAAGTAAAAAGAAAAAAGCGCCAGTTTTATAACTTACTTTTCCGAAACGTTGTTCTAAGTATTGGTAAATAGAAGTTACATTAAGCTTGTAATAAATAGGGAGTAACATAAAAAGGATAAACAAATAACCAACAAAAAAACCAAAAACACCTTGCATGTATGCAAATTGTTGTCCGCCAATCATACCAGGAACCGATATAAATGTAACTCCAGATAATGAGGCGCCTATCATTCCAAAAGCAACTAAATACCATGGTGCCGATTTGTTTGCTTTAAAAAAAGCGTCGTTAGAATCTTCTTTTCCTGTGAAATAGGATATTAAAATTAAAACGACAAAATAGGCCGCTATTAATAATAGAATTTGTGTTGCAGTCATAAAACCAATTTTTTCAAGTTTTCAAATTACAAATATTAAATTTCAAAATCCAAACGCATGAGCTGTTATTTAAAAGAGTTTGTTAAATTAGTTAAATTCAAGTCTAAATATTAATTTCGCACCCATGGAATTTTCGTCAAAATTACTAGAGCGTGCCGTAAACGAAATGTCTCAATTACCAGGTATTGGTAAACGTACGGCATTGCGTTTGGTGTTGCATATGCTTAGGCAACCCAAAGAGCAAACTTTTGCTTTGGCTGAAGCGCTGCAAACAATGCGTAATGATGTGAAGTTTTGTAAATCTTGCCATAATATTAGCGATACCGAGCTTTGTGAAATTTGTTCAAGCCCAAATCGGAAAGAAGATATCATTTGTGTTGTAGAAGATGTTAGAGACGTAATGGCTATAGAAAATACAAGTTCTTTTAAAGGTTTGTATCATGTATTAGGTGGTAAAATTTCGCCTATGGATGGAATAGGACCACATGATTTAAATATAGAATCTTTGATAAATAAAGTTAGAGATGGTAAAATTAAAGAGTTGGTTTTTGCATTAAGTTCTACTATGGAGGGAGATACGACCAATTTTTATATTTATAAACAAATTCAAGACTATAAAGTCTTTACATCAACTATTGCTCGAGGAATTTCGGTTGGCGATGAGTTAGAATATGCCGATGAAATAACTTTAGGAAGAAGTATATTAAATAGAATTCCGTTCGAATCTTCATTAAAACTTTAGAAGGAATATAATATTTAATTTTAAAAAGCGTTTAGCTACCCAAACCACCAACCTAAATTATATTAGTATTCTTGAAGCTCTCTGTCATTATTTTAAATTATAACGTTTGTCACTTTTTAGAACTTTGTTTAAAAAGTGTTGAAAAAGCTACTTCAACTATTAATTCAGAAATTATTGTTATCGATAATAATTCAATCGATGGTAGTTGCGAAATGGTAAAAAGATTGTTTCCTGAAGTTACTCTTATAGAGAACGATGAGAACTCTGGGTTTTCAAAAGGTAATAATATAGCTGTTTCTAAAGCAAAGGGTGAGTATTTGTGTATTTTAAATCCAGACACCGTAGTAGCAGAAGATACTTTTGTAAAGCTTTTAAGTTTTGCTGAAAATAAAGAGAAATTAGGTATTGTTGGTTGTAAACTTATAAACGGATCTGGAGTTTTTCTGCCCGAGAGTAAAAGAAATATACCCTATGTAAATGTTGCATTTAAAAAGTTTTTCGGAAACTCTGAGGAATATTATGCTAATCATTTAAATAAGAATAGTATTGGTGAAGTAGATATTTTGGTTGGTGCCTTTATGTTAATAAAGCGTGAGGTTTATAATAGTGTTTTAGGATTTGATGAAGACTACTTTATGTATGGAGAAGATATTGATTTGTCATATAAAGTGCATAATGCGGGCTATCAAAATTATTATTATGGAGAAACGTCTGTAATTCATTTTAAAGGCGAAAGCACTTTAAAAGATAAATCTTATGCACGAAGGTTTTATGGCGCTATGCAAATATTTTATGAGAAGCATTTTAAAAAGAATAAGCTTTTTGATCTTTTTGTATGGGCAGGAATAATAGTTATGTGTTTTTTTAGACGATTACCTAAAGTTAAGAAAAAAAATATACTTAATTATCTTTTTATTTCTGATAAAATGAATGAGCAATTAAAGGATAAATTATCTAAAAATATTATTTTAAAATCTAATTTAGATAATGTAAAAAAGGATACTGAAGTTATTTTTGATGCTAATGTTTTAAGTTACAAGGAAATTATAACTTTGATTGAGAAAAATAACAATGATAATATTACCTTTAAAATATTACCTAATGCTTCTAATTTTATTTTAGGAAGCGATAATGGTTTTAGAAGAGGAGAGATTATCCAGTTTTGATTTGTTTTATTAAAAATAATTAATGTAAACCACTCTTTTTTTGTTAATTTTGCAAGCGAAAATTAAAAAACAAGTTTTACGTTATTGATATGGCAAAATTCGAGCTTAAATTACCAAAAATGGGTGAAAGTGTTGCGGAAGCAACGATTACATCTTGGTTAAAAGAAGTAGGAGATATTATAGAATTGGATGAAGCGGTCTTAGAAATAGCAACAGATAAAGTTGATAGTGAAGTACCGAGTGAAGTTGATGGAGTATTAGTTGAAAAGTTTTATAATGTAGATGATGTTGTTCAGGTTGGTCAAGTTTTGGCTATTATAGAAACAGAAGGAGGTGATGATGTTTCTAATGATAAGAATGAGATTAATGAAGAACAAAAGCATAAAGCAGTTGTTGAAGCTGTAGAGCAAACAATAAATATTGCAAAAGAAACAGTAACTCCAGTAGTTTCTAGCGAGAATCGTTTCTACTCACCTTTAGTAAAAAATATAGCAAAGCAAGAAGGCGTTTCTCAACAAGAATTAGATGCGATAAAAGGAACAGGTAAAGAAGGACGTGTTACTAAAAATGATATTTTATCTTATATTAAAAATAGAGGGAATCAAAAGCCTGTTATTCAAAAAGTAGAAACTCCAGAAGCAATTCAAAAAACTGTTGTAGGAAAGCCAAAAGAGGTTTCTAAACCAGTAGTGGTTAGTAGTGGTGAAGATGAAATTATAGAAATGACCAGAATGGGCAAACTTGTTGCACATCATATGGTTGACTCTGTTCAAACATCTGCTCACGTGCAAAGCTTTATTGAAGCCGATGTTACTAATGTTTGGAATTGGAGAAAGAAGAATAAAGATGTTTTTATGAAGCGAGAAGGTGAAAATTTAACCTTTACGCCTATATTTATGGAGGCTATTGCTAAAGCGCTTCGCGATTATCCTATGATGAATATTTCGCTTCAAGGCGATACCATTGTTAAAAAGAAAAATATTAATTTAGGTATGGCGGCAGCTTTACCTGATGGTAATTTAATTGTGCCTGTAATAAAAAATGCCGATCAGCTTAATTTGGTTGGTATGACAAAACAGGTAAATGATTTAGCTAATCGCGCACGTTTAAATCAATTAAAACCAGATGATATACAAGGAGGAACTTATACCGTTACTAATGTAGGAACATTTGGTAGTATTATGGGGACTCCAATTATTAATCAGCCACAGGTGGGTATTTTAGCTTTAGGAGCTATTAGAAAAGTACCAGCTGTTATTGAAACGCCTGAAGGCGATTTTATAGGTATTCGTTATAGAATGTTTTTGTCGCATTCTTACGATCATCGTGTTGTTAATGGAGCGTTAGGAGGTATGTTTGTTAAAGCTGTAAAAGATTATTTAGAAGCTTGGGATATTAATAGAGAGGTTTAAAAGTCATATTCTACAAATTATTTAGAATGTCGACTAACTCTTTTTTAGACTTTATACCTCTGTAAACATTAGATTTTGTTTGAAGAATTAAGACGTCATTTTCAATATTACCTATAGGTTTGTTTGCTGCTTTTAAAGCTTCAATTAATTCGTTTTGGTTTTTAATAATATCTTTTTGTTCGTAGGCTATTTTATATTTTTCAAAAAGTGTTTTCGTGTCTTCACAAAGGTTACAATCTTTAGAAAAGTAAAGAGTGAGTTGTTTTGTTTTTAAGGCATCATCAAAATTAATTTCAAAATCATCAAAATCTTTTCTTATTCTTAATTCCTGGCTTACTTCGTTAACAATAAACATTTTGTTGTATTCAGACGGCTTATTTGCTAGTTTTATTAATGTTAACAAATGCTTTTCGCTATTAGGTTCTATAGTAGTTAGCACAGGTCTGTTACTGCTCCTTCTATAGTTGTTTGTTTCTATTCGCAAGAATACAGAGTAACTTATAGAGTCTTCATTTTTAGCAAAAAACTCTAAACGTTTGCCGTTTGTTTTTTCTATTAATGTAACAAATTCATGATCTGGTTGAGAAAAGGAACTAAGTGAAAAAAGTAATATGAAAAGGCAAATAAAAAGTGATTTCATTTTTTTAGTGAATAAGAGTTTTGCTAAAATAATTAGAAATATTAAAAGTATCTTTGCATAAATTGTACCAAAAATAAATGAATTTAAATCTTTCTAAACCTATATGTTTCTTCGATTTAGAAACAACAGGAATAAATATATCCAAAGACCGAGTTGTTGAAATTTCAATTCTTAAAGTATTTCCTAACGGAAATAAAGAAAGCAAAACATGGTTGGTTAATCCGGAAATGGAGATTCCACAAAACGTTATTGATATTCATGGAATAACGAATGAAAAAGTAGCAAACGAACCAACGTTTAAAGCACTTGCAAAGGATATATATAACATGATTAAAGATTCCGATTTAGGAGGTTTTAATTCTAATAGATTTGATATTCCGCTTTTAGCAGAAGAAATGCTGAGAGCAGATATAGATTTTGATATGAAAAAATGTTTGGCTGTTGATGTGCAAACTATTTTTCATAAAATGGAACAACGCACTTTAAGTGCCGCTTACAAATTTTATTGCGGTAAAGAATTAGAAGGTGCGCATGGAGCTGAAGCTGATACAAATGCCACTTACGAGGTGTTAAAAGCTCAAATAGAAAAGTACGACGACTTAGAAAACGATACGAAGTTTTTGGCAGAATTTAGTGCTAGAAACCAATTTGCAGATTTTGCTGGATTTATAGCTTATAATAAAAAAGGTGAAGAATATTTTTCTTTCGGTAAGCATAAAGGGAAATTAGTGACCGAAGTTTTAGAAAAAGAACCTGGTTATTTTGGATGGTTATTAAATGCCGATTTTCCGTTATACACTAAAAAAGTACTTACAGCTATTAAATTAAGGAGTTTAAATAATAAATTGGGTTAAAAATTAATACGGAAGTACGAAGTTAGAAGACTGCATGCTACAACTTGCGTTAGGGATTGCAGAGGAAAGCCCACAGCGACCTTTTTTGGGAGCGAGGACTTGTAACGAAAAGCCCGACCTTTATCCTGAACTAAATTCAGGATAAAGGTAACGCCCAAATTAAAATTTATAAGAGATGAAACTCATTTGCATTGGTAGAAATTATACCGAACATATAAAAGAATTAGAAAACGAAAAACCAAATGATCCGGTAGTATTCTTAAAACCAGACACAGCAATTCTTTTAAAAAAACAACCTTTTTTTATTCCAGATTTTTCTGATGATGTGCATTATGAAGTTGAGGTTTTGGTTAAAATAAATAGAGTAGGTAAGCATATTGATAGAAAATTTGCTCATAAATATTATAATGAAATTGGTTTAGGTATAGACTTTACGGCGCGCGATTTACAAGGTGAGTTAAAAGCAAAAGGATTGCCTTGGGAAAAAGCGAAATCTTTTGATGGTGCTGCTGTAATTGGTAATTGGCTACCAGTTAGCCAGATAGAAAGTATTGATGCTGTTGAGTTTTCTTTAAAAAAGAACGATAATATTGTTCAAAAAGGAAATACAAGCCATATGTTATGGAAAATTGATGAATTAATAGAATATGTGTCAAAATATTTCACTTTAAAGATTGGAGATATTATATTTACAGGCACACCTGCAGGAGTTGGCAGGGTCATTGCAAACGATAAATTAAAAGGTTTTATAGAAGACAAAGAAATGTTTTCAATAACAGTAAAATAAATGGAACAACATTATAAGTTATTTAGAGTACGCGAATTAGCAGATAACGACGAAGATTTTATAGCAACTTTAGCTGAAGCTTTTTTAGAAGAAGTGCCAGAAGATGCAGAACGATTAAAAAAAGCAGTTGCAGAGGTAAACTATCAAGAAGCATATCAAGCAGCACATAAAATGAAGCCAACAATCGATTTGTTTGAATTAGGCGTGCTTGATATTTTAATTGAAATTCAAGATTGGGGAAAGTTTACAAAAACAGATTTAGATATAGCTCCCCAGTTAGAAATTTTTATATCTAAAGTAGATAAGGCTGTAGCCGAAATGAAATCTGATTTTAATTTATAAATGTTAGCTGAAATAATTACCATAGGAGACGAGCTTCTTATAGGTCAGGTTATTGATACGAATTCTTCGTATATAGCTAAACAATTAAATAAAATTGGTATTTCGGTTTATCAAATAACATCTATACAAGACGATAAACAACATATATTAAATGCATTTAAAGATGCAGAAAGTAGAGTTGATGTTATTATAATTACAGGAGGATTAGGCCCAACTAAAGACGATATTACCAAAAAAACAATAGCAGAATATTTTAATGACACTCTAGTTCTAGATGCTTCTGTATTAGATAATATAGAAAGTATTTGGAAACAGTATGTCAGGCAAACCTTGTTACAAGTAAATAAAGATCAAGCCTTAGTGCCTTCTAAAGCTACAGTTTTAATGAACAAGCTAGGTACTGCTCCTGGTATGTGGTTAGAAAAGAATGATACTGTTTTTATTTCACTTCCTGGAGTGCCTTTTGAAATGAAGGGGTTAATTGATGATGCTGTTATTCCTAAATTAACAGATAAATTTGATTGTCCGTATATATTACACAGAACATTATTAATTCATGGCTTAGGAGAAAGCACATTAGCTGCTCGAATAGAGGCATGGGAAGATGCCTTGCCCAAATATATAAAGTTAGCATATTTGCCTAGTTTGGGTAATATGAGATTACGCTTATCTGCAAAAGGTTTTGATGAGAAAACAATTAAAGAAGGTGTTCAAAAACAAATTGATGCTGTAATTCCTTTAATAAAGGATGAATTTTTAGGATTTGAAGATGAAGACGGATCTATTGAAGCTATTATTGGAAAGCTTTTAACTAAAAAAGGAGAAACGGTTGCAACTGCAGAAAGTTGTACTGGAGGAAAAATAGCCGAACGATTTACAATAAATTCTGGAGCATCGGCATACTTTAAAGGAAGCGTAGTTAGTTATGCAACCGATTCGAAAATTGACGTTTTAGGCGTTTCAAAAGATGCAATTAACGAACATTCTGTCGTTAGTGGCGAAGTTGCAGAGGCTATGGCGCAGCATGTTTTGCAATTATTTAAAACAGATTACGCTATTGCAACAACAGGAAATGCAGGTCCAACAAAAGGCGAATCAGATGCCGAAGTTGGTACAGCTTTTATTGCAATTGCAACAAAAACAGGTGTTTACTCAGAGAAATTCATGCTAGGTAATCATCGCACAAAAGTGATAAATAAAGGGGCAAATAAAGCCTTTGAAATGTTATTAAAAGAAATTTTTAAAAATTGATAAAAATTAAATTGTCATAACATAAAGATTTTATATATTTGCACCTCGATTTTAAGCAACAAGAATTTAAAGTTATAAATAATGTCAAGAGTTTGTGAACTTACAGGAAAGAAGGCAATGGTTGGAAACAACGTGTCTCATGCATTAAACAGAACTAAACGCAAGTTCAATGCGAATTTAGTTAAGAAACGTTTTTATATTCCAGAAGAAGACAGCTGGATAACTTTAAAGGTTTCTACATCTGCTTTAAAAACAATCAACAAAATAGGTATTTCTGCAGCGATTAAAGATGCAAAATCTAAAGGATTTTTAAAATAATATCTGCATTTAAATAAGTAAAGAAATGGCAAAGAGAGGAAACAGAATACAAGTAATATTAGAATGTACTGAGCATAAAGAGTCTGGACAACCAGGAACTTCAAGATACATTACTACTAAAAACAAAAAGAATACGCCAGATAGAATGGAGATTAAAAAATTTAATCCAATTCTTAAACGTATGACAGTTCATAAAGAAATTAAATAATTATAGATCATGGCAAAGAAATCAGTAGCATCATTACAAACAGGATCTAAAAGATTAACAAAAGCAATAAAAATGGTAAAGTCTCCAAAAACAGGAGCTTACATGTTTGTTGAATCTATAATGAATCCAGACCAAGTAAACGACTTTATAGCTAAAAAGTAAATACTTGTTTTTATAAGATACTCAAAAGCAGCTTTCTGTATAGAAAGCTGCTTTTTTATATTTATATTTGAATGGTTTTCTCTGACATATTAGCAGTATTGTAAATATGGTAAGGAAATTGACAATAATAATATAGGCGTTACCGCAAGGGTCGGGCTTTCCGCTAAATCTTTTTTGAGAAAAACAAAAAAGGATATCGCATCAATCCCTAACGCAGAGTTAGATTATATATAACAATCAATCTATAATTAAGAATGAGTTTTTTTAAAAAAATATTTTCTTCAGAAAAAAAAGAAACATTAGATAAAGGTTTAGAAAAAACTAAATCTAGCTTCTTCGGTAAATTAAGTAAAGCAGTAGCAGGAAAATCTAAAGTAGACGATGATGTTTTAGATAGCTTAGAAGAAGTGCTTGTATCTAGTGATGTTGGTGTAAACACAACACTTAAAGTTATTGAGCGTATAGAAGAACGTGTGTCAAAAGACAAATATTTGGGTACTGATGAATTAAATAAAATTCTTCGAGAAGAAATAGCTGGCTTGTTGAGTGAAACCAATACTGGTGAAGAAACAGAATACACCATTCCTAACTTACCAAAACAAGCAGACGGATCTAAAACACCGTATGTATTAATGGTAGTAGGTGTAAATGGTGTTGGAAAAACAACCACTATAGGAAAATTAGCTTATCAGTTTAAAAAACAAGGATTAAAAGTAGTACTTGGTGCAGCCGATACTTTTAGAGCAGCAGCTATAGATCAGTTACAAGTTTGGGCAGATCGCGTAGATGTGCCAATGGTAAGACAAGATATGGGAAGCGATCCGGCTTCTGTAGCTTTTGATGCACTACAATCTGGAGTAAATCAAGATGCCGATGTTATTATTATAGATACAGCTGGCCGTTTACACAATAAGATAAACTTAATGAACGAGTTAACTAAAGTTAAACGTGTCATGCAAAAAGTAGTTGGCGATGCGCCACACGATGTATTATTGGTTTTAGATGGCTCAACAGGTCAAAATGCTTTTGAGCAAGCAAAACAGTTTACAGCGGCTACAGAGGTTACATCATTAGCCGTTACAAAATTAGATGGTACAGCAAAAGGAGGTGTAGTGATTGGTATTTCAGATCAATTTAAAATTCCTGTAAAATATATTGGAGTAGGTGAAGGCATTGAAGATTTACAAGTGTTCAATAAATATGAATTTGTAGATTCGTTTTTTAAGTAAAAACTTTATTTCTATTTATTTTGATGATATGAAAAAGCTATTACTTTTTAGTGTTTTATTGATATCTATTTCTCTAAATGCACAGATATCTAGTTTGACTAATTTAGCTTCTGGTAAAATGGAGGTTTTCTCTCCAATTTTTGAAAAGGACCAAAATGTTTATGGCTATTTTACTTTGTTTAAGCTTGATAAACTAAGTGAGAATGAAGAAAAATATGAATATGTAATTCTAGATAAAAATTTAAACAAAGTAGCTAATGGAGAATTTATTGATGCTTCTTATAAAGGTATTTATTCTAGGTATTATGCTCCAGATAAAGTTGGTGATAACTTAATTTTAACAAAACGCTATGGTAATATGAATGGCACTATAGCATTTACTTCTTCAACAATTCTTGAGCTAAATAATAATATTATTCAAGAACCATTTTATTTTCAAAAAAACAATTTAAAAATAGGGTCTAGGGCTATTGATGATCTAAAAAAAACACAGCGTAAAACAAAATTTTTAAATGTGCCAATAGGTTTTAATAACGGGTATTTGGTTATTGAAGCTAAAAAGAAAAATATAAGAGTAAACCCAACAAGTGTTTCTTTTTATAATTTAAATCATGATAAAGTTTGGGATTATAATTTTGGAGATGATAGTCAAAGGTCAGAATATAGTTTAGTTTCATTTGATGAGAATGTTTTATATTTTTCTTATGCTACAGATGCATATAAAGATACAAATGTGAAATTTTTACAAATTGATTCTAATACAGGAAAATTAAATTATAGTTATTTATTGGAAGATATTAATTCTAAGTATAATTATAACTATACTGTTAAGAGGATCGATAATAAAACTATTTTAACTGGAAAAATAAGTCCTTATAGAGTAGCTTCTGGCTATGATTATAATAATCCTGTTGGTTTGTTTAAAATTGTGTTAGATGAAAATGGAAACGAGTTGTTTAAAAAATACTTTTTATGGGAGGAAGCTAGCGAGTTTATAGAAATGAATAAAAAAGGAAAGTTAGAAGCTGGTTATAAGCTTTTTGTACAGTCTTATTTTATTTTCAAAGATGAACGAATTGTTGTTCTTTCAGAAAAATTCAAAATTGGTAATAATATATTAGTTGGAGGAATAGTTAAAACAACAGATTTTGTTTTATTAGAATTTGATGCCGATTTTAATCTAAAAGCAGTAGAAACAATAAAGAAAGATTTAAGTAAGTTTTCATCTTCTGACTTTTTGTTTGCACAATATTTAAATGATGAAAACGATGCTGTTTTCTTTTATCAAGATTATCAAAAAGATACAGAAACAAAAGAAAAGAATTGGGTTTTAGGAATTGTATCTATTGTAAATGGAGATATAAATCATGAAAAGATACCAATGTCTTCTGATGATTTCTTTATTAGTCCATATATAGCAAAAGAAGGATATATTTTATTAAGAGAATATAATAAGAATTCCGATTTTGATAAAATAAGATTAGAGCGTCTTAATTTAAATTAGTTGTAGTATTATAGTAATCTGCTATTTTTTTAATTTCTTCTAAATTTAGGTTCCATATAAAATTTAAAAACCTTTGATAGCTTTCACTTTGATTATTAGGTGATAATCTGTCAACATATCTGTTAAGTTGATATTTCTTTTTAGCTTCGTATAATGCTTCAAAATTTATACCAATCCATTTTTTGTAATAATTACTATTATTGTTTTCTGTTTCTAGCCTATTAAGAATTAAATAAAGACTTAATCCGTATTCATTCAAATAATAAAAATTTTCAATTGCTGCTTGTTTAGCTATTTGTTTTAAATTATTAAATCGTTTGCTATTTGAATGGTCTATTTTAAAATCAGAATTTAATTCTGAAAATGATAATTTTAATTTAGAAATTCGGTCATCAATTTCTGGGTGGTCTTTTAAAGAATCTAGATTTATTTTAGATTTATAGAAATCGTAATTGTATTTTTTAAAATCTTCATTTTCTAGCCATTTACTTTTAAATGCCTGCTCAGGGATATTAAATACCTTAGTATAAACTGTTGAATCTATAACTATTGATGGTACAGAATCGTATTTTTTTAATAAAAGTAAAGCATCTATAAAATCGTTTTTTTGAGAAGAGGCATTATTAAATAAAACATATCCAAGAGAATCAGCCTCAATTTCTTGTTGTCTTCTTTCTTCGCCATCGGCATATAATAAGCTTTTAAGAAGAGAAAAGGAGCGAGTACCTCTATTGTATTTGTTGGCTTTAATAGATTTAGAGATATTTGATTGATTTGATAAAACAGACGAATTTATATGAGCTCTTTTGTTAATACTTTTCTTTGAATGTTCTAAAACTTGATGAGCGACCTCGTGTGATATAACCGAAAATAATTGATGTTCATTTTCAAAAAAAGAAAATAAACCAATGTTTAAAATTATTGTGCCATCACCAATACTAAAAGCATTAGGGTAAGGGTTTTTTGTTAAATATAAATTAATATCTTCATCTTTTAAAATAGGATTTTTTTGTTTTAAGGAAAAAGATAAGCTATCTACATACTTTTGAAAACGATCTTCAAATAGAAGCTTCTTATTATTAATAATTTCTAAAAAATGAGTTTGAGATTCTTTATAAAAGGATAATACTTCTTTGCGCATTTTTCCTCTATAGGAACCTTTTACTTGGTCATTAAAAATCTTATATTTTGTTTCAAACTGTTTTGATAATGTTTTCCGTTTTTCGTAATCTGTAGTGTCAATGAGTTGATGGTTTTGACTAAAAGAACAGGTTATAGAAAGACAAAATACTATAAGTGAAATATGATTCATTGGTTTGATTTAGAGTTTCAAAAGTAATGAATAATGATTTGTTTTAATAATGTCAATTTTTTAAGACTTCAAGAAATTTAAATAGATGTTATTGAGTTTAACTCATATTCTTATCCCAAAAGTTAAGCTTTTCATAAAACTTCAAAAACCACTTCATTTTAAATAATCACTATTTGGTTGTATTGGTAAATTAATATAGTTTTGACTTTGTAATGAATAAGACGTTAAAAACATATTTATTATTAGTAGCAATTCTAATGCTAAATGCATTTGCAAATTTATATGCAAGTTCAATTTATGGCATTAAAGAAAGCGCGTTAATACAGAATAATAAAGAGTTACTAACAGTTCATTCTTTAGAAGAAGAAAAAGAAATTTTTCCTGTTTTTAATTCTGCTCTACCTAATCAAGATCATACATTTTTTGCTGAACCTATAGAGGAAAGTGAAAATCAAGAAGAGAATATTGAAGAAGAATTAGTCGTTCCTAGCAAGCTTTTATCTTTAAGTAATCCTGGTTTCGCTATTCTCTATGTGCAATTATTTGAAGATGCTTCTTGTAAAGTTCAAGAATTTAGACTTCGAACTAAATATTTTTTTAGTAATACATCACTTCGATTACATGCTAAATTTCAGGTTTTTATAATCTGATTCCTTTTTGTCAGTCCGTTAAATTCTAAACTAAGGACTGTTTTATTACAAAAATTTCAATTACAAGTTGGTCTTGTCAATCTTTAATAAAGATTTGACTTACCAAACCAATCATTTCATTTAAAATAAATTTTAAAACGTTAAACTATGAAAAGAAATTTCTTTTTCATCGGCTTAAGTGCATTGTTAGTTTTTGCAAGTTGTGAAACTAAAAAGGAAACAAAAAAGGAGGAAGTTAAATTTTTAGTAACCAATCCAATAAAAAAAGACACCATTATTACAAAAGATTATGTAAGTCAAATTCATTCTATTAGGCATATTGAACTTCGTGCTTTAGAAAAAGGCTATTTACAGAAAGTATTTGTAGATGAAGGACAACATGTAAAAAAGGGGCAAAATATGTTTCAAATTATGCCTAATATTTATCAAGCAGATTTACAAAAGGCTAAAGCGGAAGCAGAAGTTGCTAAAATAGAATTAAAGAATACTCAACTTTTATCTGATGGTAATGTGGTTTCTGCAAACGAATTAGCAATATCAAAGGCAAACTACGAGAAAGCAAAGGCTGAAGTTGTTTTAGCAGAAACACATTTAAGTTTTGCTAATGTAAAAGCACCGTTTAATGGTGTTATGGATCATCTTGAAGCTAGAGAAGGTAGTCTTTTAGATGAAGGTGAATTACTAACTACATTATCAGATAATAGTAAAATGTGGGTGTATTTTAATGTGCCAGAAGCCGAATATCTAGATTATATTATTAGTAAAGATAAGCAGGCTAATAAAGAAGTAGATCTTTTAATGGCTAATAATAAACTGTTTAATCAAACAGGTATTATTGAAACTATAGAAGGTGAATTTAATCCTGAAACTGGAAATATTGCTTTTAGAGCAACATTTCCTAATCCAGATGGGATTTTAAGACATGGAGAAACTGGAAGTGTGATTATGAAAATTCCTTACAAAGATGTTATCATCATACCTCAGAAAGCTACGTTCGAGGTTTTAAATAAAAAATATGTGTTTGTAGTAGGAAAAGATCATGTTGTAAGACAAAGAGAAATTACTGTTGGAGGCGAGTTACCAAACATATTTATAGTTGATAAAGGTTTAACTCAAAACGATCAAATTTTACTTGAAGGTATTAGAATGGTTAAAGACCAAGAAAAAATTGAAACGAAATTTGAAAATCCTAAATCGGTATTATCTCATTTAGCGATTCAGGCAGAGTAATTATAAACCAATCTAATAAAAGATGTTTAAAAAATTTATAAAAAGACCGGTACTGGCAATAGTCATATCGGTAATGATCGTATTTATAGGCGGGCTTGCCATAAAGCAATTACCCGTTTCACAATTCCCTTCAATAGCACCTACTACTGTAAATATCTTTATAGCATATCCAGGATCTAGTGCCGATGTATTGGTTAATTCCACACTTATCCCTTTAGAAACAGCTATAAATGGTGTACAGGGCATGCGTTATATAGCTTCTGATGCAACAAGTGCTGGTGAAGGAACTTTACGTGTTATTTTTGAACCAGGAACAGATCCTAATCAAGCGGTTATTAGGGTTAAAACTAGGGTAGATCAAGTAATGCCATTACTTCCAGAACTTGTTCAGCGTGAAGGTGTAATTATTACGCCAGTACAACCAAGTATGTTAATGTATGTAAACCTTTTTAGTAAAGATCCAACCAAGAGTATTGATGAAAAGTTTCTTTATAATTATGCTTACACAAAAGTTATACCAGACATTCAGCGTATAAATGGTATTGCAAGTGCTAAGATATTAGGAAGTAGAAAATATGCTATGCGTGTTTGGTTAAAACCAGACAGAATGCGTGCTTATAACATTTCGGCAGAAGAAGTCTTAGAAGCTATGGAGGATCAGAGTATTCTTGCTAGACCAGGACGTTTAGGACGAAGTTCTGGTATGACGTCTCAATCTTTAGAATATGTATTGGTTTATGAAAATAGATATAATGAACCAGACCAATACAAAGACATTATAGTAAGAGCCAATGAAGATGGTGAACTTATAAAGTTAGGAGACATTGCTGATGTGAAGTTAGGAAGTGAATTTTTCGATATTTACTCTAATTTAGATGGAGATCCATCGGCATCAATTGTATTAAAGCAAACGTTTGGAAGTAATGGTAGTGATGTTATTGAAGCTGTAAAAGCAAAACTAGATGAATTACGAGCTGATTTACCACCTAATGTCGATTTTAAAATTAGTTATGATGTATCTAATTTCTTAGATGCTTCAATCGATCAAGTATTACATACTCTTCGTGATGCATTTATTCTGGTTGCTATTGTTGTATTTTTATTTTTAGGAGATTGGCGTTCTACATTAATACCAATTATAGCGGTTCCCGTGTCTTTGGTAGGTGCCTTTTTTATTATGCAGTTATTTGGGCTTTCCATTAACTTAATTACGCTCTTTGCTTTGGTGCTTGCCATTGGTATTGTGGTAGATAATGCTATTGTAGTTGTAGAAGCTGTACATGTTAAAATGGAAGAAGAACACCTCACACCTTATAAAGCATCAACAGAGGTATTAGGCGAAATTGGAGGTGCTATTGTGGCTATTACTTTAGTAATGGTATCGGTGTTTATTCCTATTTCATTTATGACAGGACCTGTGGGCGTTTTTTACCGTCAGTTTTCAATAACTATGGCAGGTTCTATAGTTATTTCGGCAGTAGTGGCATTAACACTAACACCTGTTTTATGTGCCATGTTATTAAAAAACAATCACGGTAAGAAAAGAACATCTCCAATAGATCGTTTTATAGACTGGTTTAATAGAGGTTTTGAACGGCTAACAGGTAAGTATGTTAAGATCTTAAATAAAATTGTAGCAAGACGTGTTGTTACTTTCGGGGTTTTACTAGCATTCTGTGCAGGTATCTTTTTTACTAATAAAGTGCTACCAGCAGGTTTTATTCCTAACGAAGATCAAGGAATGATTTATGCTATCATTCAAACACCTCCAGGAGCCACTTTAGAACGTACCAATGAAGTTGCTAAAAAGTTACAAAAAATTTGTGAAGAGACAGAAGGTGTAGCATCTGTATCATCTTTAGCAGGTTTTGAGATTATGACAGAAGGTCGTGGGTCTAATGCAGGAACCTGTTTAATTAACTTAAAACCTTGGTCAGAACGCGAGCATTCTGTACACCAAATCATGGAAGAACTAGAAGAAGAAACCAAAGATTTAGGTGCTGTGATAGAATATTTCGAGCCACCTGCTGTACCTGGATTTGGGTCTTCTGGAGGGTTTTCTATGCGTTTATTAGATAAAACCAATTCTACCGATTACCATAAATTCGAGAAAATTAATAACGCTTTTATGGAAGCCTTATCTAAGCGTAAGGAAATCACGGGTTTATTTACTTTTTATTCGGCAAATTATCCGCAGTATAAATTAAAAATAAACAACAAAATAGCCATGCAAAAAGGGGTTACTATAGCAAAAGCTATGGAGAATTTAAATATTTTAATTGGTAGTACTTACGAGCAAGGGTTTATCCGTTTCGGACGTTTCTTTAAAGTTTATACGCAAGCAGCTCCAGAATACAGACGATTACCGTCAGATCTTGAAAAGCTTTTTGTTAAGAATGAAGCAGGCGAAATGGTACCGTATTCTGCATTTATGACGATTGAAAAAAGTTTAGGTCCTAATGAAATTACAAGATATAACTTGTATAATTCTGCAGCAATACGCGGACTTCCAGCACCAGGTTATACCAGTGGCGATGCTATTAATGCTATTAAAGAAGTTGCTAAACAAGAGCTTCCAAGAGGTTATGATATTGGATGGGAAGGTTTAAGTTATGATGAAGCGAGTAGAGGAAGCGAATCTTTATATATTTTTATCGTCGTACTGATATTTGTGTATTTTGTACTTGCAGCTCAATACGAAAGTTTTTTACTGCCTTTAGCTGTAATACTATCACTTCCAGTAGGTGTTTTTGGCTCGTTTTTACTATTAAAAGCGATGGGATTAGCCAACGATGTTTATGCGCAAATTGGTGTCATAATGCTTGTTGGGTTACTTGGTAAAAATGCCGTATTAATTGTCGAATTCGCTGTCCAAAAGCGTCGACAAGGCGCTACTATTTTAGAGGCTGCTATTGAAGGTTCTAAAGCAAGGTTTAGACCTATTTTAATGACATCCTTTGCCTTTGTAGCAGGATTAGTGCCATTAGTAGTAGCAACAGGAGCTGGTGCTATTGGTAATAGAACCATTGGAGGTTCTGCAATGGGCGGTATGCTTATAGGGACTATTTTTGGTGTTTTACTAATTCCAGGATTATACTACGTTTTTGCGAAAATGGCAGATGGTAAAGGACTTATAAAAGACGAATCTAATGAGCCAATTTCTGAAGAATTTATGAGAAAAAGTGAAGGAGAAAGTCTAAGCAAAGTAAATGCTAGTAAAATTAGTGAGTTAAGAAATCTTTTGAAAAAATTGACTAAAAGAAAAAAAGATGAATAATATAAAAGCAAGTATATTTAAAATGAGGAGGTTTTATGTGGTAGGAGTTGTTACCGTATTAACCTTAAGTTCTTGTGTGTCTTCAAAAACAGTACGAGAAGAAAATAAAACTGTTCCAGATAAATACCAAAGTATGTCAACAGACACCACAAATACGGCGGCGGTTAAATGGAAAGGTTTTTTCTCAGATCCTAATTTAATTGCATTAATAGATACAGGTTTGGCTAATAACCAGGAGCTTAACATCATGTTACAGCAAGTAGATATGTCTAAAAATGAAATTAAAGCACGAAAAGGAGAGTATTTACCATTTATAAATGCATATGCAGGAGCAGATGTTGAAAAAGTAGGTGAATTTACAAGAAATGGAGCTGTAGAAAAGCAACTTAAAGTTAGAGAAGAGGAAGCGTTTCCTGAACCTCTAACTAATTTTTCTGCTGGACTTTCAGCGTCCTGGGAACTTGATGTTTGGAAAAAACTTCGTAATAGCAAAAAAGCAGCTGTTTTTGAATATTTGTCTTCAGTAGAAGGCAAGAACTTTATGGTAACTCAATTGGTTTCAGAAATTGCAAGCTCATATTATGAGTTGATGACTTTAGATAATCAATTGGCTATTATAGAGCAAAACTTAAAGATTCAAACAGAAGCACAACGCATGGTTAAGCTTCAAAAACAAGCAGGAAGAGCTACACAGTTGGCTGTTCGTAGGTTTGATGCTGAGGTTTATAAAAATCAAAGTAATAAATTTGAAATTCAGCAAAAAATCGTAGAAACTGAAAATAGAATTAATTTCTTAGTAGGGAGATATCCGCAACATGTAAAAAGAGATTCTGAAAACTTTATCAATAAAAAAATTGATACAATTTATGCAGGAATACCATCTCAGTTATTACAAAATCGCCCAGATATTAAACAAGCAGAGTATGAGTTAGCAGCATCTAAATTAGATACGAAAGTAGCACGTGCAAATTTTTATCCTTCAATAGGTATTAAAGCAGGTATTGGTTTACAGGCTTTTAAAACCAAGTATCTTACTAGTACCCCAGAATCATTAATATATTCTTTGGTAGGTGATGTTGTTGGTCCGTTAATTAATAGAAATGCTATAAAAGCTGAATATAAAAATGCGAACGACAAACAATTACAAGCGGTTTACGAATATGAAAGAGCCATTTTAAATGGTTATGTTGAAGTACAAAATGAGCTTTCTAATATTAAAAACCTTAAAGCTAGTTATGAGTTAAGAGAAGCTCAAGTAAAAGCACTTGATGAGTCAATCGATCTTTCTATTCGTCTCTTTAAATCTGCCAGAGCAGAATATACCGAGGTATTATTAACTCAAAGAGAAGCATTGGATTCTAAAATTGAAATTATTGAAACAAAAAAAGAACAAATGCTAGCTAATATTAAAATTTATCAAGCTTTAGGTGGTGGTTGGAATTAAAGAGTAGTCTTATTTAATTTCTCTCAAATTAAAGATAAGATTACTTGAAGTTGAAGTGTGAAAACCATTCTGTATGTTACAGGATGGTTTTTTGTTTTTTAGTAAATACTTTGTCAATCCTGTGAATCTTGATAATTATTTCGAGACGATATTTTTAGGATTCTATATAAAGTTAATTAATGTAAAATGCAGCTTAATCTTAATTAACCAAGGCATTAATCTTAGCCCATAAATCATTATCAAAATTAGATAAAGCAAAATTGCCAGCATCGGCAGGTTCTCCCATTCTAATAACAACTAATTTTTTACTAGGCACTATATAAATTTTTTGATCATTCTTACCCAAAGCGGCATACATGTCATCAGGAGCATTTGGTATGAGTTCGCTATTGAATTCTAATTGACTTTGTGGTAAATGATAACTCGACTTTCCATTTAACCACCATAAATAGCCATACGATTTATTAATGTTTTGAGAAGTGTTAGTCGCTTCATTTAAAAAAAATTCAGAAATAATTTGAGTGTCTTCCCATTTTCCATTAGCAGAAATTAATAAGCCAAAACGTGCCATACTACGTGTATTACTCCAATAAACATTTAAGTTGTTTAATTGAGTCCATAGTCCAGACATGCCAATTTTATCTTTTAAATTAGTATTGAAATAGGTATTCCATGTTTGGTTACTAGCGGCAGCAATTACATCTTGCATTTTTACATATACATTATGATAAGCCCATCTAGTCCCTGCATCTGCTACATATTGTAATCCGTTGGGAGATACATCATCGTCTAAACTATCATCTAGTCCTGAATTCATAGATAATAGATTTTTACAAGTAATTAGGTTTTCTTTAGCTATTGGAGCACTAGTCCAACCTGTGCCTAAATAATCAGACACTTTATTGTTTATATTTATGATGCCTGCATCTTGTGCTATTCCAGAAACGGTTGATGTTAGTGTTTTTCCTGCGCTAGCCCAATACCAAGATTTTGATTTATCATGACCATTTAAATAGCTTTCTAAAACAATTTTGCCTTCATGTAAAATTATAAAGCTCTTGGTGTTTTTTTCTTCTAAATAATCTAAAAGAGGTTGTTTTGCATTTTCATTCCAACCCAAATCTGTTATAGATTTTGTTTCCCAAGTATCAGAATTAATAGGAGGGAAATATAATGCATCTGTAACAGGAATTTCTAGTTCATCATTATTATCAGAAGAGCAACTTAAAACAAAAAGGATGGCTAATATTGAAAAATAAAGTGGTTTCATGTGTTTATAATTATTGTTTTTTACCGGACACATGTAGCATTCATTTAATCATTTTCTTGGGTATCGAAAATTTAGTTATGAATGTTTCATAATGTAGGTTTTTACAATCTTGGACTCTCAAATATAGAAAAGGTTTAGTTAATAATTTAAGAAGCTATTTGTTAATCGTTAATCACATTCATTAGTTCACAATCATTGTGTATCTTTGCGCCCTGATTTATAGAAAGTATGCGCACAAAAACTCTTAAGAAAAACAAGATTAATGTAGTAACGCTGGGTTGTAGTAAAAATGTTTACGATAGCGAAGTGTTAATGGGGCAGTTAAAAGCCAGCGGAAAAGATGTGGTTCATGAAGACGAAGGCAATATTGTTGTTATTAATACCTGTGGTTTTATTAATAATGCCAAAGAAGAGAGCGTTAATACCATTCTAGAATATGTTCAGAAAAAACAAGATGGTGATGTTGACAAAGTTTTTGTTACCGGATGTTTAAGTGAACGTTATAAACCAGATTTAGTAAAAGAAATACCAAATGTAGATGAGTATTTTGGTACCACAGAATTACCAGGTTTATTAAAGGCTTTAGGTGCCGATTATAAGCATGAGTTAATAGGTGAGCGTTTAACAACTACTCCAAAAAATTATGCCTATTTAAAAATTGCTGAAGGTTGTGATAGACCTTGTTCGTTTTGTGCTATTCCTATTATGCGAGGAAAACACAAAAGTGCACCTATTGAAAATTTGGTAACTGAAGCTGAGAAATTAGCCGCCAATGGTGTTAAAGAGCTTATTTTAATAGCGCAAGATTTAACCTATTACGGTCTCGATTTATATAAAAAACGTAATCTAGCCGAATTACTCGAAGCTTTAGTAAAAGTAGAAGGTATCGAGTGGATTCGTTTGCATTATGCGTTCCCAACAGGGTTTCCATTAGATGTATTAGATGTAATGAACCGCGAACCTAAAATTTGTAACTATTTAGATATTCCATTACAGCATATTTCAGACTCTGTTTTAAAGAGTATGCGTCGTGGTACTAATAAAGAGAAAACCACAAAATTACTTCATCAGTTTAGAGAAGCGGTTCCTAATATGACTATTAGAACCACACTTATTGTTGGTTATCCAGGAGAAACCGAAGAGAATTTTCAAGAATTAAAGCAATGGGTTACAGACATGCGTTTTGAGCGTTTAGGATGTTTTACCTATTCTCATGAAGAAAACACGCATGCGTATAGTTTAGAAGATGATGTACCTGAAGAAGTGAAAATGGACAGAGCCAATCAGATCATGGAAATTCAATCGCAAATTTCTTGGGAATTGAATCAACAAAAAATTGGACAAATCTTTAAAGTGGTTATCGACAGAAAAGAAGGTAACTATTTTGTAGGTCGTACCGAATTTGATTCTCCAGATGTAGATAACGAAGTCCTTATTGATGCTTCTAAAACTTATTTAAAAACAGGCGAATTTGCGACTATAAAAGTTATTGAAGCAGAAGACTTTGACCTTTATGGTGAAGTTGTAAGCTAACTATTTGTCCTTCCTGCGCAGGCAGGAATCTATTCGATAGAATCTTTTTCATAAATATTATCGTTGCCCTTTTTTAAAACCATAGGTATTCTGACCAATAAAATCTGTTGGGAATGTATCATCACCTTTAAAACCTATTTCTATAGTACCACTATCTTCAGGGATATAATTTGTTTTAAAAATATAATCCCAAAGGCTTAAACTGATGCCATAATTCACCCCATATTTTCCTTTAGGTAATACATATGCATGATGATATAAATGCATCACAGGATTGTTGAAAATGTACTTTAATGGTCCCCAAGTAATTTTAATATTTGAATGGTTAAGGTGGCCAATAGCTATGGTAATAAAATGAACAATAAAAGCTTGATTAGGTTCAAAACCACCAATAATCATTACTCCAAACGTTTTTAGAGGCTTGTAAAAAATATTTTCCATCCAATGGTATCTTAAATGCGCTGCGAACCCCATTTCTTTCACACTATGATGCACTTTGTGAAACTTCCATAAGAAAGGGTATTTGTGTAATAATACATGTGTAAACCATTGTACAAAGTCGAGTATAATAAAGAATACAAATAATTGTAACCAAGGCGCCCATTCAGAAATGTCAAATAAAGCAAGGCTTTTAGCTGTGATGTTTATCTCTCCAAAAGCGAGTCCTAAAATCTTATAAACTCCACTAATTACTATAGAAAATATGAAGAAATTAAAGAACATGTAAAACGCGTCTAACCAAAAGTCGCGTCTAAAAATAGATTGATTTTTTCGCCACGGAAAAGCAATTTCTAAAACCCAAACAAAAAGGGAAATAGCTATAAGTCCCCAAAAATAGTTTGTGTACCATGGCACTTCAAAAATTATAGATTTCCATGTCCAATTTACTGTACCTTGAAACGTATTAATAAATGCATCTAAATATTTTTCCATTTTAATTGAATTTAAATAGTCTATATTGTTTTAGTTGTTAAGTTGATACCAATCTATATCTGTTAAAACCGCACGTCTACCTATTGATTTTGGCGGATAATTAGTTACTAAATAATTAACTATAATGTCTTGGTTTCTTCCTAAGTCCCATAAATTTTGTGTTTCCTGCATCCATTTTATGGTGGCATTCCATCGTTCTGCTGTCATTCTATTTTGTGTCACTAATTTTGCCGAATGACAATTAGTACAATTATTTACAACTAGCATTAAGCCTTCAGCATCAACTAATCCTGTTCTAACATGAATACCATTTTCAATGCGATCTTCGTCAATTTCTATTGGAACAGCTACAACAGTTTCAGGTTCCGATTTAAAATCAAAACCCGATGGGTTAGACATATAATAAAGTATACCACCACCTGTTATTACAAATAACGTAAAAAGAAGTGTCAATAGGCGAGACACTTTTTTAATTTGAGCTCTGAATACTTCTTCGTTAGTCATTACTTAACTTTTATAGCAATTCTATGGCATGCATTATTTAAATAGCCTTTCGGGTTCCATCCTGGTAATAACATAGGTTGAGCAACGTTATTACTATCTGTCGCTCGTGCCCAAACTTCATAATATCCTACTTTAGGGAAACTTACTTTAGCCGAAAAATGTTGCCATGCTAAACGATTAGCTGGTTTTTCAACTGGGCATACTGTCCAAGTAGATCCATAATCTATAGAATATTCCATTTTAGAAACTTCAAGTTCACCTGCCCAAGCATGTCCTCTTATATTTAATGATTTTCCTTTATTAATGATGGCACCCGATTTAGGATAAGTAATTAATGATTTTACAGGCATCGACTCAATAATGCACATGTGTTCATCTTTTACTTTTTCACCAGGAGCTACAGGTTCGCAAGGTACTCTATAAGCTGTTCCTGTCATTTTTGTACCATCATGAACTTTATTTCGAATACTAATTCGATTAATCCATTTTCCAGAAACAGAAGCTGGCCAACCACCTGCAACCAAACGCAACGGATACCCATGTACTAAAGGAATATCTTCACCATTCATTTTAAAAGCTAAAATAGTTTCATCTTGTAATGCTTTCTGCATAGGGCAGCCTCTAGAAATAGGTTCTTTTTTAGGATCCATACTCAAATGTTTATCTGTAGCATGATAGCCAATATAAACAGCATCACTTTTAATACCTGCATCTTCTAATACATCTCGTAATCGAACACCTGTCCATGATGCGCAATGAATGGCACCAACGGTCCATTGGTTTCCTTTTGCTGGTGGATTAAATTCACTACGTCCATTACCACCACATTCTAAAGTTAACTGATAGGTGTAATGTTTAAATTTCGATTTTAATTCAGAAAGTGTGTATGTTGTTTTATTTATAACTGATTCTCCGTCTATAGTAAGTTTCCATGTTTTAGCATCAATATCCTCAGGAATGAGTCCATTATTTCTAATAAACATGCATGAATTAGGTGTAATTTTATCATCTAATAAATGTGCTTGTGCTTCAATATTCCATGGTTTATCGTTTAGCACAACCATTTCCTTGTTTTTATTAAACATTTTAAAAGGATCAGGATCTTGTAATGCTAAAGGCATGTAACCATCAAGAATATTAGAACCAAAAACAAGTTCTGCACCTATAAGGGTTGCAAATGAACTTAGTGTCGCTCTTTTTACAAAGTCTCTTCTTTTCAAGGTGTTTAAAATTAGAAATTAATATAACAAGTACAACAATTTACAAACTCTAATCTCTTTTTATGTAACATTTGTTACTTTAAAAAAACAAGATTACTTATATCTTGTTAGATGTAACTAATTAAAATGTAGTTAATTATGGGTTTATTGAAAAAAGATTTTGAAACTAAGTTTACTGGTTGGGCTTTTGTTTTTGCAGCTGCCTTATTGTGGTTAGGGTGGGCATTATCTCCTCATCATATTGGGGAATATATTGTAGCTTCAGATTTTGCAGCTATTGGTGAAGATGTTTGGTATTGGATTTGGATGTATAGAATTCATATTTTTGGTTGGGTTACTATGGCTATTGCAACATTTGCATTAGTTTCTATAACTGCTAGAAAACCGTACCGTGTGGTTATATTACCAGGAGCAGGTATGCTTGTTGTAGGGACTTTTACTTTGGCAATAGCATCGGCTTATTTTTATAATTATGGCGCTTGGGGTGTTGGGCAAACGGCAGGTAAATCGGCTGCAGAAATTAAAGAATTTGTTGATAATATATTATTCACTAATCAGTATGTAACCTGTTTTATTCGTTTCGGACGTATTTTTTCGGGTGTAGGTTTAGTATTGTTAGGGTTTGCTTTTATTAAATGGCATATAGTTAGTAAATGGTTAGGTTGGTTTACGGCACTATTAGGACTCACTGCTATGATGATTATTCTTGCCATTCCAGATAATTACGAAATTTACAAACCTATATTTCATGTAAAAGTTATTTGGTTACTTGCAATGGGAATTGTTATTCTTAAAAAAGGTGTTTGTTTACCAGAAACTAAAGTCTAAATCTAATTTAAGAATTTAGTTTAATTAGTTTTTAAAGTTCAGTTAAGAAGATTTGTTTAACGACATGAAATGAAATTGTTTCAATACTGAAATAAGTTCAGCATAAATATTTTATTTCTTACCGCTAAACGAATTTAGCTAAAATTTCTGACAAACTCAAGTTTGACTCTTAAATATTGAGCACAAAAAAATCCCGATAGAAACTATCAGGATTTTTAATATGTATTATAAGATTCTTGCCTTCGCAGGAATACAGGTTAGTCTTCAACCAAAACCCATTCGCCTTTGGCAATTAAAGGTTCTGCTTGTTTGTACTTAACCGTTTTGTTTTCACCATTCATAACATGTTTGATGGTAACACGATCGTTACGACCAATTTTTGGTTTATCGCGTACAATAGTTTCAACCACTTCTTGTTGACGTTGTGTGTTTCCAGCAGCTCTATTTTGAGCAGAGCGTTCGTCTAAATTAGGGATTTCGTCTTTTTGTACATTCAGTTTTTCTTGCTTACGTACTTTAGCTTCTTGTATGGTGCTTTGTGTTTCTTGTGGTAACTCACCTTTAAATAAGAATGAAATAACATCTTTATTTACTTGGTCTATCATGGCTTTAAACAATTCGAAAGCTTCAAACTTATAAATAAGTAAAGGATCTTTTTGTTCGTGTACAGCCAATTGTACCGATTGTTTCAACTCGTCCATTTTACGTAAATGGGTTTTCCATGCATCATCAATAATAGCAAGTGTAATATTTTTTTCGAAATCGGTAATTAATTGTTTACCGTTTGTTTCGTATGCTTTTTCAAGATCGGTAACCACATTTAATGATTTAATGCCGTCTGTAAAAGGCACTACAATGCGTTTAAACTTGTCGCGTTGTGTTTCGTATACATTTTTAATAACAGGGAAAGCAATTTCGGCATTGCGCTCCATTTTTGCTTTATAATGATCGAAAGCATTGTTGTATATTTTTGATGTAATATCTTGTGCTGAAAGTTTTCCAAATTCTGCTTCAGATACTGGTGAACTCATAGAGAAATAACGAATTAACTCAAACTCAAAGTTTTTATAATCGCTAGCGCCTTTGTTTGTTTCAGAAATACCTTCCGAAGTATCAAAAATCATATTTGCTAAATCTACACGTAAACGTTCTCCGTGTAATGCATGACGACGACGTTTGTAAACTACCTCACGTTGGGCATTCATAACATCATCATATTCTAATAAACGCTTACGAACACCAAAGTTATTCTCTTCTACTTTTTTCTGTGCACGCTCAATAGATTTTGAAATCATAGAGTGTTGGATAACTTCGCCTTCTTGTAAGCCCATTTTATCCATCATTTTAGCAATACGCTCGCTACCAAATAAACGCATCAGGTTATCTTCTAACGATACGTAAAATTGAGAACTTCCTGGATCTCCTTGACGACCAGCACGACCACGTAACTGTCTGTCTACACGACGCGAATCATGACGCTCTGTACCTACAATGGCTAAACCACCAGCAGCCTTAACTTCGTCGCTTAATTTAATATCGGTACCACGACCTGCCATATTGGTTGCAATGGTAACTTGTCCAGATTTACCTGCTTGATCTACAATTTCGGCTTCTTTTTTATGTTGCTTCGCATTTAATACATTGTGTGGTATTTTACGAATGCTAAGCATTTTACCAAGTAACTCACTTATTTCTACCGATGTTGTTCCAATTAAAACCGGGCGACCCGCTTGCGATAGTTTGGTAACATCATCAATAACGGCGTTGTACTTTTCACGTTTTGTTTTATAAACTAAATCTTCTTTATCGTCTCTAGCAATTGGGCGGTTGGTTGGAATTTCAACAACATCTAATTTGTAGATTTCCCAGAACTCACCAGCTTCTGTAACCGCAGTACCTGTCATACCAGATAGTTTACGGTACATTCTAAAGTAATTTTGAAGTGTTACCGTTGCAAAAGTTTGCGTAGCATCTTCAATTTTTACATTTTCTTTAGCTTCAATCGCTTGGTGTAATCCGTCAGAATAACGACGACCATCCATAATACGACCGGTTTGCTCATCAACAATCATTACTTTATTTTCCATCACCACATATTGGGTGTCTTTTTCAAATAAAGCGTATGCTTTTAAAAGTTGGTTAAGCGTATGTATACGTTCAGATTTTACACCAAACTCTTTAAATAATTCTTCTTTAAGGTTCGCTTCATCTTCAGAAGAAAGTCCTTGTTCTTCAATTTTAGCAACTTCAACACCTATTTCTGGTAAGATGAAAAAATCAGGGTTGTCCTTTCCAGAGATGTATTCAACACCTTTATCGGTTAATTCAACTTGATTGTTTTTTTCTTCAATTACATAGTACAATTCAGCATCAACCTTTGGCATTTCGCGGTTGTTGTCTTGCATGTAAAAGTTTTCAGTTTTTTGAAGTAGTTGTTTGATACCTTCTTCAGATAAAAACTTAATTAAAGCTTTGTTTTTAGGAATACCACGATACGCACGTAGTAGTTGAAAACCACCTTCTTTAGTATCTCCAGCAGCAATAAGCTTTTTAGCTTCGGCTAAAACACCTGTTAAATATTTTCGTTGTACCGATACAATATCATCAACCTTAGGTTTTAATTCTGTAAACTCATGGTGTTCGCCACGAGGAATTGGACCCGAAATAATCAATGGCGTACGCGCATCATCAACTAATACAGAATCGACCTCATCTACAATGGCAAAATGGTGTGGACGTTGTACTAATTCTTCAGGAGTATGCGACATGTTATCACGTAAGTAATCAAAACCAAACTCGTTATTGGTTCCGTAAGTAATATCGGCATTGTAAGCCGCAATACGCTCAGGCGAATTAGGTTTATGATAATCTATACAATCTATAGTTAAACCATGAAACTGAAAAAGAGGTGCCATCCACGCGCTATCACGTTTTGCTAAGTAATCATTCACAGTTACTAAATGCACACCTTTTCCAGATAATGCATTTAAATACATAGGTAAGGTAGCTACTAATGTTTTACCCTCACCCGTTTGCATTTCGGCAATTTTACCTTGATGCATGGCAATACCACCAATAAGCTGTACATCGTAATGTACCATATCCCAAGTAATAGGCTTTCCAGCAGCATCCCAAGAGTTTGCCCAAGTAGCATTATCGCCATCAAGTGTTACATAATCTTTATCACCAGATAATTCTCTGTCGTAATTATTTGCTGTAACCGTAATAGAGGTGTTATTTGCAAAACGTTTAGCCGTTTCTTTAATAACAGCAAAAGCTTCAGGTAAAATAGTATTTAAAACCTCTTCTGTTTTATTATAGGCATCGTCTTTAAGCTTATCAACAGCTTCATAGATATCCTCACGTTTATCAATGTCTTCTGTGTTTTCAGCTTCATTAAGAAGTTTTTCTATCTCGTCGTTTATAGGCTTAATAGCTTCTGTAATAGTTGCTTTAAATTCGGTTGTTTTTGCTCTAAGTTCGTCGTGAGATAAACTGCTAACCGAAGACTCTAAAGCCTTTATTTTTTCAACAATTGGGGTAATGGCTTTAACATCTTGCTTCGATTTATCGCCAACAAATACTTTAAGTACAGAATTTAAAAAACTCATGTGTGTTTATATTTATATTAAGCTAGGGGTTAACCTAGTTGTGTTCGTTTTTAATTTTTTGTTTTTCAATGCATCCAAAGATACATTTGTTTAAAGATTAGGACAAAAAAAAAGCCTCAATTCGAGACTTTTTAACTATTCTTTATGCTTTACTAATATTCATCTTCATTCCATAGATAATCTTCATCGGTCGGGTAATCAGACCAGATTTCTTCAATAGAGTCATAAGAATCACCTTCATCTTCAATTGATTGTAAGTTTTCAACCACTTCTAACGGTGCGCCAGTTCTAATTGCGTAATCTATCAATTCGTCTTTAGTTGCCGGCCAAGGTGCATCACTTAAATAAGATGCTAATTCTAATGTCCAATACATTTCTTTGTGTTTAATTTTTTGCAAAAATAAATTTTTAGTTTAAACACACAAGAAAAAAATGAATTATTTAATCATTAATTTTAAGAACGTACTCTTTTGTTATCTAAACAGTTGAAATTTATAGTTGCTTTGTTAATAATTTAGAACTTAATTTATTTGGGCGTTTCCCTATCGGGTCGGGCTTTCCACTATATCTTTTTAAAACGTTATTGTTATGACGAAGGATATGGCAATCTGCCAAAATCAGTAGTAGTTACAATTTTTTGTTTCATTCAAGTTTTAAAAAGGATGCCGTTGCAATCCCTAACGCAAAACAAGTTCAATTTATAAGTCAAAGTTTAATAGTTTATCCTTTCTCCGGAATCCACTTAATTTCATTTGCTTGTAAATCATAAGACAACTTTCGTGCCAATACAAAAAGGTAGTCAGAAAGACGGTTTAAATACTTTAAAGTATTCGGGTCTATTGTTTCAATCTCGCTAAGCGCAGAGGTTAAACGTTCAGCTCTACGGCATACACAACGTGCTATATGACAGAATGACACCGTTTGATGACCTCCAGGTAGCACAAAATGAGTCATAGGCGGTAAAGCTTCGTTCATAGTATCCATTTCCTCCTCTAAGCGTTCTATGTTTTCATTAGAAATAGTAGGAATGTTTAAGCGTTCTTTTCCGTTTTTTAAGACCGCTTTTTCAGGGTCTGTTGCCAGAATAGCGCCAACAGTAAACAGTCTGTCTTGAATATGAATTAATAAGTCTTTGTAATGTGGGTTGATATCTTGATCGCGAATTAAGCCTAAATGCGAGTTTAACTCATCAACGGTTCCATAACTATCAATACGAATATGATGCTTTGGTACACGTGTGCCACCAAATAATGCAGTGGTACCTTTATCTCCTGTTTTGGTATAGATTTTCATGTTACGAAGTTAAAAGTTATAAGTTGAAAATTAAAAGTTTTTGCACTCAATTTCAGATTGCTTTTGTTATTCTTATAGAAACAGAAATTCATAATAGAAACCAAGAATAGAGTCCTGTTTTCGCATGAATGACAATTAAACTCTAATAATAAAATCCTCCTTAACCTGTTCTTTTCTAAAAAAGACAAATCCCCAGAAAAAAGTATCAATAGTAACGGTAACTTTTGGGTGTTTTTTGATGCTTTCCCAAGCTTCAGTCATCTCTTTACTCCAATAAATATCATCAAAAATAAAAACAGAATCGTTGTGAGCTGTTTCTAAAAGGACTTCAAAATAATTTAAAGTTGCTTCTTTTTGATGATTGCCATCAAAGAAAATAAGGTCGTATTTATTAGAAGTTAATTTTTCTATTTCAGAAGTGAAATCTCCAGTAATTTGATTAACATTTTTT
Source organism: Thalassobellus citreus (assembly GCF_044385915.1). Lineage (NCBI taxonomy): Bacteria > Pseudomonadati > Bacteroidota > Flavobacteriia > Flavobacteriales > Flavobacteriaceae > Thalassobellus > Thalassobellus citreus. The sequence goes on along the minus strand of NZ_JBISCC010000125.1, from coordinate 131,862 downwards.
ACTTCAAACTTTTTTAAATTTTCTTTTAAAAATTTAGAAGTATTTGGGCAACCTTCAATAGTTGTAATGTTGTTTTTTGTGTTACCTAAACTTATGGCATGTGTTGCAATACCTAAAGAAGTTCCTAGTTCTAATGTGTTTTCTGGTTTAAAGTAATTAATAATCCTGTATAAAAGCTTAGCTCGTTTATTAGTGGTGCCAGCGTTTTTTGCAATTGCTGAAACAGTACGCTCTTGTTGTTTCATGACTTGTGATCCTGCTCCTAAATCGGTTACTTTTATTTTGCTACTATTTTGTAGGAGCTCTTTTTTGTAGTTTAAAATGTTTTTGTAAGCAGTGTATTTTAACTTGTTATAAAAACATTTAGTTACCAAATCATAAACAAAAGGAGAGTGTACACCATGTTGATTGGTAGATTTTAAAAGAAACTTTATGTATTGGGTAGCTTGATAAAACATTTTACAAAATTATTTTTCGATACAAAATATTTCACTAGAACTTATAATGTTTTTACTAAAAACTGAGACTGCATACTGTTTCATTCCTCAAGTTTAGATGATAACTCAAACCAGCGTTCTTCTTTAGCATCCATAGTATCAATAATTTTTTGTAATGCTTGAGATAACTCGTTTATCTCGTCTTGAGATAAATCTGGATTATTGAATTTATTTTCTAATTCTTTTTTATCAAAAGTTAAAGACTTTAGTTTACTTTCAATATTTTTAAGTTCCTTTTCTTCATTGTAAGATAATTTGTTTTCATTGTTCTTTTTCCAAGCATTCTTATCTTTTTTGTTTTCAGTAGATGTATTAGAAATTACAGGCTGGCTATCTTCATAAACTCTATAATCTGTATAATTTCCAGGGAAATCTTCAACAACACCATCGCCTTTAAAAACCAATAGATGATCGACTACTTTATCCATAAAATACCTGTCGTGAGATACCACTATAATACAACCAGGGAAATCTAAAAGGAAACTTTCAAGTACATTTAGAGTTACAATATCTAAATCGTTTGTAGGTTCATCTAAAATTAAAAAATTAGGATTCTGAATTAAAACGGTACATAAGTATAATCGTTTGCGTTCGCCACCACTTAGTTTTTCAACAAAATCGTATTGCTTTTTTCTACTGAATAAAAAGCGTTCTAAAAGTTGTTGCGCACTAATTTGCTTGCCTTTTTTTAGTGGAATATAATCGCCAAATTCTTTTATAACATCAATAACTTTTTGCTCTGGCTTTATAGTAATACCGTTTTGAGTGTAATACCCATATTTTACAGTATCTCCCTTAATTACTTTTCCTGAATCTGGTTTAGAGGTTTCGGTTAATATATTTAAAAAGGTGGTTTTTCCTGTGCCATTTTTTCCAATAATACCAACACGTTCTCCTCTTTGAAACATGTAGTTAAAATTGTCGAGAATCGTTTTGTCTTTAAAAGCTTTTGATACTTTATGGAATTCTAAAATTTTGCTACCTAAGCGTTCCATGTTTAATTCTAACTGAACTTCATGGTCGTTTCTACGTTGGTGTGCGCGGTGTTTTATATCGGCAAAATCATTAATTCTAGATTTAGATTTTGTAGTTCTAGCCTTTGGTTGACGACGCATCCAGGTTAGTTCTTTCTTAAAAAGTTGTTTTGCTTTGCCTACTTCAGTTGCTTCTAATTCTATTCTGGCTTCTCGCTTTTCAAGGTAGTAGGAGTAGTTTCCTTTGTAGTTGTATAGTTGTCCTGCGTCTAATTCTATAATTTCGTTACAAACACGTTCTAAAAAGTAGCGATCATGCGTTACCATAAAAAGTGTCATGTTTTCTTTCGCAAAAAACGCTTCAAGCCATTCAATCATTTCTAAATCTAAATGGTTTGTTGGCTCATCAAGAATTAGTAAATCGGGTTTGTTTATTAATGCGTTTGCTAACGCTAGACGTTTTTTTTGTCCGCCCGAAAGCACGCCTACTTTTAGACTTAAATCTTCGAGTTTTAGTTTAAAAAGTATTTGTTTGTAAAGCGTTTCAAAATCCCAGGCATGATGTTGTTCCATGGCTTCAAATGCTTCTTGGTAGGCATCGGAATCATCAGGGTTTAAAAGCGCTTTTTCGTAGTTCGAAATAACTTTTAAAATAGGGTTGTCGCTAGCAAAAATGGTTTCTTCAATAGTTAGATTACTATCAAATTTAGGGTCTTGAGATAAGACTGATACAACAATGCCTTTTCTGTAGGTTACATTGCCAGAATCCGATTCATCGTCACCAGAAAGAATATTTAAAATGGATGTTTTTCCTGTGCCATTTTTGGCTACAAAAGCAATTTTTTGATCTTTATGAACACTAAATGAAATGTTTTCGAAAAGGGTTAGCTCGCCGTAAGATTTTGATATATTTTCTACTGTTAAGTAATTCAATGGATATGTTTTTTGCAAATAACGGATAAAAAACCAAAAAACAGACTATAAGTTTTATTGTTCACGATGAAAACTTATATTTGTGATAAATCAAATCTCTCTATGTTAAAAAAGTTTTTCTTAGTTATTTGTTTGGTAATTAGTATTCTGTTTTCATCATGTATAACTAATAAAGATGTTGTTTATTTACAAGATAAAGGAACTGTTTCTGATAGTTTATTAGTTGTAAAAGAATTATCAAAACCATATAGAATTCAAGTAAATGATATTTTAAGTATTAATGTTAAGGCTTTAGATAATGAATTAACGGCTATATTTAATCCCATTGAAACAACTGGATCAAATACAACTCAAGGTCAGGCACAGCTTTATTTTAATGGGTTTACAGTAGATTTGCATGGTAATATAAAATTCCCCGTTTTAGGAAGTATTAATGTACTTGGATTTACAATTGAAGAGATTGAAAATAAAGTGAAAAGTGAATTGTTATCTCAATACTTTAAAGATACAGCAGAACTTTTTGTTACAGTAAAATTAGCAGGTCTTCGTTACACTGTAACAGGAGAAGTAGGAGGAACCGGTGTCTATACATTGTTTCAAGATCGTGTTAATATTATTGAAGCTTTGGCTAATGCAGGTGATATAAAAACAACAGGAGATAGAACCGATGTGTTGGTAATTAGACAATACCCACAAGGACAAAAAATACACCACATAGATTTAACAGATATTGTCGCTATGCAGTCACCGTTTTATTATATTCAGCCTAATGATATGATTTTAGTAAAACCATTAAAACGTAAAGCTATTGGTGCAGGAGAAACTGCTACGCAAACATTAACAACAATTGCTTCTATTTTTTCGGTGTTAGTGTCTACTTATTTTTTAACTAGAAATCTTTAAATTTAAATTATGATTGAAGAATTTGAAGTTTCTGAATCTAGTGCTAGTAGTTTTGATATAAAGAAGTTTTTATTTAGAGCTTTAAGCTATTGGAAGTTTTTTTTGTTACTATTAGCTTTAGGCGTTTTTTATGTATATCAAAAAAATATTAGAGAAGAGTTTTCATATCGTTTGGGAACTAAAATTTCTATTGAAGATGATAGTAATCCTTTGTTTACATCAAATGCAAGTTTAACATTTAATTGGGGAGGTGTTACCTCTAAAATACAAACCATGATTGTGACACTTAAATCGCGTTCGCATCATGAAAAAGTTGTTGAGAGAACAGAGTTTTATAAAAGTTATTTAAAACAGGGGCGTTTTAGGAAACAGGATATTTATAAAGCAGCGCCTTTTAGGTTTAATCATGATTATAATTTTCCGCAATTAATAAATGTTCCTATAAAAGTTACTTTTTTAGATGCGCATTCTTTTGAGTTAGAAATAGATTTTCAAAGTACAGTTGCTACAACACAGAATTATATTAGCAAAGTATTGTCTAGAGTTGATGTCCCTGTTGGGGTTTTTAAAAAGCAATTTAAATTTGATGAACCAATAAACCTTCCCTTTTTAAAAGGTGTTATAAAACTTCAAGAAAATAGAAACGTTATTTCGGGAGAAACGTATTTTGTTCAACTTGGTAGTTTTGATAGTGTCGTGGCTAGTTACCAAGGTAGAACTTCAATAGTTAATTCTAAAAGCTCTCCAATTTTAGATATTACTCTTATAGATAAAAATACGGAGAAAATTGTCGATTATTTAAACATGCTTGTTACTGTTTTAAGTGAAGATCAACTAAATAGAAAAAACCAATATGCTACCAATGCTATTGATTTTATAGATGAACAGATATCAAGGGTTAAAGGGGAGTTGTCTGATAATGCAGAAGCATTAAATAATTATAGAAAGAAAAATAAAATATTCAGTCTTGATGAAGAGAGTGTTTTGTTAAATGAAAAACTAACTAAGTTAGATGCTGAAAAAGATGAAATAAACAGACAATTAAATTACTATTCTAATCTTAAAAACTATTTGTTGTCTAGTAGTTCGTTTACAGATATACCTGCGCCTTCAATTGCAGGAATAGCAGATGCTAATATTTTAAATAATGTTTCTAAAATAAATGAGTTGTCTGTACAAAAATCAAAACTGCAATATTCTGTTAGAAGTGATGCGTCTGTATTTAATGATTTAAACAGACAAATTGAGGGGCTTAAAAATGTTCTTTTAGAAAATATAAGTGCCGCTGCAAATGGTTTAAAAAGAGAGCTTAAAACTGTAAATGGAAATTTAAGTAAAGTTGAAAATCAATTTAGTAAACTGCCAGAAGACCAGCAACAACTTATAACTATTGAGCGTCAGTATACACTAAGTGAACAAACATACAATGTGTTTTTGGCTAAACGCGGTGAAGCAGAAATAATAAAGGCGTCTAATGTTTCAGATATACTTATAATTGATTCAGCAAAAAATACAGGAGCTCAGGTTTTGGGAAGGAATTTAAATGTTCGTTATGTTTTTGCTTTTTTTGTGGCTTTGATAATTCCTTTATTAATAGCTTTTGTTTTAACCTTTTTAGATAATAATATTCATAGCCCAATGGATGTTGAGCAATTGTCTTCTATTCCAATTTTAGGGGTTGTAGGTAAAAATATTTTAGATAATAATCTAGTAGTTCATAGAAAACCAAAGTCGGCAGTAGCTGAAGCATTTCGTGCTATTCGATCTAATTTGCAATATTTTTATAAATCTCAAGATTTAAAAGGCGCAAAAACATTATTAGTAACATCTTCTGTAAGTGGTGAAGGAAAAACATTTTGTTCTATTAATGTAGCAACAGTTTTCGCCTTGAGTGGTAAGAAAACAATTTTGTTAGGTTTAGACCTTAGAAAACCAAAGATTTTTGGTGATTTCAAAATTAAAAACAATATAGGAGTTGTTAATTATTTAATAGGACAAGAATCGTTAGAATCTGTGATTCAAAAAACAGATATTGAACATTTAGATGTCATTACATCAGGACCTATTCCGCCTAATCCTTCAGAATTACTTATAAATGATAAACTTAGGGAGCTTATAAGTACTTTAAAAACTAAGTATGATTATATTATTCTAGATACGCCACCAGTTGGTTTAGTGGCTGATGCTTTAGAATTATTAGAATATGTTGATGCCTCTTTGTATGTTGTAAGGCAAGATTATACAAAGAAAGGAATGCTTAACTTTATCAATGAAAAATATAAATCTAAACAAATAAAAAATATTAGTTTAATTTATAATGGCTATGATCAAAAGGCTAAATATGGCTATGGTTATGGCTACGGTTATGGCTATGGCTATGGTTATGGTAATTATGCTAATGGGTATCATGATGATACAAAACAAAAGACAGGTTTATTAAAAAGCGTAAAGTCTCTTTTTAAAAAGAATAGTTAGAAGTAGTTTTAAATAATTAATTATTGGATAAGAAAGAAACAAATGATGTTTGGTTGTATACCATTACTTCAAAAAAGAGTGTCATTGATTTAAACTTTTCGGAGATTTGGAGATATCGCGATTTACTATTATTGTTTGTTAAACGTGATGTAATTACATTATACAAACAGACTGTTTTAGGGCCACTATGGTATTTTATTCAACCTTTATTTACGTCTGTAATTTTCACTTTGGTATTCAATAATATAGCTAATATTGAAACAGGGAATGGCATTCCATCGTTTTTGTTCAATTTAGCAGGTATTACGTCTTGGAACTATTTTAGTGCTTGTTTAAATGGAACTAGTGATACGTTTAAGAAAAATCAGGGTATTTTTGGAAAAGTTTATTTTCCTCGTGCGATTATGCCTATGTCAACAGTTTTGTCTAATCTAATTAAATTTGGAATTCAATTACTGGTATTTGTTTGTTTTTATATTTACTTTATTTTTTTTACAGAAACAGCTTTTAATACATCACTAACGATAAATATATTATGGCTTCCTTTAATTATTTTAGTAATGGCTTTATTGGGCTTGGGTTTTGGTATGATAATTTCATCAATGACTACTAAATATAGAGATTTAAGTTTTTTAGTCGCATTTGGTGTGCAATTATTGATGTACGGATCTGCAGTCATGTATCCTTTGTCACTAATTCATGAAAAAGTAACAGATGGTAAATTACCTCAATGGGTTGGTCTAATTATAGAATACAACCCTATGACGACGATTGTTGAATTATTTAGAAGTATGACATTAGGAGTCGGTTATTTTTCTTTAAGTAAATTAAGTTATGCTACAATTATTAGTATCGTTGTATTTTTATTAGGGTTAATTGTATTTAATAAAACCGAAAAACAATTTATTGATACTGTTTAATGAAGAAAGACATTATTTTAAAGGCAGAAAATATTAGTAAACAATACCGTCTAGGTTTGGTTGGTACTGGGACGATTAGTCATGATTTAAACCGTTGGTGGTATAGAATAAGAGGAAAAGAAGATCCGTATTTAAAAATAGGAGAGGCTAATGATAGAAGTACTAAAGGAAACTCAGATTATGTTTGGGCTTTACAGGATATAAATTTTGAAGTAGAACGTGGTGAAGTCCTTGGTATTATTGGAAAGAATGGAGCTGGAAAATCTACCTTATTGAAAATACTTTCTAAAGTAACAAGTCCTACTACCGGTGAGATTAAAACAAAAGGACGTATAGCTTCATTGTTAGAAGTTGGTACGGGATTTCATGGAGAAATGACAGGGCGTGAAAATATTTTTTTAAACGGTGCTATTTTAGGAATGACCAAAAAAGAAATCGTTTTAAAAATTGATGAAATTATTGAGTTTTCTGGTTGTGAACGTTATATTGATACACCTGTTAAACGTTACTCTTCAGGAATGACCGTACGTTTAGCTTTTGCTGTAGCCGCTTTTTTAGAACCAGAAATATTGGTAATTGATGAGGTATTAGCTGTTGGCGATGCCGAATTTCAAAAAAAGGCTATTGGTAAAATGCAGGATATTAGTCGTAGTGAAGGGAGGACGGTGTTGTTTGTGAGTCATAATATGGCTGCTGTTAGGAGTTTGTGTACGAGATCATTGGTATTGGAAAATGGAGAAATGGTTTTTCAAGGAGAAACGAATGTTTCAATAGATTTTTATCTTAGAAATAATGAATGGATAGGACTTAATGAATCTTGTATAAAAACAGGTGAAGGTAATGTTCTTGTCGATAAAGTTTTATTTAATGCTCCCAATATCATGACAGGTAAATTTTTACAAATTGATTTTTTATTGAAGAGAATTAATGATTTAGAATTTAAGACCTTAAGATTGGATTTTAAAATAGATGATATTTTTGGAAAGAGAGTTTCGTGGTGCAGTTCTGCAGCAGATTCCTCATTAAGATTTGAGACCTTTAAAAATTCTGGGAAAATTTCATTTCATTTTGATAAATTCCCATTAGTCGCAGGTGAGTATATTATATCCTATGTATTATTGGTAAATAATATTGTTCAAGAGAATGCTCAGGAATATTTAAGGTTTGAAGTAGAATCTGGTGCTTTTTATAATTCACCAATCACGATAACTTCTAATCATACAACGGTATTAACAGATTATAACGTTAATTGTAGTCTTTCTTAAAAAAATCATATTGGAAAATTTTAAGCATATTATTATTACAAGATTCAACCTTTCTAAAAGGTGGCAAAGTGATAAACTTGGTAATACTGTTCTTGATGAAAATTGGTTAAAAGATAGATTTTATTTATTTGAAAATTATTGTTTACCATCTATAAAAAGTCAAACGTGTTTAAATTTTGAGTGGTGGGTTTACTTTGATGAGCAATTATCTCCAGAGTACAAAAAGAAGAACGAAGCGCTGCATTCAAGCTTTGCTAATTTTATTCCAAAGTATGAGAAATCGTATAATTATTTTGAAACTAACATGCCAAAAGAACTTCATAAAAAACTTTTGAAAAGTAATGTAGAATGGCTTATTACAACACGTTTAGACAATGATGATATTTTAGCAAAAAATACGGTAGAAGTTATTCAGAAACATATAAGTTTCAAAGGAGCATGTTTGTTGGAAATACCAGTTGGTTATACTATGGAGATTGGGGAGAAGTCTGTTTTAAGACAAGTAACGACTTATTTAAATCCTTTTATAAGTTTAGTAGAAACTGTATCTAGTAAGAGCCAAGTTAAAAGTGTATATTATCAAGAACATAATAAATGGAAAGGAGTTAAAAACGAAATAGTTTCTAATTTACCACAATGGATTCAGGTAATTCATGATAAGAATATATCGAATAGTGCTGCAGGGAAAGAAATTAATCCTTGGCTTATAAGGAAGCAGTTTAAGTTTAATTATAAAAGTTTAAAGTTTAAATCACAGTTTAGATTTTATAAACAAAAAATATATGGGTTTATGACAGGTAGAATTAAAAGGAAAATACGAGAGTTTCAAGATAGATTTAAAAATTTAGATAAAAAAGCAGATTTAAATTATCAATTGATTGAAGATGAAATGGCTTTAAATCAACTTCTTAAAATGTTCGATAATAATGTTTTCGTCCCACTTACAGGTTGGTCTATTTCTCCAAAAGAAGTGTTGCATATTTGTAATGATATTGTTATTAATAAAAGAAAGAATATTATAGAATTTGGTTCGGGATATTCAACAGTTTGCATAGCGCAATTATTAAAAAATAATAATTTGGATGCCACTTTTTTTTCTGTAGAGAGTAATCCTGAATGGGCAGAAGAACTAAATAATATTTTAGGTAATATGAATTTAGATAATTACGTAAAAATTGTAATAGCACCTTTAAAAAATGTAGATTCCGGTATATCTAAGGAATGCCAAGACCAGTGGTATAGTACAGAGTCTTTATCTATAGCTAAGGTCGATACTTTTAAATATGATTTGGTAGTTGTAGATGGACCTCCAGGGTTTTTGACACCTTATTCGAGATATTCAGCAATACCTTTTCTTAAAAATAATATATCCAAAACATTTGCTGTATTTTTGGATGATGCTAATCGATCAGAAGAAAAAGAAATATCTAATGATTGGCATTTAATTTTAGGGGGGCATATAAAAGGTTATAATAGGTATTGTTATTTGAGTGATAATCTTGATTTTGATACAGCCCCTTTTGGAAATAAATTTTAATAAAATGCAAGATTTAGTATCAATAATTATTCCTACCTACAATAGAGCAGGTTTAATTGTGGATACTTTAAATAGTCTACTTTCCCAGAGTTATACTAATTGGGAATGTATTGTGGTAGATGATGGAAGTACAGATAATACCCCTAACGTATTAGAAAAATACATAAAAAAAGATTCTCGTTTTCAATATTATAGACGTCCTAAGGATATGCTTAAAGGAGCTAACAATTGCAGGAACTATGGGTTTGAAATGAGTAATGGGGCTTACGTGAATTGGTTTGATGACGACGATGTTATGCTTCCGGGATTTTTAAAGGAAAAGACGTCTGTTTTAAACACTAATTTAAATATGGTAATTGGTTCTGGGTATTATGTTAATAACAGGTTAGAGAATAGAAAAGAAATAGTACTAAATAATAAAGGTTATTTATTTAAAGATTATGCGTTGTGGCATTTACAAATTTTAACGCCTTCCGTATTAATAAAAAAGTCCTTTTTAGAAGGGAAAAGACTTTTTATTAATGAGATAAAAAGAGGGCAGGAGACGGAATTTTTTTCTAGAATTTTTTTTAAATTACCTGAAGAATCATATCAAATTGTTGATAAACCATTGTTTTTATATCGACAACATGACCAAACAAAATCTGCTAAAAATAAAAAATATAATCATGATTATAAAGAATCTCAAAGTTTTATTGCTGTCGAGAACTTAAAAAGAAGTATAGCACTAAGTGATTTAGAATTGGTCTCTTTTTATTATAAACTTTTGATAAACTTATTCTTTAGAGGGATTGAAAATAATCACCTAAAAAATTCAAAGTATATTTTAAGAAAATTAATTTTAACTTTATATGCACATAATAAAAAGCTCAGTTCAGAATTGTGTTTTTTTGGATGTATGTTTTTAGTTTTAAAAAGAGGTAGTTATCAAATAGAAAAAAGATTTAGAACATATAAGATATTTGTGATTTGAAAAAAAAGTTGGTAATTTGTTCGCCTTATTTAAAAAGTGTGGGAGGCACTGAAATTGAAGCAATATCTTATGCTATTTACCTTTACGATAAAAAGCTTTTTAAAAGAATAATAATATTTTCAGATTCAAAAATTAATATCCAACCTTTTGAAAAATTGCTAGGAGATAGGGATATTAAAGTTTTTACATATCCAGTTTTTTTTTCAAGTTCACTAGTAAAAATTATAAACCGTTTTTTTTCTAAAATGGGGTTTAGTTATAATATTATTGACTATTTGTATTGGAAATACAAAAGTATTACTATTTCAAATTTTTTAATTTTAACTTATACAAAAAGCTCCTATTTTTTTCCAATATTAAAATCTGTTTTTTCTTCCAAAAAAGTAATAGGTAAGGTAACTATGGGGGTATTTACCATTTTGCCAAATAGTTATCGGAATTTTTATAAAAAATTTAGTCACCTTATTGTGTTTAATAATAAACAGAAAGACTTTTGGATTAAGACTTATGGCTTTAAGCAAATGGTTAGTTTGGATATTATGGTGACAAATGAATCCGATTTACTTAAAATTCCTTCAAAAGCATGTGTGAACGACATGAATTTAGTATTCGGGTTTTTAGGAAGAGTTGCAAGTGAAAAGAATATATTAGATATGATTTTACTTTTGGATTTCTTAAATAATAAAAAAGGCTTTGCTTGTAAACTAATTATTCAAGGAGAAGCAACAGATCATGTTTATAAAGAACAAGTATATAAAAAAGTAGAAGAACTTGAACTTTCAAGTTTTGTGACCTTTAATAATTATTTTATTGATCCATCGGAAACTTATGAGTTTTATGAAAAGATAGATGTTTTTTTAGTGACATCTTTATGGGAAGGAGGACCCATTACAGCGTTGGAAGCTGTTGCAGCTGGACGATTTGTTTTAGGATATGATATTGGAGCAATGCGAGAACGTTTTGGAGCTTTTCAATATTTAATAAATAAAGATTTTACAGAATTATGTGTTTCAGCACTTGCTATTATAAATATGACTTTTAATGATAAGGAAATGTTCTTGAAAAAAATGAGGGAAGATTATGTCCTTCGATTAAATAATGAAATGAAGTTGAATACCCTAATGGAATTGTTCAAGGATAATTAAATTTTAAATCAAACCCTAAAATGACGTTACCTTTAGTATCTATTATTATTCCGATTTATAACCGAAATAAATTAATAAAGGAAACTTTAAATTCTATTTTAAAACAAACCTATACAAATTGGGAATGTATTATAGTTGATGATGGTAGTACAGATAGTACCCCAGAGGTATTAAAAGTGTATTGTAAAAAAGACCAGCGCTTTAAATCTTATGCACGCCCTAGTAATAGATTAAAAGGAGGGAATGCCAGTCGTAATTTTGGATTTGAAAAAAGTAATGGAGCTTTCGTAATATGGTTTGATAGTGATGATTTAATGGTTGCTAACCATATAGAGTTAAAACTTGAAAATATAATTATCAGTAATGTCGATTTTGTTATTGCAAAAACAGCTAATTTTAAAGGAAGCAAATTGCATAAACCATACAACTATGTGATACCAGAATATGGTATTAGAGCTGAAGATTTTATTTTAAGGAAAATACATTGGTATACCTATGATGTTATGTTAAGTAAAACCCTTGCGGAAAAAGTGATTTACAACGAGAGGCTTAAATCATGGCAAGATTACAATTATTTCTGTAAAATGTTATTAATATCAACTAATGGGAAATATATTGATACGGTATTAACTCATAGAAGATTACATTCAAATTCAATCCAAATGAGTATGAACAAAACAAAAGTGGCTTTTAATTTGGAGTTACTTGAAAATAAGGTGTATACCTATTTAGATATTGTTGATAAGATAAGTGAAAATGTAAGGAAAGATTATTTAAATGGATTAATGAATATTTCTTTTTACTTAGCTAAAGAAAAAAGAATTTCATCTCATACCTTTTTTATTGGCAAAGAAGTAAAAAAGGTAATGGCTTTTAAAAATGTGTTTTGGTTTTTAGTATCATTATTATCGGCGTTTTTTATGAAAAAAGGAGAGTTTTTTTTAAATAAATCTAAAGGAAAGAAGTGATTTACTGTAATAGTTCTAAATCAATTTTATCTAATATTTTATGGTCAATATCGATGTCAAATTTTCTAGCAAATAGTTTTTTCTTAGAAACGTTTTTAAGCTCAAAAAAGTCATTTTCGGTAAAAGTGACTGGCAATGGTGTGTTTTTTCTTTTCCAATTAATATAAGTTGCATTAGGTCTAATAACAAGATTATTGGTTTGCTTTAAATGTCCTAGAATACTTTGAAAAAATATTTCATCAGGTAGGAGTGTGTTTTCATGGTAGCTTATATATTCGGGATTGGCGTCAATAAAGTTCAAGATTAATGAAATAACTTCGATAGGAAGTGCCCACCATTGACTTCCACCAAATGGTTTTATAGGAATAGGAGGTTGTCTAGTAAGTAAAATTTTTGTTAAATCAGAATATCGCTTTGTTTTCAGTAGTTTGTTTATTTTTCCGAAAGATTGTCTTTTATAAAATCCTCTATTAAAAACAGAATGAAGTTGAATAAAATCTTGTTTTTTATTTGAAAGATTAATTTTGTATTGATTTAAGCGATCTAGACCACCATTATTAGCCCAATCCTTAAACGGTATGGAGAATGTTTCCATAAAGCAGGTGCCATAATTTGATTCGAAAAAGGAACTAATACGTGAATTTGATTGTAATGGATAATCTTGCCCACTTAGTAACACACAATAACCATGTCTTCCATCATTTATGATTTTTTTTAGAGTATAGATAGTAGCTTTAACAATACCAATATCTCCCCATGTACCATATTCTCTATTATTGTCTTCGCAAAAATGAATATTATTCTTAATTAAAATATTTAAAAAAGGTGTTATATCGGAGCCTTTGTCAATATGAATGTAAAAATTTGATTTAGGAGAATCAAGTCTATCAATAAGCCTTAGAACTTGTAATGGTGTTTTGTGAGCAAGAATGATATAATTAATTTCCATTGATGTAATCTTTTGAATTTGAGGCGTAATTTTATAGTTTAGCCGTTAGGCATTAGTCAAGACAAAAGTACAATAGATTTAGTAATTATTTTATTGGTTTTTAAGAGGTTGGTTATTAGATTAAAAGAAAAAGAATGAAGGCAGTAGAAAAGGTATTGGTATCGATTATAATACCGTGTTATAATGATGCGGAATATATTGAACAATCTGTGCACTCGGCTCTTAATCAAAAATACCAGAATAAAGAAGTAATTGTTGTAGATGATGGATCTAACAAAGCAACTAAACTAGTTTTGGAAACATTAAAGCCAAAACTAACCAAATTGATAACTCAAGAAAATAAAGGTCAAAGTTCAGCTAGAAATCTAGGAATAGCACATGCAAAAGGCGAGTACATTTTAGTTTTGGATAGTGATGATTTTTTTGAACCTACTTTTAGTGAAAAGGCAATACAAATTTTTGAGAACGAAGAAAATATAAAAGTAGTCAGTTGTTATGCGAAATTAATAGGTAACAACCTTAAAAATCGAATATTTGAACCCAAAGGAGGTGAGTTAAAGAATTTTTTGGTATCAAATGAGGTATTAGGAACTTCAATGTTTAAAAAACAAGATTGGGAGTCTGTTAATGGTTATGACGAATCCATGCGTAGCGGGTTTGAAGACTGGGAATATTTTATTAGACTTTTAAAAAATGGAGGTGAAGCTTTTGTTATTAAAGAACCACTTTTTAATTATAGACAACGATTTGGGTCTACAACATCTAGAGCTAATAAGAATAAATATAATTTATTAGAATATATTTACTTAAAACATAAAGATGTATATGTCGATAATTATGAGTCGTTCATTACATTTTTATTAAGTAAGATAGAGCGAGAGGAGCAAGAGAAAATAAAAAAAGAAAATCATTTAGAGTATAGAATAGGGGCGTTCGTGCTAAAACCTTTAAAATTTGTTAAACGCTTGTTTTTATGAATACTGCCATGAATTTAGTTAGTATTGTAATGGCGACATATAATAGGGATAAGTATATTTTAGAAGCCCTGCAATCCATACAAAATCAAAGTTTTACAAACTGGGAGTGTTTAATAATTGATGATGGTGGAACGGATAACACTCAAAATGTAATCACTCCAATTTTAGAAAAGGATAATAGATTTTGTTTTTTAAAAAGACCCAAAACCTATAAAAAAGGACTTTCAGGAGCAAGAAATTATGGTATAGATACTGCCAAAGGAGCGTATATTATTTTTTTTGATGACGATGATGTAGTACATCCTCTTAATTTAGAAATTTGTTTGTCCATTTTAAAAAAAACAAAAAGAATAGCGTTCTGTAATTATCAGAAAAAATCGTTCTCTAAACAGTTTAATTACAATATAATCGATCATAAATTAAGCTTTAAATTAGAAACAATAGACAAAACGTTTTTACACAAAGTAATTACAAATGAAATACCTTTTGCTTCTTGTACCGTTTTGTGGAAAAAAGAGTGTTTTGTTAAACATAGATTTAATGAAAGTTTGATGTATGCCGAAGAATGGGAATGTTATTCTCGAATTTTAAGTGAAGAAATTAAAGGGGTAGTCATCGATAAAATACTGTATTATAATAGAAAACATGATGCATCTAATACAGGAGAGTTTTGGAGTAAATCGGGAAAACGGGTAGCGTCAAAAAAGAAAGCTATAGAATTGGTGGTTTTTAATTTAAAAAAAAAGAACCTACTATACCCTAATAGCTATAGCTATCTCTTAAATTTAGCCATTTCTTTTAGAGATTTTAAATTGCTACAAAGTATTTTTACAATTTCTAATCCCAAAAAGGAGGTAAAGTTGTTTTATGGGATAAAATTCTGTTTATATCCACTGTGGGTTTTTTATAAGAAAAATTTAAAAAAATAAAGTTTGAAAATACTTATTTGTTTAGGAACACGACCAGAAGCCATAAAAATGGCGCCACTTTATTATGAACTAAAAAAACAAATAGGTTTAGAGGTTAAGTTGTGTATAACAGCCCAACATCGAGAGATGTTAGATCAAGTACTTCGTTTTTTTGAGATTCAAGCAGATTTTGATTTAGATATAATGAAACATGATCAGACTTTAAATAGTTTAAGTGCTTCAATTTTATCTAAAGTAGAAAGGGTATTACTTGAATTTCAACCAAATTTGGTTTTAGTTCATGGAGATACAACAACATCATCAATGGCAGCATTAGCGGCATTTCATTGTGCTATAAAAGTGGGGCATGTAGAAGCAGGATTGAGAACTTATAATAAAAAATCACCTTTCCCAGAAGAATTAAATAGACAACTTATAGCAAGAATTGCCGATTTTCATTTTGCACCCACTCAAAAGGCTTTTAATAATTTGGTTGATGAAGGTATAAATAAAGAGAAGGTTGTGTTATCAGGAAACACGGTAATAGATGCGTTATTGTTTACAATAGATAAAATTGAAAATGGATATAAACCATCTTTTTCAGAGGAATTAAGTAAGAAAGTAGATTTTAAAAAAGATATCATTTTAGTTACTGGACACAGAAGAGAGAGTTTTGGAGAGGGGTTTAAAAATTTGTGTGAAGCGCTTTTAGAAATATCAAAAAACAAAGCAGTCGAAATAATATATCCAGTACATTTTAACCCTAACGTAAAGAAAATAGTATACGAAATGCTTTCTAACATTACAAATATCCATTTAATAGATCCATTAGATTATGTGAATTTTGTGTGGTTAATGGGGAAATCTAATCTTATAATAACAGATTCGGGAGGTATTCAAGAAGAAGCGCCATCATTTAATATTCCAGTGCTGGTAACACGAGAAAAAACAGAAAGAACAGAAGGTGTTAAAGCTGGTTTTCTGTGTTTAGTAGGGACGAATAAAGCTAAAATCATAAATAAAGCAAACGATTTATTATATTTAAAAAGGATTAAAAATGTGAATTCAAATCCTTATGGAGATGGTAAGGCAAGTCAGAAAATTGTGGCGTTTTTAAAAAAGTGTATAAATAAGTAATGAAAAATATTCTAGTTCTTGTAGATTCAATTGATGTCGATGATAGCAGCGGAGCTAAAGCCAATGTCGCTTTAATTTTAAACCTTAAAAAAGCAGGGTTTAATGTTACGGTATATCATTATTCTTATAAAAATGTAGAGATAGAAGACCTTGAGTGTTTTTTAATTAATGAGATAAAATGGAATTTGCTATACATTTTAAGTCGAAGTCAACGTGTATTTACAAGAATCACAGGAGTTAGTGTCCATCGTTTAATAGAAAATTGGTTAGGCTTTTCGTTTACATATTTTAATGATGTAAAAAGTATTTTAAAAAGATTAAAAGGTGTTAAATTAGAAATTGATTTGGTGTTAACCTTAAGTAAAGGTGCTAGTTTTAGAACACATTATGCAGTTTTAAAATATCCTGAATTTCATAATAAATGGATGGCTTATGTGCATGATCCTTATCCGTTTAATTGTTACCCTCCACCATACGAGTGGATAGAACCAGGGCATAAACATAAAGAACGATTCTTTCGGGAAGTTTCAAAAAAAGCGAAGTATTCCGCTTTTCCAAGCCTATTATTAAAAGAATGGATGGGAAATTATTTTTCCAATTTTTTAAATACAGGAATTGTAATTCCACATCAAAATACCAATTTCGATACGAGTAAAGCATATCCCTTACCTTATTTTGATAGTTCTAAGTTTAATTTGTTACATGCTGGTAATTTAATGAAACAACGGTCTCCAGAAGGTCTAATAGAGGGGTTTAAGCTATTTTTAGAACGTAATCCCAATGCTAAAAAAAATGCAAAACTATCGTTAATAGGAAATGCTAGTTATCATGAAAAAGCATTAGAAGAAGCTCAAACGGAAATTGCTCAAATTTTTGTTTTTAAGACCAATAAGTCATTTTTAGAAATTCAGTTTTTACAACATAAAACAGCAGTAAATATTATTTTAGAAGCCAAATCTGAAATAAGTCCATTTTTACCAGGTAAATTTCCGCATTGTGTGAATAGCAATAAACCAATACTTTTGTTAGGTCCAGTTAATAGTGAAACAAAAAGGTTACTAGGCGAAACGTATCCCTATTGGGCAGAAATAGATGCCGTAGATGATATAGCAAATAATATAAAAAAACTTTATACATTGTGGGAAGAAAATAAAGAGACATTACAACTAAATAGACCAGACTTGGAACGTTATGTTTCTCATGGTTTTTTAAAAGAGATATTAACCAATTTAAAGTAGTACAAGTAAATTTTGATGCAAGCAACAATTCTTATTGTTTCTAAAAATAGAAAAGAAGAACTCAAGTATACTTTAGATGTACTATACAGTATGATTAGTCTTAGTGTGCATGAAGTTTTAATTTTTCTTGATGGATGTATAGATAATTCAGAGGCTTTAATAAAAGAATATGAATGGGTGAAATGGTATGTTTCGAATGTGTCTATTGGAGCTTCGGCAGCAAGACAAAGACTCTATAAAAATGCTAAAGGTGATATTTTAATTGGTTTAGATGATGATGCACACCCTTTACATAACGATTTTATAGAAAGAACATCAAAAATTTTTGAGTTATATCCCAATGTTGGTATTATCGCTTACAGAGAATTGAAAGGTATTTTTTGTGGTGAAAAGGATATTGAAAATAAACTAAAAGTAAATAAACAAGAATATTATACAAAGGAATTTATTGGTTGTGGATTTGCCATACGGAAAGACGTTTATGAAGAAACTAGAGGGTTTCCCGTATGGATTGATATCTATGGAGAAGAATCTTGTGTTTCTGTAGAAGTTATAGAGAATGGATATGATATTTTGTTTTCTAATAGAGTAACTGTTAACCATAGAGTAGATATTGTAAGTCGTAAGTTAAAAAGACAGAATTATTTTAGGTTTGGAAAACAATTAAAAAACAGTGCCTATTATTATATGGTTTATTATCCTTTTCCATTTATTAAAATAGGGAAGTTGTTTTTTCATAATTTTAGGAAATATGGAGTGATGGATTTTACGTATTTTAAGATATTTATCAAATCAATATTTGAGGTGCTAATTAATATACCAAGAATTTTAAAGTATCGTAAACCAATTCATAAAGATATCAGATCTAAAATAAATAATATATCAGCATTAAAGTTTTAAATGAAAACTATTGCCATCATACCAGCTCGAGGAGGTTCTAAACGATTGCCTAACAAAAATGTAAAGTTATTAGGAGGTATTCCGTTACTCGTACATAGTATAAATTATGCCAAACAACATGATTTTATCGATGCTATTTATGTTTCTACAGATAATATTTTGATAAAAAAGACAGCTTTAAAATTTGGAGCATTAGTAATAGATAGGCCAAAGGAATTATCTGGAGATTTAGAGCCTACCGTAACAGCCTTAAAACATGTTATAGAATCAATTAATGAAGACGTTGAAAATGTGATTTTATTACAAGCAACAAATCCATTGCGCCCTAGTAACCTCCTTATAGAATCTTTTGGAGCTTTTGTGAAAAATAACAGCGAGAGCCTATTTACAGTTTCAATGAATCATAGTAAGTTGGGTACAATTATAGACGGAGTATTTTATCCGATGAATTATACAATAGGACAACGAAGTCAAGATTTAGAACCTCAATTTTATGAAAATGGATTGTTGTATATTGTAAAAACACAAGCTATTTTAAATGATACAATTATAACTAAAGATGCGCTACCATTTATCGTGGAGCATCCCTTTGGATGTATTGATATTGATACGCAATTAGATTTTGATTTTGCAGAATTTATGTATAAAAAAAATAATAATGAATAACCCATCTATAGAAATAGCAGGACGAAAAATAGGATTAGATTATCCCCCCTTAGTCATTGCAGAAATTGGTATTAATCATGAAGGCTCATTAAAAGTAGCTAAAGATATGGTTGATGCTGCTAAAAGAGCAGGTGTTGAGGTGGTAAAGCATCAAACGCATATTGTAGAAGATGAAATGAGTGGTATTGCTAAGGAGGTTATTCCTGGAAATGCTGAGGTTTCAATTTATGACATTATGGAACGGTGTGCACTTGATGAAGCCGAAGAATTAGAATTAAAGAATTATATAGAAAGTCAAGGTATGATTTTTATATCAACCCCTTTTTCTAGAGCAGCGGCAGAACGGTTAAAACGATTTGATGTTCCAGCATATAAAATTGGTTCTGGAGAATGTAATAATTATCCTTTATTAGAGCATATTGCACAATTTGGAAAGCCAATTATTTTAAGTACAGGAATGAATACTATAGCAAGTGTAAAAAAAGCAGTTGCTGTTTTTGATAAACACAAAGTACCAGTAGCACTTTTACATACTACAAATTTATATCCAACACCAAGTCATTTGGTTCGATTTGGGGCAATGATGGCATTACATGATGCCTTTCCAGATAAAGTTTATGGATTAAGTGATCATACTATAAATAATAATGCCTGTTTGGGCTCGGTAGCCTTAGGTGCATCTATTTTAGAACGTCATTTTACAGACCACATGCAACGACAAGGTCCAGATATTGTTTGCAGTATGGATGAAAGTACATGCAATGCTTTAATAAAAGATAGTAAAGAAATAGCCGTAATGCGAGGAGGTACAAAAGAACCAGCAAAAGAGGAGCAGGTTACTATAGACTTTGCATTTGCAACTGTA
The DNA here is from genome assembly GCF_044385915.1 of Thalassobellus citreus. Taxonomy (NCBI): domain Bacteria; kingdom Pseudomonadati; phylum Bacteroidota; class Flavobacteriia; order Flavobacteriales; family Flavobacteriaceae; genus Thalassobellus; species Thalassobellus citreus. The sequence goes on along the minus strand of NZ_JBISCC010000125.1, from coordinate 111,632 downwards.
TGCAGTATCTCTAAAATAGAAAAGGGAACAGTTTTTACCAAAGATAATATTTGGGTAAAGCGACCAGGAACAGGAGGTATTTTGGCAGACAAATTCGAAAGTATTATAGGCAAAAAAGCAACACGCCATATAGAAAATGACCAACAACTAACTTTGGAGGATATTGAATAAAACAAGAAAAATAGTATTTCTTACAGGAACTCGAGCCGATTTTGGGAAAATGAAATCCTTAATTCAAATTCTTGAAACACATCAAGATTTCGAAACTCATATTTTTGTTACAGGTATGCACCTTATAGAAACTTATGGCTATACACTTATAGAAGTGGAACGCTGTGGGTTTAAAAATATTTCTACGTTTAAAAACCATACAGACGAAACTAGTATGGATTTAGCATTAGCAAAAACCATAACAGGTTTTTCAGAATTTGTAAAAACGGTAGGACCAGATTTAATAGTTATTCATGGGGATCGTGTAGAAGCGTTGGCAGGTGCTATAGTAGGAAGTTTAAATAATATTTTAGTTGCCCATGTAGAAGGAGGAGAATTGTCTGGGACGATAGACGAACTAATGCGTCATGCCACTAGTAAAATGAGTCATATTCATTTTGTAGCAAATAGAAAAGCTAAAGCACGATTAGAGCAAATGGGAGAATTATCTGAATCAATTTTTAGTATTGGATCTCCAGATGTAGATATTATGTTCTCTAATACGCTTCCAGACTTACAAACGGTAAAAACATACTATGATATAACATTCGATAATTATGCCGTGGCCATGTTTCATCCCGTAACAACAGAAAATGATAAAATGGGACATTATGCAAAAGCATTTGTAAAAGCCCTTTTAGAAAGTGAAAAAAACTATGTTGTAATTTATCCTAATAACGATTTAGGAAGTCGAGCAATTTTAGAAGCCTATAATGATATTATAGATCATCCTAATTTTAGAGTATTTCCATCCATTAGATTCGAATATTTTTTAACGCTATTAAAACACGCTAAAAGTATTATAGGAAACAGTAGTGCAGGAGTAAGAGAAGCTCCTTATTATGGTATTCCAACGATTAATATAGGCTCACGTCAACAAAACAGAGTAATGTCGAACCCTTCTATTATAAATACAGATTATGAAGTTGCCGATATTTTAGAAAGTATTGCTCAGGTAGAACAAGTTAAACAGTTTGAGGTTTCAGAATTTGGTAAGGGAAATAGTGCAGAGGGATTTATAGAAGCACTACAATTGAAGCGCTTTTGGAGTACTAATCATCAAAAACAATTTAAAGAATTGTAATGAAAAAATTAGGTTTAGTTATTACCGATGGTATAGGGTTTAGAAATTTTATTCTAAGTGATTTTTTAGAACATGCAAAGCATAAATTTGATGATGTTGTTATTTTATCATGTTTACCTAAAGAGGTATATAAAGTGCATACCAATTGTCGTATAATAGAATTAGATGTATTTGAAGAACGTTTTAAAACATGGTTTTTTAGAAAAGCCAAAGAAATAGCGCATCTTAAATTACATCAAAAAGGAAATTTAGGGATTCAAGATAACTTAAAAACAAATACTTCGAAATTAAAAACAAGTAGAGGTTATGCAACACGATGTATTTATAAAGTAACAGCATTATTCCATTCAGAAAAAACAATTCAAAAGTTTCAGAGGATGCAAAACGCAACATTTGCATCACACGATATTACAAAATCGTACAATACCATTCTAAAAAAGGAACAGTTTAGTATATTATGTTTTACACACCAACGTCCTCCTTATATTGCACCGTTAGTTTATGCAGCACAGCAAATGAAATTAAAAACGTCGACGTTCATATTTAGTTGGGATAATCTGGCTTCTAAAGGACGTATGGCATCTAATTTTGATTTTTATTTGGTTTGGAGTGATGTTATGAAAATCGACTTATTACAATTTTATAGCTCTATAGAAGGAGATAAAGTAAAGGTTGTTGGTACACCACAATTTGTACCTTATGTTATGGATACGTACAAAATATCCAAAGAAGCATTTATTGACAGGTTTAAATTAAAAGCTAGTTTAAAAACCATTTGCTTTAGTTGTGGAGATATATCGACAAGTAAAAATGATGAGCTGTATATTACAACGATAGCGAAAGCGATTCAGGGAAAATTGATAGAACCCGTTAATATTATTGTTAGAACATCTCCAGCCGAAGACCCAATTCGTTTTAAGGAATTAGTAGAAAGGTTTCCTTTTATTACCTGGGATTTTCCAAAATGGGAGCAAGTAAGAGCCAATCATCAAGAAGCTTGGTCTCAACGAATTCCAAATTTAGAAGATGTAAAAGATTTAAGAGCATTATTAGAATATTCAGATCTAAACATAAATATGTTATCCACAATGAGTTTAGATTTTATGTTGTTTAATAAGCCTGTTATTAATCCAATTTTTGGAAATGCTTCCAATAATCTATACGACGACCAACGGTTTTTAGGTTATGCACATATAAAGCAACTAGTAGATAGTAAAGCGTCTAAAGTTGTAAAAACAAAATCAGAATTAATTGAGGCAATTAAAGCCTATCTAGAAAATGATTATGATAAAATAAATAGAAAGGGTTTTATAGATCAACAAATAGGAGTACCTTTAAGAGACACCAGTAAACAATTTGTAGAGCGTTTAAGGGAATGGAGTTAAAAGGTAAACATATAGCAGTAATATGTGATTACAAACTTTTAGAAGATCGTGTAGGAGGGATGGATTACTTCTTTTGGGCTTTTAATGGTGTATGTAAAGCGCAAGGTGTAAAAATTGATTGGTTTTTTCCTAATACATCTACTCATGGAGATTATCACGAATTCAATATGTTTTCAGCAGAAAACACAAGTTTAGAGCAAGCGGTTATAACACGATTAAAGACTGTAAAATTACAGTACACACACATAATTACACATTTTGTAGAATTATGCACCTCGTTTTTTGCAGATATAAAAAGACTTCAAAAAAAAGGAAGGATAATAGCTGTAGATCATAATCCAAGACCATTAAACGGTTATCCTTTTAAGAAACGAATTAAAAAACGATTAAAAGGGATGTTGTATGGTAAACATATAGATCGATTTATTGGAGTTTCAGAATATACAAGTCATGCCATTTTAAAAGATTTTGGAGGGTTTTTAAAACATAAAGTAGAAACCATTTATAATGGTGTTTTAATAGATGATATCATACCTAAAAAAGAAGCACGCCGTAAAGTAAATCCGAAATTTATAGTAGTTTCACATCTGAGGTATTCAAAAGGTATTCAAGATTTAATTGATGCAGTACATCTATTACCAGAGCATTTAAAAACTAATTTAAAAATAGATGTTTATGGAGATGGCCCTTATAAGTCGACATTATTGGACTTAGTAAAATCACACAAATTAGAATTAGTTTTTAATTTTAAAGGCAATAGTTCAAGTTTAAAAAATGTATATCAAAAGTATGACTATTTAATTCAGCCAACACATATGGAGTGTTTTAGTTTGTCTATTTTAGAGAGTTTGGCCGCTAATGTTCCAGTTATAACAACTCCTGTAGGGGGAAATACAGAAGTTGTATTTAATGATGAAAATGGGTTTATTGTGAAGGCGCAAGATGTAGTAGAGTTACAAAAAAAAACAGTAGCATTAATTACTGGAAAAAAAAGTATTACGATTAATACAAGAACACAAATAGAAAAACAGTTTTCTATAAATAAGATGGTCGATAAGCATTTAGCACTTTTAAGTTTATGAAAATTGGATTTTTAACACCAGAGTATCCGCATTCTAAAACGGGAAGATCAGGAGGAATAGGAACAAGCCTTTTAAGTTTATCTAAAGCATTAGTTGCTTTAGGACATGAAGTTAGTGTTTTAGTATATGGGCAAGATAAAGACGATTATTTTACAGAAGAAAATATTGAGTTTTATAAAATAAAAAATATAAAAATAAAGGGATTATCACTTGTCTTAACTCAAATAAAAGTAAAACGATTGATTAATGTATTATATAAAGAAGAAAAAATTGATATTATAGAAACTCCAGATTGGACAGGTTTTTCGGCCTTTGTGAAACCAAAATGCCCTTTGGTGATTAGAGAACATGGTAGTGACACCTATTTTTGTTATTTAGATCATCGTAAAGTGAAATTTAAAAATAAGCTCTTAGAAAAAAGAGCACTAAAGCAGGCTAATGGTATTATTAGTGTGAGTGCTTTTACGGGAGAGTTGACAAACAAATTATTAAATTTAAATAGAGAGTTTACGGTAATACCTAATGGAATTGACCTTACATTATTTAAACCCAAAGAGTGTCAAAATAAAAAACATAGTATTCTTTATTTTGGAACGTTAATTCGAAAAAAGGGACTTTTGGAGTTGCCAGAAATATTTAACTTAATTAATAAATCGAATACAGAAGTAGAACTCGTGTTGGTAGGAAAAGATAGTAGAGATGTCAGGACAGGGTTACCTTCTACATGGGCGTTGATGCAATCCTTGTTTACGAATACAGCCATAAAAAAAGTAAGATATTTAGGAGAAGTAAAGTATTCCAAAATTCAAAAATTAATTAATGAAGCCACAGTTTGTGTGTTTCCTACATTTGCAGAAGCTTTACCTGTATCTTGGTTAGAAGCAATGTCTTTAGAAAAAGCGATTGTAGCTTCAAGTATAGGGTGGGCAAAAGAAATGATAGAAGATAACAAAGAAGGCTTTTTAGTGCATCCAACCCAACATAAATTATATGCAGAACGTATTTTAGAATTATTAATTGATACCAAAAAGCAAAAACAGTTTGGAGAGGCCGCAAGACAACGTGTAAAAGAAATGTTTGAACACAAAATAGTCGCTCAACAATCTGTTAATTTTTACAAAACAATTATAGCTAATGATAATCGTATATCATAATAACGATAAGGTTTTAAAAGTAGAAAGAGGAACGCAGATAGAAGTTGATGACTTTGAACAGAAAGGTATGAGCTCTTCGTTATTTATGTTGGCAGCTAAATACCCAAAATCTATTTTAGTTTGGTGTCATAAATCTCAAAAAAACAACCTCAATATAGAAGATATTCAAGATGTATTTTATTTAAAAAATATGATGATATCTTATACGAAAGATCAGTATTTATCGAAGCAAATTGGCTACGTTGATTTTTCATCTTTTATAAAAGTAAATAAAAGTGTAAAGTTTCCAACATGGTTAATGAGTAGTGAGGTTGGCGCTATTTATGGTTCAGAATTATTGAAATTTAAAACTGTGGTTTCCGAAGATAATTCGTTGGACTATGTTTTAAACTCCATTGCAAAAATAGGGATGCCCAATGGGTTGTTTTGTTATTCAGAACCTAGACTTCTAAAGCAAGTTACTTCGACGTATATAGCTCCCAAAGCATCTATATCAATGCTCTTTAAATTTGTGAGCCAACATTATAAACCAAAATGGTTATTTATTTTGTGTTTATGTTTATTAATTTATGAAAAACAGGTTGTGGTATTTTCACTATTAAAAGCACTTTTTTATAAAAAGCTGTCACCTCAGTTGTGTTTTGATAGTGAGTGGATTGATTCAACGCAACAAAAAAGAATAAAAAAGGAAATAGATGTAGTTATACCAACCATTGGTCGAAAGACATATTTATATGATGTTTTAAAAGATTTATCTAATCAAACCATTGTACCCAAAAACGTTATTATAGTAGAGCAGGGAGCTTTGCCCGAAAGTGTTACAGAACTAGATTATTTATATAATAAAGAGTGGCCTTTTAAAATTAAACATACATTTATAAATAAGCAAGGAGTTGGTAATGCTAGAAATTTGGCAATAGCACAAGTAGAAAGTGATTGGGTGTTTTTTGGTGATGACGATATAAGGTTTGATGCCTTATTATTTGAAAATATGTTTAAAGAATTAGAAACTACAGGACAAAATGTAGGGGCGACAGTCTGTTTACAGCCAAATCAAAAGCAAACCTATTTAAAAACCGCACAAACTCAAATTTTTGGAGGAGGGAACAGTTTTTTAAAGACTGAGGTATTAAAAAAAGCGTCATTCAATTTAGTATACGAATTCAATTATGGGGAAGATATCGATTATGGTATGCAACTTCGTAATCAAGGAGAAGACGTTATTTTTTTTGCAAATATAAAAATTACACATTTAAAGGCTCCTATGGGGGGCTATAGAACTAAATTCAAACAATTGTGGGAAGGTGATGTGCCAGCTCCAAAACCATCACCAGCCATTCAATTATTAAACCAAACCTATTTTACACCAAGCCAGTTACTCGGGTATAAACTTATTTTGGGAATTAAATTTTATAAAATAAACTCTATAAAAAACCCTATAAGATATATTAGAAATTATAAAAAACGTTGGGAGCGAAGTGAATATTGGGCGAATGTATTAAAACAGATTGGAAATGATTAATATTTACACAGATAAAACTTTTTTAACTCAAAAGTATAGACGTTATTTATTTCCGTTATTACTAGATTTATTCTTTCTTAAGGATAAAACATTATTGTCTTATTTTACAATAGTCGAAAATGTTTCAGATAGTGATGTTGTTATCTTACCTATAGATTACGTGTCATTTTTAGCACATAAAAGTGCATTTAGAAGTTTATTGCATCTAGCAAGAAAGAATAACAAAGTAGTTTGGTTATATGCAGCAGGAGATTTTGGTTTTACCAGTTATTTAGAAAATAGTTATGTATTTCGATTAGGTGGATTTGATAGTAAGTTTAATACTAATACCTATATCATGCCCTCCTTTATAAGTGATCCTTATAAGGAACATTTACAATTTGAATTTAAGTCGATAAAAAGAGAAGAACAACCAAGTATTGGATTTGTAGGCCATGCACAAGGTGGATTATTAAAGTATGTAAAAGAATATATTAATTATTTGAAATATGATATTAAACGCCGAAGTAAGTTGCTGTTAGCAGATAAACAATCGTTTTATCCTTCTAGTGTTAAACGTGCTGGCTACTTGGTTAAATTAACTAATTCTGGGCTATTTAAAACAGATTTTATATTTCGAAATAAATATAGAGCTGGTGCAAAATTAGATATTGAAAGAAACAAGACGGCTAAAGAGTTTTATGAAAATATTTATAATAATGCTTATACCTTTTGTCTTAGAGGAGTCGGTAATTTTTCTGTTAGATTTTATGAAACTTTAGCAACAGGACGAATACCTATTTTGATAGATACAGATTGTAGATTGCCATTACACGAAATTATTGATTGGAGTAAACATTGTGTAATTATAAAAGAAAATGAACCTATGGAAGAACAGGTTTTAAAGTTTCATAATAAGTTGTCAAATATAGAATTTCAAGAATTACAACAATTAAATAGAGAATTATGGCTAAGTAGCTTAAAAAGGGATGGTTATTTTAAATTAATGCATCAAGAATTTAAGAAAAATGAATAAGACGTTCACATTAATTATCTGCACTTATTTACGATCAACACCATTGTTGGAATTATTAATGTCGGTAGTAAAACAATCATTATATCCTAATGAAATTTTAATTATAGATGGTTCTACCAATGATAAAACAAAGAAAATTTTAGAACAATATAATTTTAAAAAAGTAAAATATTATAAAGTAGATAATTTAAATAGAGGCCTAACTAAACAGCGTAATTATGGTATTAATTTAGTTTCTGAAGATTCCGAAATTGTATGCTTTTTAGATGACGATATTATTTTAGAAAAAGACTATTTTGAACAATTATTAAACACATATATAACATTTCCAGAGGCTTTGGCCGTGGGAGGGTATATTACCAATGAAGTTACTTGGAAACAATCTAATAAAAATACAAACCCATCAAAATTTTATTTTGATGGCTGGATTCGAAATGAACCTTCTCGTTTTAAGTTAAGGCGAAAATTTGGTTTACAACCCGATGTGCCACCAGGTTTTATGCCCGATTTTTCAAATGGGCGCTCGGTTAGCTTTTTACCACCTTCAGGGAGGGTTTATAATGTAGAACAACTTATGGGAGGGGTGTCTAGTTATAAAAAAGAAGTTTTTAAAACGCTATCATTTTCGCCGTATTTTGAAGGATACGGACTTTATGAAGATGCCGACTTTTCTTTGCGTTTGGCAAAACAAGGCAAGCTTTATATAAATACAAAAGCGCAACTACAGCATCATCATAATGGTTCAGGGAGACCCAATAAATATCACTATGGTAAAATGGTAATTAGGAATGGTTGGTACGTATGGCGTATAAAAAACACGAATCCATCTTTTAAAGCACAGTTTAAATGGCATGGAATAGCTTTATTGTTAACTGTAGTTAGGATTATAAATATTGTAACAACAAAGAAACGAATAGAGTCCTTAACAGAAAGTTTAGGACGTGCTATAGGTTGGTTCTCATTACTCTTTAATAAACCGAAAATTCAGAAATGAAGTTTTTAATTATAACACATGTTCCTCATAAGTTGCAAAATAAGCAATGGTTTGCCTATGCTCCTTATGTAAATGAGATGAATTTATGGTTAAAATATGTTGACGAGATTGAAATACTGGCTCCAAAATCAGAAGAGAATTTAGAAACAATAGATACAAATTATATACATAAGCATATAAAGTTTACTAGAATTCCAGCAATAGCTTTTATAAGTGTTAAAACAACAATTTTGTCGTTTTTTAGAATACCCTTCATTCTTTTAAATATAATAGTTGCTTGTAATAGAGCAGACCATATTCACTTACGTTGTCCAGGTAATATTGGATTATTAGGATGTTTTGTTCAAGTGTTTTTTCCTAAAAAAATAAAAACAGCAAAGTATGCAGGTAATTGGGATAGTAACTCTAAACAACCTTTGAGTTATAGAATTCAAAAAAGATTATTAAGTAATGTATTTTGGACTCGAAACATAAAAGTTCTTGTGTATGGGAGCTGGAAGAATCAAAGTAAAAATATAGTCCCTTTTTTTACAGCAACCTATTCAAAAAAGGAAATAGAATATAATGTAGAATCAAATTTAAGGTCGGTCCGTTTTAAAAAAAAAGAGGAGGTCTTAAAGGATGTAAGGCATTCTAGTTTTAATAGGAGTGTTAAAAAATTTTTATTTGTAGGGACTCTAACTGTTGGAAAAAGACCTATATTAAGTGTTCAAGTAATTCATAAGCTAATAAAGAATGGGCATAATGTGCATTTGGATATTTATGGGGAAGGAGAGGAACGTATTATAATTGAAGATTACATAAAGACTAATGCATTAAGCGATAATATTATTTTACATGGTAATGTTTCTAAGTGTATAATCAAACAAGCATTTAAAACATCCGATTTTTTATTGTTTATTTCAAAATCAGAAGGTTGGCCAAAAGTTGTTGCTGAAGCCATGTTTTGGGGGTGTTTGCCTATTGCTAGTAATGTTTCGTGTATACCAGATATGTTAGATAAAGGGAATAGAGGAGCGATTGTTTCTTCAAAAAAAGAAGACATAGTATCTACGGTTGAGCGTTATTTAACAAACCATGAAAAATATAAAATGCAAGTTGAGCGGGCTATACTATGGTCAAGACAATTTACAATTGAAAAATTTGAAAATGAAATTAGTAAATTCGTGAAAAGATAATTATAATAGATTAAGAAAGTAAAATGTATTCAGAAGGAACTTATTTTAAAGACCCAAGTAGGCATACAGAAGATAGTAGGTATAAGGCAGGGGCGTTAAAAAAAATTTTAATTAAATATTTGTCGCATAATAGTTTTAAGTTGACATCGTATGCAGACGTTGGTTGTGGTTCAGGGGAAGTAATAAAAGTATTAGGAAAAGAATTAAAGCACAAATTTAATACCCTTAAGACTTTAAAAGGCTTTGATATTTCTCCGCACGTTAAAAATTTAGAAGACGACATAATCACGTTTTCTTGTGAAGATTTTATAAAGTCGAATGAAAAATTTGATTTAGTTACTTTAAATGATGTTTTCGAGCATATTCCAAATCCAATATCATTTTTAACAAAAGTAGGAGAAAGAGCTAAACTGGTTGTAATGCATATTCCTTTAGAGAATTGCTTTTCGATTAACATAAGAAATTTACAAAAAAATAAAATTAAAAACCCAGGACATCTAGTGTTTCTAGATATTAATTCTGCAATAAATCTAATTACGTACTCAGGGTTACAAATTATTGACTACGAATATTCAAAAGGAGCTATAAAAGCACCGTCTAATAATAAAACATTTTTACAAAAAGCAACATACCCTTTTAAGGCTATTTTGTTACGTTTAAATCCGTATGTATTCTCTAAATTTTTTGGAATCAGTTTAATAGTTATAGCAAAAGGAATTGATTAAGAAATGAAAAATGAAAAGGTCTTTCAGATAATAGATTCACTAGAGATCGGTGGTTCCGAACGAATGAGTGTTAATATGTATAATACATTCACTTCGAATAATATTGAAAATTTTCTAATAGTCTCAAGAAAAACAGGACCGTTATATAATTTCATTCAGGAAAATAAAAATGTTGTTTTTTTGAATAAAAAAGGAAGTTTGGATATTTTATCTTTTTTTAGATTCTTTAAACTTATAAAGAAATATAAACCGACATTAATTCATGCACATCAAACATCTATATATTGGACTTTTTTAGTGAAAATTTTATACCCTAAAACAACTGTTATTTGGCATGATCACTGGGGGTTTAGTGATCTCTTAAAAGATTCTGATAGAAGAATAATTAAGTATTTTTCTTTTTTAATTAATGGCGTTGTTTGTGTAAATAATAAAATTAAAATATGGAATATTAATAACTTAAAAGTAACAAAAGAAACAATAGTATATATCCCTAATTATCCTTTAATACAACAGATACAGAAACGAAAAAAGACTAAAACACACACGTTGTTATGTGTTGCAAATATTCGATCTCAAAAAGATCATCCAAATTTATTAGAAGCCTGTGTTTTATTGAAAGAACAAAAAATTGATTTCGAATTATTATTGGCAGGTTCATTAGAAAATATAAATTGGGTAAAAAAAATAAAAAATCTAATTTTAGATCTTAATCTCGAGAACTATGTGAAAATTTTAGGTCCTATAACTGATGTTTCTGAAATTTTAGGTAAAGCAGATGTAGGGGTTTTAAGTTCTCTTAGTGAAGGACTGCCTTTGTCTCTTTTGGAGTATGGTCTTGCAGAATTACCAGTGATATGTACGGATGTTGGACAATGTAAAGAAGTTTTAGGTGATGGAGAATTTGGTTGGATTGTACCCCCTAAATCTCCTTTAAAATTGGCTATAGCTATAAAGGAGGCTCTTGAAAAGAAAGAATTAGCCAATTTAAAAGCTATTGGATTAAAAAGAAATATTTATGAAAACTATGGTGCTAAAGGGTTTGTTGTAAAATATTTTAATTTGATTAATACTATTAAAAATTAAAAATGAGATTGTCATTATATTATAAACTTTTAATTTTTCATGTAGTTTTGGCTATAGGTGTTTTTGCCTTTAAACCACTAGCCCTAGTTTATTTTTTATTCATTACTGTTTTTTTTAGTTATAAAATTTTAATGGCTTCTAAAAAGTATAAAACGTTTTATGTGCTTTTGGCATGTGCTTACATAGTAGGGATTGAAGTGTTTTTAAGAATGAATAATGCTACTTTTTTTTATGAAGCAAGTAAATATTTAGTCATTGCTTTTATTATAATGGGATTGTTTAGTAACAGTTTTTCTAAGCAGGCATTAATGTATTTAATATATATATTGTTATTAATACCCGGGATTTTTGTTGCAGTAGTCGAAATGGGTTTTGAAACCGATATTAGAAGAGCGATTGCGTTTAATTTGAGTGGTCCTATTTGTTTAGGTTTTACAGCATTTTTTTGTTATAAACGTAATGTGAGTTATAATCAGATTAAAATAATATTATCAGCTTTTTTATTACCGCTTATTAGCATGACTGTATATTTGGTTTTATATACGCCAAATTTACAGGAGGTTATTACTAGTACAGGTTCTAATTTTGCTGCTTCAGGTGGTTTTGGCCCCAATCAAGTGGCTACTGTTTTAGGTATAGGTCTGTTTGTTTTAACAACCCGATTTTTTATGTCTAAAGAATTATTTTTTCATAAAACTATAGATTTACTTTTGTTAGGATTATTAGGGTTAAGAGCCCTAGTGACATTTAGTAGAGGAGGTGTAATCACAGCAGTTGTAATGATTTTTTTTTTTTTAATATTATATTATTTAAAGGTTAATGTAAAAACTAAATTGCGTATTAAATTTTCAATAATTATATTTTTAATAGTGGTTATTTTTACTTGGATGGTTAGTTCTATTCAAACTAGTGGTTTTTTAGATAAACGTTATGCAAATCAAGATGCAGCAGGAAGAGAAAAAGCAGATATTACAACAGGAAGAACAGAGTTAGTCGCTTTTGAAATAGGTGAGTTTGTTGATAATCCTTTTTTAGGAATTGGAGTAGGTAAAGTAAAAGAAGCACGTTTAAACGAAACAGGAATTACTGCCGCATCACATAATGAAATGAGTCGAATTGTTGCAGAGCATGGGCTATTTGGCGTATTTGCATTTTTAATATTATTGCTAGTGCCATTAGTATATAGAATTAAGAATAGGAATAATATTTTCTTCTATTCATTTTATCTATTTTGGCTACTAACTATTAATCACTCAGCAATGCGAATTGCAGCTCCAGCATTTATTTACGGTCTTTGTTTATTAAATATTACTTACGAAACATCAAAAACGAAATCGTTACAATCAAGGAAAAAATTAAATTGATACTAATGTGACCATTGAAAATAGTAGATACGCACGCACATGACAAAACTCCTTTACATAGGAAATCAATTATCTCAAAAGGGGAAAACAGAAACAATAATTGATACTTTAAGTAAATCTTTAAGGTTAGAGGGGTATCATGTTTTTACAGCTTCAAAGAAAGAGAATAAGGTGTTTCGTTTGCTTGATATGTTATTTCATATTATTAGATATAAGAAGCAAGTAAGTTATGTTTTAATAGATACGTACAGTACTCAGAATTTTTATTACACTTTTTTATGTAGTCAATTATGCCGGTTTTTTAAGTTGAAATATATTCCCATATTACATGGAGGTAATTTGCCAAATAGGTTGCATATTAATCCAAAGTTAAGCAAGAGAATATTTATTAATGCTTATAAAAATATAGCTCCTTCCAAATATATTCAGGCTGAATTTAAAAAACAGGGCTATAATAATTTAGTATGTATTCCTAATGCTATAGAACTTAAAAACTACCCGTTTAAAAAAAGGATTTATGATAAGCCGAAACTCCTTTGGGTGCGTTCTTTTTCAGAAATTTATAATCCATTATTAGCAATAGATGTTTTTAGACAATTACTTAAAGAAGGGTTTGATGCATCGTTATGTATGGTTGGTCCAGAAAATGATGGTTCACTTAAAAAAACAAAAGCGTATGCTAAGAAATTAAATGTTGATGTAAAATTTACAGGAAAACTTTCTAAGCAAGCATGGGGTGATTTATCTAAGAACTACAATGTTTTTATTAATACTACAAATTTTGATAATATGCCAGTGAGTATTATCGAAGCAATGGCATTAGGTTTGCCTGTTATCTCAACCAATGTTGGAGGTATGCCTTTTTTAATAAAAAACAAAAAAGAAGGCATATTAGTTGAACCAAATGATGTGAATGAGTTTTTAATGGCATTAAAAAGTATATTTGATAATACTGAAGAAACTAATATAATGGTTTTAAAAGCTAGAGAAAAAGTTGAAAACTATGATTGGGAAGTTGTTAAACAAAAATGGTTTAGTGTTTTGCAATGATATTTGGTTTTTAGTTGAATTAACTTACTATATTTACAGTCTCTCAAAAAAAGCTCTTCGATAATGTCTAAAAAAGGGATTCATTTCAACATTTCCGAGCGTAAAGTGTTATTGCGTGTATTCGATATTGTTTCAATACTTCTTGTATTATACTTTGTAAGTAACACATTTGATTTTGTTTATTTTACAATTAATAAAGAAAATTGGAGGTGGGTATTTGTATTAATTCTATATATTTCTTTATTCGGAACTATTTTTGAGCTTTATGATTTACAAAAATCTAGTAGGTTAGAAAAAGTGTTAGCCAATATTATACTAACAGCATCAGTTACTGTTTTATTTTATTTTTTAACCCCATTTTTAACTCCTGTTTTACCAGATAATAGATTGCAGATTCTGTATTTTTATTTTGCTATACTATGTGCATTATTTATATGGCGTTTAGCTTATATAACATTTATTGTATCTCCACGATTTTATCAAAAGGTGTTAATTGTTGGTGAAACATCTAGCATAAAAACTATTATTGAAGCGTTTAATGGCGCTGATCCAAATTATAAAATAGTTGGTTTTATAAATTGTGAAGTAAAAAAAACAGATAGTATTAAATTAAAAGGAATAGTTGAATATAGTCCAAGGCAAATTTATCAAGTTATTAAAGATGAGAGCATATCTGAAATTGTTGTAGCTAGTTATAATTCAGAGTCTATAACTCAAGAAATTTATAAAGACCTAATTACGCTTTTAGAAGGTGGCTTTTCAATAAAAGAATACACGCAGGTTTATGAAGATATGACTTATAGAGTACCTGTTCAATTTGTTGGAAAAGATTTTTATAAATATTTCCCTTTTAGTAGAAGTAACCAAAACAAAATGTATCAGTTTTTTCATCGCTTTTTTGATGTCTTTATTTCTGTATTAGGAACTTTAAATGGTCTGATTTTACTGCCTTTTATTTTTTTAGGTAATTTAATAGGCAACCGTGGACCTCTCTTTTATTCTCAAGAACGTATAGGTAAGAATGGTAATCTTTTTAAAATTATAAAGTTTAGAACGATGGTCAAGAATGCTGAAAAGAATGGAGCAGTTTGGGCAAAAAAAAATGATAAAAGAATAACACCTTTTGGTAAGTTTTTAAGAAATTCTAGACTAGATGAAATACCTCAGTTTATAAATATTTTAAAAGGAGAGATGAGTTTAATTGGGCCAAGACCAGAACGACCATATTTTGTTAGAGAATTATCGCAAACACTCCCTTTTTATGAAACCAGACATATTATTAAGCCAGGTTTAACAGGTTGGGCGCAAGTAAATACAAGATATGGTTCATCTATTGATGATAGCTTATTAAAACTTCAGTATGATTTGTATTATATCAAGCATAAAAGCTTTTTTTTAGACATAAATATTCTTATAAAAACAATTAGTACAATGATTTTCTTTAGAGGACAATAATTAAATTATTGTTTATTGTAATGTTTTATTAAAAAGATATATCTAATAAATAAGGCTATTAATAATGGTATTAACCCTATAGCGAATACTTGTACACCCATACTCCAATGTAGGGTTAGTAAGCATAAAAGAATAACTAATAATTTCAAGTATTTTATAAACCAAATACTGATTCTCTTTTTGAAAAATTGCCCAATAACAAAAAGGTTAATAGCACAAGCCCAAAGTAAGTTGTAGTTTTGGTGAGTCCCTGTATGATCGGTAGCAAACCAAAGAAGTAAAATGAGTATCCCAACAAGCCCAGTAATACTAAACAGAGTTATATCTAGCCATTTACTTTGTCTGTTGCTTTTATAGTCTTTATAAGTGATAAAGATTATGAAGAAAGCAATAATGCCAAAAACGAATAACGGACTCGTAAAAAAGGAATCTTTTTTTATAGTTTCTTTTTGAGTGAAAAGTGTTTTACTAGTTTTTACTAGCGGCGTATTTCCATCGTTTATCGTAGCTACTTCAAAGAATTGATAGATGTTTTCTGGTAAAAACATTTGTTCTTCAGGAGTTGCTTTTTTGTCAATTACAGAACCTAAAGCCACATCAATACCTAAACTTTCCCAAGAATTCTTGTTAACGTTTTCGTATATTAGAGATCTAAACGTTTTTTCTTTATAATTTTTAGGAAGTTTGAATTCAATTGTCTTGTTTACTGCAATTGTTGTAACATCTTTAATTTTAGTAGCACAATTATCAAAAAAGAATTCATATAAATAATTTCTGTTTTCAGGTTTATAATTGTTTAATAAAAAGTTGTAGAGTGTCTGTTTTTGAGATTGGGAAAGATTTAAAACTTGATATTTTATTTTTCTATTGTAATGTACATATGTTTGATAAAATTGATAAAAATCATTTTTGCCTATTGAATAATTAAGTTTTCCTTGAGCAAATTTCAGGTAAAAATTAGGTGTGTTAAAATAAAATACACCGTAATCATAAACATCATCAATTTTATTTTTACGATCAAAAATTCTATATGCACTATGCCCAAAAGCTTCATATAAAGAATTTCCAGGGGAAATTGTAAGTACACTTATCTCAGCTTCGTTTGATAAAAGATTTTGTTGAGCAGATAATGTAATAAAAAATAAAAAGGAGAATAAAAATAGAAATGTTTTTTGCATAATTATAATTATATATTACCGAAAGATACTTAAATCTACCTTTAAAGAAAATACATTAGAATATAAAGCCACACTTTGATCTCCTATATCTGTAAATGCATAATCTATTTGAATACCATTATATTTGAACCCCAATCCAAAGCTAGGTTGAAAACTTAATTGCTCGGTATTATCTATTTGTAATTCATTTTGAAAATTACCTAAACCAGCACGTAAATAAACCATATCTATATAGCCAAATTCAAACCCTAAAGCAGGATTAACACTAGCAAATGACGATGAAATGATATCATTGTTTTCTTCAAATCTTACATTTAAATTAACAGATGTTAGAAGGGTGTAATCGTAGTTGAAATCTACTAATTTAGAAATACCAATTTGTAATTTAGGAATAGTAATTTCAGTAGTTTCTGGAAGTTCTTGGTTTTGGCCTTCTACCGCGTTTTGTACTTTAGCAAATTCTGTTTCATCTATAGCCCAAGCGTTAAAAGTTGTTGTTATATCGCGTCCCATGATTCCGAATTTCCAATTGTTTTCAGTTTCAAACTGAATACCTAAATCGAAACCAAAACCCCAAGAGGACGCAAAATCTCCAATAACACGTCTAATAACTTTCGCATTTACACCGTAATTAAGCCCTTGAACAGGAAGCTCTCTTGCATACGAAAATGTAAGTCCGTAATCGGCAGTAGAGAACAGGCTAATTCTATCGTAATTAATATTACCTTGTTCATCAATAAGTTGTGTGGTGTTTAAAATATCATCAACTGCAAAGCGAATTAATGAAACAGCAATAGCGCTTCTGTCGTCTAAAGGCATAGCATAAGCTGCATAATCATAATTAGCAATATTAGCAAAGTAGCTAGAATGCATCAATGATAATTGATTGTCTTCAAGTTTTAATAAACCTGCGGGGTTCCAATAACCAGAATTCACATCGCTAGAATGTGAAGTTACAGCACTGCTCATTCCTAGGGCAGCAGCGTCTACACCTATGTTCATAAACTCATTAGAATATTTTCTAGTGGTTTGGCTAAATATAGATATCGAAATTATAAAGAATAATATCGTTATATAAGGTTTCAATCGCAATTTTTTTACAAAGATGCACATAATTTACAATCTTTAAAACTTCAAATTGTAATAGATATTGTTTAATACTTGTATTAGACGCAAATTGTTTATTATTTTTACAAAAACAAATTTCAAAATATGAAGCAATATATTCCGAATGCATTAACCCTTTTGAATCTTTTCTGTGGATGTATTGCTGTTCTTTTTGCGGTTAATAATAATTTTGTAACAGCATCATTATTTGTGTTTTTGGGCATTTTTTTCGATTTCTTTGATGGTTTTGCAGCACGTAAACTAAATGTACAAAGCGAGTTGGGAGTACAGTTAGATTCGCTTGCAGATATGGTTACTAGTGGATTGGTGCCAGGTATTGTTATGTATAAACTTTTAGAGTTGTCTGATAGAACTTGGAGCGACTTCCATTTAATAAATGAATCGAGTTTGAGTTTTAATGAAATTACACTTTTCCCTCTTATAGGTTTAACTATAACTTTAGCATCAGCATACCGGTTAGCAAAATTTAATATAGATGTAGAACAACAATCCTATTTTAAAGGCTTGCCAACACCAGCAAATACATTACTTATAATATCATTACCGCTAATAATAGAATATCAAGATAGCGATGTTATAAATGCAATTATTAGTAATAAATGGTTTTTAATTGGGTTAACTATTTTTAGCTGTTGGATATTAAATTCAAGTATTAAATTATTCGCTTTAAAGTTTAAAGATTACAGTTTTAAAGGAAATTCAATCCGTTATATTTTTCTAATACTCTGCATAGTTCTTTTAATTGTTTTACAATTTGCAGCTATTCCATTAATTATAATTTTATATATACTTATGTCTGTTTTAGACAATTTAACTTCTAAATAAAAATCATGCTAGAAATTATTTTTACACTTTTAATGCTTGTTTTGTTGCAAGCTGTTTTAGGATTTGACAACCTATTGTACATCTCATTAGAATCAAAAAAAGCACCAGAGTTTGATAGAAAAAGAGTAAGAAAAGTGGGGATTCTTATTGCTATAGCTTTAAGAATTGTATTGTTATTTGTATTAGTGTCTATCATTGATTTTTTTCAAGATCCATTCTCTTTTTTATCAGGAGAGATTGAAAATGTTGCAAGTTTTGCTTTTAATGGTCATAGTATAATAGTATTAGCAGGAGGTGGCTTTATTATTTATACAGCTATAAAAGAGATTTGGCATATGATTTCTAAACACGATTTAAGTGATGATGTTGGAGATGACGGAAAAGGAACTAAAACTTCAAATGCAGTAATTTTCAGTATTGTTTTAATGAACCTTGTATTTTCTTTCGATTCTATATTAGCAGCTATTGGTTTAACTAGCGAAATAGATAACACAGCCACAGCTTTTATAGTTATGGCTATTGCTATTGTAATTAGTGGTTTACTAATGCTGTTTTTAGCAGATAAAATTTCAGTTTTTTTAGCTAAAAATAGAATGTATGAAGTACTTGGATTATTTATTTTATTTATTGTAGGTATCATGTTGGTAACAGAAGGTGGGCATTTAGCACATTTAAAGTTATTTGGAGAGCCAATAGAGTCTATGAGTAAAACAACTTTCTATTTTGTAATAACTATTTTGGTTATAACCGATGTTGTTCAAGGACGCTATCAAAAGAAATTGTTAAAAGAACAGTCTCAAGAATCTCACAAGTAACCTCAATTTATATGCAAGACATTAAATATCCAATAAATTTTAAATTTAATATTGGTACACTAGCTAACGATTTTACGGCAAAAGATTCTTTAGGAATTACAATTGCTTTTGTAAAGCAGAAAATGTTTAAGCTAAAAGAAGATGTTCTTGTTTATAATAACGAAAGCAAACAAGAAATTCAATATAGAATTAAAGCAGATAGATGGATTGATTTTTCTGCAGCATATAGTATATTAAATAGAAGCAATAAAGAAATAGGTAAAGTAGCAAGAAAAGGCTGGAAATCTATTTGGAAAGCCGAGTATGAGTTGATAGATCAGCATCAAAAACTTCAATATCATATAAGAGAAGATAATGCATGGGTTAAAGTTTTAGATTCTTTAATTGGAGAAATTCCAATTTTAGGTTTCTTTACAGGCTACCTTTTTAATCCAAGTTATAGTGTACTTGATTTGAATGATAAACCTATTGTAAGGTTGAAAAAAGAAGCTTCTTTCTTCGGAAGAAAATTTGAATTATCTAAACTGAATGATATCGATTCTGATGATGAAGAACGTATTATTTTAGGTTTAATGATGATGGTACTTTTAGAAAGAAGAAAGGGGTAATGTTGCTAATTTGTTATTTTTTAGATAAAAATAGAAATGACAAGTTTTATAAGAAAGAATAAAAATCTTTAATCGCGAATTTTCTTTTTACGCAGCTCAAAATTCTGACCTAAATATACTTTACGTACCATTTCATCATTAGCAAGTTCTTCTGGTTCTCCAGCTTTAAGAATACTACCTTCAAACATAAGATAGGTTCTATCTGTAATTGCAAGTGTTTCTTGTACGTTGTGGTCGGTAATAAGAATACCAATGTTCTTTTTGGTAAGTTGTGCTACAATACGTTGAATATCTTCAACAGCAACAGGGTCTACACCTGCAAAAGGTTCATCTAATAAAATAAAACTAGGGTCGGTTGCTAAAGCACGAGCAATTTCCGTACGACGACGTTCTCCACCCGATAATAAATCGCCTCTACTTTTTCTAATATGCCCTAAACCAAATTCTTCAATAAGCGATTCCATTTTATGGAGTTGCTCTTTTTTACTTAGTTTAGTGAGTTGAAGTACACTTAAAATATTATCTTCAATGCTTAATTTTCTAAAAACCGATGCTTCTTGCGCCAAATAACCAATACCATTTTGAGCACGTTTGTACATTGGGAATTTTGTGATTTCAGTATTATCTAAAAAAATATGACCGCCATTTGGCTTAATTAATCCAACAATCATGTAAAAAGATGTTGTTTTTCCAGCACCATTAGGGCCTAAAAGACCAACAATTTCTCCTTGTTTTACTTCAAGAGAAACATCTTTTACAACTTTTCGTCCGCTGTAGGACTTCATTAAATTTTCGGCTCTTAAAATCATATTTTATATACTGAACGCTAAAAATAGTAAAATCATATACACTATTGTAGCAGATGGTTTAATTTATATTTTGTTTAACAAAGTTGTTTTTCTTTCCGTTTTTGATTTCTAATTACAATTTTAGAAATATAAATACTTACTTGATATAGAATAAGTATAGGGACAGCCACAATTACTTGACTTGCAATATCTGGTGGTGTAATAATTGCAGATAGAATTAATACGCCTACTAAAGCAAATTTTCTGTATTTACGTAAAATCTGTGGTGTAACTAAACCAACTTTTGTAAGGAAATATATGACTATAGGTAATTCGAAAATTAAACCTGAAGCTAACACAGAAGATCTTACTAACCCAATAATTGAACTTATATCTATTTGATTATCTACTTTAGTAGATATGCTGTAGTTTGCTAGGAAATTAATAGAAAGCGGAGTGATAATATAATATCCAAATAAAGCACCTAAAAAGAATAAAAGCGAACAAATAATAATGAAACCACGAGAATGTTTTCGTTCGTTTTCGTGTAAACCAGGGCTTATAAATTTCCATAGTTGATAAATAACATAAGGAAATGAAATAATAAAACCACCTAATACAGCTGTCCATATATCTGCAGAAAACTGTCCTGCCATGGTTCTGTTTTGAAGTATCATAGGCATTTCGCTATTGCAAAAAGAGGTTTCAACATTTAAAAGCTTTCCTGTTTTACATAAAAATTCATAGGTTGGAAAATCCATTTCTAATGGCGCGAAAATAATGGCATCAAAAACAAACCTGCTAAAAATGAATACTAAAGAACCAACAATTACTACTGCTAAACATATTCTAATTAAATGCCAACGTAAATCTTCAAGATGGTCTAAAAAAGACATCTCATTTATGTTCTTTTTTGCCATTATATAATACCTTCTTTTATTAAGTCGTGTAGGTGAACAACACCAGCATACTTGCCATTTTCTTCAACTAAAATTTGAGAAATGTCATTAGCTTCCATAATTTCTAAGGCATCAACAGCCATAGCATCACCACTAATATATTTTGGAGTTGCTCCCATAATATCTTTGGCTGTTAGTTTAGAGAAATCATCAACTTTGGTTAACATTCTACGTAAATCACCATCAGTTATAATACCAACAATTTTTTCTCCTTCAACAACAGCAGTAACACCTAGCATTTTTTTTGTAATTTCAATAATTACATCTTTTATACTTGTATTGG
The DNA here is from genome assembly GCF_044385915.1 of Thalassobellus citreus. Lineage (NCBI taxonomy): Bacteria > Pseudomonadati > Bacteroidota > Flavobacteriia > Flavobacteriales > Flavobacteriaceae > Thalassobellus > Thalassobellus citreus. Next base: position 89,744 of record NZ_JBISCC010000125.1, on the reverse strand, counting down.
TGTTAACTTTTGGTTTTTCATTTACAGAAGAAATATCTTTAACTCTTAAGTAAAGTTTTTTACCTAAAGCACCACCTGGGTGGTATTTAGCAAAATCGTTACTAGAAAATCCACGCAATTCTAATAAACAAACAGCAAGGGCGTCTCCAATAACTAATTGTGCTGTTGTACTTGTTGTAGGAGCTAAGTTATTTGGGCACACTTCTTTTTCAACAAAAGCATTTAATATATGATGTGCTTGTTGCCCTAAAAAAGACTCTTTATTACCAGTTATGGCAATTAATTTATTATTTGCTCTTTTAATAAGAGGAATAAGAACTTTTATTTCTGGTGTATTGCCACTTTTTGAAATACAAATAACAACATCGTCTTTAAGAATAAGTCCTAAATCGCCATGAATGGCATCTGCAGCATGCATAAATACAGCAGGTGTACCAGTAGAGTTTAATGTAGCTACAATTTTATTTGCAATAATAGCACTCTTACCAATACCTGTAATTATAACACGTCCTTTAGAATTGTAAATAAGATTTACAGCATCTGCAAAATCATCAGTTACTAAACTAGATAAATTTAAAATGGCTTTGCTTTCCGTTTCAATGGTTTGTCTAGCAATTTTAATAATGGAATTTTTGCTGTTCAAAATTTATTATTTTATTATTGTTGATGCTTTTAAAGATTTTATTATCTTTAAATGTTATTCAAATTAAAATTTTATTGTAATTTGAATTTTCGTTACAAAACTAACGAAAAAAAATATGAGGGTTCTCGAAATGTACTATTAAATTAGTAATTGAAAAATTGCTTTTTTATGGTGTATTAAATAAGTAGAAATAAATTTTTATAAAATTCATGTCAATAGCAAAAACTGATTTGCATTCTGCATTAAAAAAATATTTTGGATTTAATAAATTCAAAGGTCTTCAAGAAGGCGTTGTAGAGAGTATCATGTCTAAAAATCATACGTTTGTAATAATGCCAACAGGAGGCGGTAAGTCGCTCTGTTATCAATTACCAGCGTTAATGCAAGAAGGTACAGCCATTGTTGTCTCTCCCTTAATTGCTTTAATGAAAAACCAAGTAGATGCAATAAGAGGTATTTCAAAAGAAGAGGGTGTTGCACACGTATTAAATTCTTCATTAAATAAAACCGAAGTAAAACGCGTTAAAGAAGATATTGTAAACGGTATTACTAAGTTACTTTATGTAGCTCCAGAATCGCTTACTAAAGAAGAGAATGTTGATTTTTTACGTTCTGTAAAAGTGTCTTTTTTAGCTATTGATGAAGCGCATTGTATTAGTGAGTGGGGACATGACTTTAGACCAGAGTATAGAAATTTACGTCATATTATAAAACGTATTGGCGATAATATTCCTATTATAGGATTAACAGCAACAGCAACGCCTAAAGTACAAGAAGATATTATAAAAAACTTAGGTATTAGTGGTGCAACAACATTTAAGGCGTCCTTTAATAGACCTAATTTATATTATGAAGTACGACCAAAAACAAAAAATGTTGATGCCGATATTATTCGTTTTGTAAAGCAGAACGATGGTAAGTCGGGTATTGTTTATTGTTTAAGTAGAAAGCGTGTAGAAGAATTAGCGCAAGTATTACAGGTTAATGGAGTAAAAGCAGTACCGTATCATGCTGGTTTAGATGCTAAAACAAGATCTAGCCATCAAGATAAGTTTCTTATGGAAGATGTAGATGTTGTGGTTGCTACCATTGCATTTGGAATGGGAATAGATAAACCCGATGTGCGTTTTGTAATTCATCATGATATTCCTAAAAGTATTGAAAGTTACTATCAAGAAACAGGACGTGCAGGACGAGATGGAGGCGAAGGGCATTGTTTAGCATATTATGCATATAAGGATATAGAAAAGTTAGAAAAATTTATGTCTGGTAAACCTGTTGCAGAACAAGAAATCGGACAAGCCTTATTACAAGAAGTGGTTGCATTTGCCGAAACTTCAATATCCAGGCGTAAATTTATTTTACATTATTTTGGAGAAGAGTTTGATAATGAAACAGGCGAAGGTGGAGATATGGACGATAATGTACGTCACCCTAAAAAGCAAGTTGAAGCTAAGGATGATGCACAACTGTTGTTAGAAATTATTCAAAAAACGAATCAGAAATATAAATCTAAAGATTTAGTTAGCGTTATTATAGGAAAAGAAAATGCGTTAATTAATTCTCATAGAACCAATGAACAGCCTTTTTTCGGAAACGGAAAAAGTAAAGATAATAAATATTGGATGGCACTTTTAAGGCAAGTATTGGTTGCTGGCTATCTTAAAAAAGATATAGAAACTTACGGAGTTATTAAGTTGAAAGAGGCGGGAGTAGATTTTATAAGCAATCCGCAATCGTTCATGATGACCGAAGATCATATTTTTGAAGGCGAACAAGAAGATGGTACAATTATTACAGCGTCTAAAGGAAGCGGATCTGTTGCAGATGCTGTTTTAATGGGTATGCTCAAAGATTTACGTAAAAAGAATGCTAAAAAACTTGGTGTTCCTCCATTTGTTATTTTTCAAGATCCTTCTTTAGAAGATATGTCTTTAAAATACCCAATAAATCTTACCGAATTAGCAAATGTACATGGAGTTGGAGATGGTAAAGCAAAAAAATATGGTAAAGATTTTGTAGCTTTAATTTCTAAGTATGTTGACGAGAACGATATTACGAGACCAGATGATTTAGTTGTAAAATCTACGGGTACTAATTCTGCTAATAAATTATACATCATTCAGAATGTAGATAGAAAATTACCGTTAGATGATATTGCGTCTTCAAAAGGCATGTCTATGCCCGATTTTATAAAGGAAATGGAAGCTATTGTGTATTCAGGAACCAAACTGAATATTGATTATTGGTTACACGATATTCTAGATGAAGATCAGCAAGAAGAAATACATGATTATTTCATGGAATCTGAGACTGATAATATTGATGCAGCAATTGAAGAGTTTGATGGTGATTATGATGATGAAGAACTTCGTTTGTATCGTATCAAGTTTATTAGTGAAGTAGCAAACTAAACTTTACACTTCTAACTTCGTACTTCTCACTTTGTTTTATATCTTTGCGTTTTCTTAAAAATTAGAACAATGCAAGACGGTTTATACGCAAAATTTAACACAACAAAAGGAGAAATTCTTGTTGCTTTAGAATATCAAAAAACACCAGGTACAGTAGGGCACTTTGTAGCTTTAGCTGAAGGAAACCTAGAAAACAAGGTAAAACCTCAAGGAACACCATATTATAATGGTTTAAAATTCCATAGAGTAATACCAGATTTTATGATTCAAGGTGGTTGTCCACTAGGAACAGGAACTGGAGATCCAGGACATAAATTTGATGATGAATTTCATCCAGATTTAAAACACGACGGACCAGGTGTGCTTTCTATGGCAAATGCAGGACCAGGAACTAATGGAAGTCAGTTTTTTATAACACATGTTGAAACAGCTTGGTTAGATAACAAGCATACTGTTTTTGGAAAAGTACAATCTGGACAAGATGTTGTTGATGCTATTGCTCAAGGTGATCTTATTGATACTTTAGACATTGTAAGAGTAGGAGCTGAGGCCGAAGCTTTTAATGCTGTTGAAGCTTTTAGAACTTTTGAAGGATCTAGAGAAGCAAAATTAGCAGAAGCAAAAGCAGCAGCCGAAGCAGCTTTAGAAAAAATTGCTTCTGGTTTTAATAAAACAGATAGTGGTTTACGCTATCAAATTATTCAAGAAGGTTCTGGTGCAAGTGCAGAAAAAGGAAAAACAGTATCTGTACATTATAAAGGACAATTAACTGACGGAACCGTGTTTGATTCTTCATATAAACGTAATCAACCTATCGATTTTCAATTAGGTGTTGGTCAAGTAATTCCAGGGTGGGATGAAGGTGTAGGTTTATTGAAAGTTGGAGATAAAGCTCGTTTTGTTATTCCTAGTCATCTAGCTTACGGAAGTGCTGGTGCTGGAGGGGTTATTCCACCAGATGCTACTTTAATTTTTGACGTAGAGTTGATGGATGTGAAATAATATTCAGAATATATAACAAAAAAAGCACTCAATTATTGGGTGCTTTTTTTGTTATATAAACTAAGTAATACTTTGTTTGTCGATTATATTTTAAAAATAGGTTATTATAAAATATTTTTAAAAAATGATAAATGTTAAAGCGACACCTTTATATTCTGAAGTTATAAAAGAATTAAATTATCCATTTGGAAATATATTTATTTTTAAAGGCTTTGTAGTAGCTGAAATTAACCGGGGAGTTAATTATACTTGGGATAATCATGCAAGACTTGTTACAGAAGATATTTCTTGTTTTTTAGGAACAAACGGAGATGATCTTATTTATATATCTAATAGAGTATATCCATATTCTGTTGTACCTTCAGATTGGCCAAAGTTTTATAATAGTAAATTTGATTTAAAAGAATATTGCATTGTATCCGATAGTAAATTGGGAAAGTTGTGTGTTTTGGTTGAAAATTTATTTTTAAGGATAAAAATTAAACACTTTAATAATTTATATAACGCTGTTAATTTTGTTAAAAAAGGGATGAACGAAGTTGCCTAACAATTTCTATCTTTGTTTTTATGACAGAGAAAGAATTACAGTTACTTAAATATCCAATAGGTCAATTTGATTGCCCAACAAATATTTCTAAAGAAGATATAGCAAATTGGATTTCTATTTTAGAGCATTTTCCAAATAAGTTAGAAAATCTTGTTAAAGGTTTAACCAACGAACAGTTAGATACGGTTTATAGACCAGGAGGCTGGACAATAAGACAAGTCGTTCATCATTTATCAGATAGTCATCATCATAGCTATATTCGTTTTAAATGGGCTTTAACAGAAGATAACCCTGTTATAAAAGCATATTATGAAGAACGATGGGCCGAATTAATAGATTCTAAAACAGCACCAATAGAGATGTCTTTATTGCATTTAAAAGCTATTCATACTAAGCTAGTGTATTTACTTAAAACGTTGAATGAGTATGATTTAAACAAGTGTTTTATACATCCTGAAACTAATAGTCAAGTTATATTAAGTTTTAATATTGGAAATTATGCATGGCATAGTAACCATCATTATGCGCATATAGAAAATGTACTAAAACATAATAATTGGATTTAAATATTTATTTATGATTAGAAAGGTTCATATAGATGATGCTCAAGAACTTCTAAATATTTATAATTATTATGTTTTAAATACCGTAGTAACTTTTGATTTAGAGGTTTCTAAATTAAATTCATTTACTAAAAAAATAATAGATATTAAAACAGATTTTCCTTTTATTGTTTATGAGGAAGCGGGTGAAATTTTAGGATATGCCTATGGAAGTAAGTTTAGACCACGACCAGCTTATAACTATACAGTAGAAACTACCGTTTATGTAAAACATGGAGCACACGGAAAACAAATTGGAACAAAGCTATATAAAGAGTTGTTAAAGCAATTAAAGCAAAGTCATTTTCACACAGCTTTAGGAGTGTTAACTGTTCCTAACGAGCCAAGTATTAAATTACATGAAAAGTTTGGTTTTAATCAAGTGGCTCATTTAAAAGAAGCTGGATTAAAATTTGGAAAATGGCACGATATAGGGTTTTGGCAATTAAAATTTTAATTACTTCCATTTTATATTACAACCAATACTAGGTTTTTGAACGGCCATGTTTTCTTTGTCCTCAATTAAGCAATTTAGAGCATGTTTTAAATCGTTGCCAGTTACAGCAAGTCCGTTTCCAGGTCTTGAGTCATCAAGTTGCCCTCTATAAATAAGTTTTAGTTGTTTATTAAAAAGATATAAATCTGGTGTGCAAGCCGCATCATAAGTTTTTGCTACTTCTTGAGATTCATCATATAAATAAGGAAAAGGATAACTTTCATTTTTAGCTAGGACTTTCATTTTTTCAGGGCTATCTTGTGGATAGTTTATAACATCGTTACTAGAAATGGCTATAAATTGAATGCCTTTTTTGCTATAGTCATTGGACATTTTTACTATTTGCGAATTTATATGAATTACAAACGGACAATGGTTGCAAATAAACATAATAACAGTGCCTGTACTTCCTTTTAATTGCTGAAGCGATAAAACACTGTCAGATACGGTGTCCAACAAATTAAAATCGGGTGCTTGGGTTCCTAAAGGAATCATGTTTGAAGGAGTATTTGCCATAAATAAATATTTTTAACAAAGTTCGTGATTATTTGTATTTTTAGGCAATGAACGATACAATAACTTTCGAAGATTTTACAAAAATAGATTTACGAGTAGGAACTATTTTAGAAGTGAATGATTTTCCTGAAGCACGCAATCCAGCATACCAACTAATTATTGATTTTGGAGATTTAGGAATAAAAAAAACATCGGCTCAAATAACAACACTTTATAAAAAAGAAGATTTACTTAAAAAACAAATTATAGCTGTTGTTAATTTTCCTAAAAAGCAAATTGCTAAGTTTATGAGTGAGTGTTTGGTTTTGGGAGCTGTTAATGGAAAAGATGTTATTTTGTTAAACCCAGAAAATAAAGTGAAAAATGGGAGTGTAGTTGCTTAGTAAAATAAAAAAAACCGTTACAAAACTGTAACGGTTTTTAATATAAAATTGTTCAAGTTAATTAAATATCATCAAAATCTACATCTGTAAAACTTTCAGTAGTTTTAGCTTCAGGTGATTCAGCATCTTCAGTTTCTGTAGCAATAGGTGTATTATTATATTCCTTTTTAAAATCTTTTTGATGACGCTCACTAATCACTTCATTACCTTTTTCGTTTATAATGTAATCAGTCATTTCTGCTAAAATCTCTTTAAATTCAGCAAAATCTTCTTTGTAAATATAAATTTTATGTTTTTTATAATGAAAAGATCCATCATCGTTAGTGAATTTTTTACTTTCAGTAATTGTTAGATAATAATCTTCTGCTTTAGTAGCTCTTACATCAAAAAAATAAGTGCGTCTTCCTGCTCTTAATACTTTTGAAAAAATTTCTTCTTTCTCCATCATATCATAATTATTCATAGTGTTGTTTTGAGATTTATGCGATTAGCATTTGTATACCAAAAATCTAAAAAAAACCAATACTAACCAACAAATATTGTAGTTTCTTTTTGAAATATTACTATTTAGTGATAAAAGCATAAAAAAAGCAAACGGAATAATTAGGTGTTTTTAACTGTCAAAATTTAATTTGAAACGGTTTCACTTAATTGTTTTAGGTAAAGATGTTTGTAGTAACCATCTACGTTAATAAGTGATTCATGTGTGCCTTCTTGTACGATTTCTCCGTTGTCTAAAACAATGATTTTGTCGGCATTTTTAGCTGAAGAAATTCTATGACTAACTATAATTGTTGTTTTACCTTCAGATAATTTATTAAGGTTTTTTAGTATTTTTTCCTCTGTTTCTGTATCTACTGCCGATAAACAATCGTCAAATAATAAAATTTCAGGCGATTTTATAATGGCTCTAGCAATAGATACACGCTGTTTTTGTCCGCCAGAAAGCGTAATACCACGTTCACCTAAAACAGTATCGTAACCATTATTAAACTTAATAATATTTTTATGGACTTGTGCGTTTTTAGCAGCTTCAATAACATCGGCATCGGTGGCATCTTCTTTTCCAAACTTGATGTTGCTTTTTATAGAATCAGAAAATAAGAAAGCATCTTGTGGTACATAACCAACAGCATCTCTTAAATCTGTTAAATTATGTTTGTCAATTTCTATATTGTTAATATTAATGCTTCCATTGTCAATGTCATAAAGTCGACCTATTAAATCTAAAACTGTAGATTTTCCAGATCCTGTTTTGCCTATAATAGCCAGTGTCTCCCCTTCTTTTACTCTAAAATTTATTTTATTTAAAGCCTGAATGTTAGTGTCGTCATAAGTAAACGATACGTTTTTAAACTCAATATCACCAGTAATTTTGGTATGTGCTTCAACCGTGTTTTTAATTTCTGGTTCTATTTTTAAGAACTCATTAATTCGTTTTTGTGAAGCTTCCGCTTGTTGAACAATAGAGGTGACCCAACCTACTGTTGCAACTGGCCATGTAAGCATATTTACATAAATAATAAATTCGGCAATAGTGCCTAAACTTTCAATCTCTCCATTTATATATTGCATGCCGCCTATGTAAATAACTAATAAGTTGCTAATACCTATAAGAAGTATCATCATAGGGAAAAACCAAGCCTGTACTTTTGCTAAGCTAATTTGTTTTTCTTTGCTAGTAGCTGCTAATTCGTTAAAGTTTGTAGATGTTAATGGCTCAATACCATAAGCTTTAATAACTGAAATACCACTAAAAGACTCTTGTGTATAAGTTGATAATTTTGATAAATATTGTTGAACAATAGTACTTCTTTTATGTATTTCTTTGCTTAATTTATAAATTACTATAGATAGAATAGGTAATGGGAAAATGGTGTAAAGCGCTAGTTTAGGAGCAGTATTAAACATGTAGATTAGTGCTATTACAAAAAGTGTAATGGTATTAATACTATACATAATGGCGGGACCAACATACATACGAACACGACCAACATCTTCACTTATACGATTCATTAAATCGCCTGTTCTATTCTTTTTATAAAAGTTTAAAGAAAGTTTTTGGTACTGGTCATAAATTTCGTTTTTTAAATCGTATTCTATATATCGAGACACGTTTATAATGGCTTGTCTCATAAAAAAAGTAAGAATACCACCAATTATGGCAGCACCAATAATATAAAGTATAATTTGGGTTAGTTCACTTTCAATTGTAGAATCCCCAATAACATTCCCTTCTTTATATTTTTCAACTATCACAAAAATTTCTCTAACCAGTCGAGGTGTAAAAAGTAAAAATATTCTAGCAACAATAGTAATAGCAATACCTGTTAAAAGATGTACTTTGTATTTTAAAAAATATTTATTTAAATGTTGTAATTCTTTCATTAATAATCTAAGGATTCACTTTTATGTGTAAAAAAATGTGAGTTAACAAAGATAAAGGTTTATAATAAAACAGCTCTTAGTATTAACATTTACTAAGTGTTAAATATACTTTAAAATCTATTAGATAATAAAGTAAATAATATGAAGTAGTTTTTTAAAATAATATTATTTTTGCCGAACGAAATTAATGATAATTACGTTTTTTAAAATTTAAGTTCTTTTTTATTATGCTAAACAGAAGACATATTCGCGTAAAGGTAATGCAAACTATGTATGCCTTTAAAGGTAGTGAAAGTGATGACCTAAGTAAAGATCAAAAGTTTTTATTGTTTAGTATAGATAATATGTACAACTTGTACCTACTATTAATATCGTTATTACTTGAAGTTCAAAAAAGAGCAGAAAACGATTTACAAAAAAAACAACAGAAACATTTAGCAACTAAAGAAGACAAAGATCCTAACAGGAAATTTGTTAACAACCAATTATTGCTATTACTTAAAAACAACCTAGAATTAAAAGATAGGTTCGAGGCTTATAAAATAAATAACTGGGAGCTTGATAGTGAGTATGTGGATGTTATTTTTAAAGCAATTGTGTCTAGCGATTTGTATAAAGAGTATATGCAAACTAAGGTGTCAGATTTTAAGGAAGATAAAGCATTTCTTGTTGATGTTTTTAAAGATATTATGGCGCCTAACGAGAAGCTTTACGAATATCTTGAAGATAAAAATTTAACTTGGTTAGATGATTTGCCTACAGTAAATACTGCTATTTTAAAAATACTAAGAAAATCTAAAGCGAGTTCGCCAGATCATCATTTTACGCCTAAACTTTATAAAGATATTGAAGATAAACAATATGCTATCGATTTATTTAGAAAAACGCTTTTAAATAGATCGGCCATTAATAAAGAAATTGAAGGTAAAACTCAAAATTGGGAATCAGATCGTATTGCAAATGTTGATTATGTGTTATTACAAATGGCTATTTGTGAGTTGAAAAAATTCCCATCAATTCCTGTAAAAGTGACTATTAATGAGTATTTAGAAATAGCTAAAGAATATTCAACACCTAAGAGCAGTATTTTTATTAACGGAATATTAGATAAGTTGGTAAAAGAATATGAAGAAGCAGGAGCCTTAAATAAAGTAGGTCGAGGGTTGATGTAATTTTCTGTTAAAGCCTCTAATAAAAATTTTTAATAGATTAAATAATTGCTATTTTTACATCTTTAATATTAAACAGTATTTAAAATGAAAAAAGTTATATTAGGATTAAGTGCATTATGCCTAGTAGCATTTGTTTCTTGTAAAGAAAATGCAGCAAAAAAAATAGAAGAAAGTAATGTTGTAGCAGCAGCAGAAAGAGATGCTAATTCAACTAAGTTTCCAGTAATTGAGTTTGATAAAACAGAACATGATTTTGGTGAAATAGAATATAGATCGCCTCAAGAAACTACGTTTACATATAAAAACACAGGTAATGCACCACTTGTTGTTACTAATATAAAAAGTTCTTGTGGATGTACTATCCCTCAAAATTGGAGTAGAGAACCTTTACTTCCAGGAGATTCAGCTAGTTTTTCAGTAAAGTTTAGTGGGGCAGGATCTAGTAAAATATCTAAATCAATAACAGTTACTGCGAATACAGAAAAAGGTTCTGAAGTAGTAAAAATAAAAGCGTTTGTAAAACCAGACCCAAATGCTAAACCAAAAGCAGCAGCAGCTGCTCACTAAATAAAAAAAGAATATTATGGGAGAAGGAATGGGACAATTTTTGCCGTTTATACTAATGTTTGTAGTTGTGTATTTCTTTATGATTGCACCTCAAATGAAACGAGCAAAAAAAGAGAAGAAATTTGCAGCCGAATTAAAACGTGGTGATAAAGTTATTACCAAAAGCGGATTACACGGTAAAATAGCTGAGTTAAATGATAAAGATAACAGTTGTGTTATTGAAACGATGGCAGGAAAGTTAAAGTTTGATAGAACAGCTATTTCTATGGAGATGAGCACAAAACTTAATGCTCCTGTAAAATAAGGAAATTAAAGTGTTGATTAAAAAAAGCTTCCAATTTGGAAGCTTTTTTTATGAGATATGTTTTCTTAAAAATTATGATAAAAGTCCTTCAATAGAAAGGTAGCGTTCTCCAGTATCATAATTCATAGTTAGGATGGTTTCTTCTCCTTTTATAGTCTGCAATTGTTTTCTAACAGCAGCTAAAGAGGCTCCGGTAGAAATACCAACTAAAATACCTTCTGTAGTTGCTATGTTTTTAACTTCAGCAAAAGCTTCCTCTTTAGTTATTCTAATGGCGCCATCAATTATTTTAATATTAAATACTTCAGGAATAAATCCAGGTCCAATACCTTGAAGTGGGTGAGGTCCAGGTTCACCTCCAGAAATTACTGGAGAATCATTTGGCTCAACAGCAAATACTTTTAAACTCGGAAATTTTTCTTTTAAAACTTCAGACATACCAGTAATATGCCCACCAGTACCAACACCTGTAATTAAATGATCTAAGCCTTCTGGAAAATCTTTAATAATTTCTAAAGCAGTTGTGTTACGGTGTATTTTTGGGTTTGCTTGGTTTGTAAATTGAGATGGCATCCACGCATTTGTATTGTTATCAACCATCTCATTTGCTTTTGCAATTGTACCTCCTAAGCCTAATTCTTTTGGTGTTAGCACAAGGTTAGCGCCATAAGCAGCCATAAGTGCACGTCGTTCAACAGACATAGATTCTGGCATGACTAATGTAAGTTTGTATCCTTTTACAGCTGCAACCATAGCTAAACCAATTCCTGTGTTTCCAGAGGTAGGTTCAATAATTTCGGTGTCTTTAGTTAAAAGGTTTTTCTTTTCAGCATCTTCAATCATAGATAAAGCAATTCTATCCTTAATGCTTCCTCCAGGATTTGATTTTTCAAGTTTCATCCAAACATTCGCATTTGGAAATAATTTACTTAATCGTACAACAGGTGTGTTGCCTATGCCTTCTAAAATGTTATTGATTTTCATGGTGGTTTATGTGTTTAGTTGTTAGTGGTTGTTTTTTAGTGATTTATATTTTTTTAATAAATGTAATTGAAATTTTTTATAAATTCAAGATTGTGTTTGTTTTAAAAATAAACATAAAAAAATCTGTAATGGAAATCACAGATTTTTTTAATTTTAAAATATAAGTATTAAGCTTTTTTCTGCTTATTAATTTCGTCTTGCAACTGGCGTCTTACTTTTTGTTCGCGTTCTAAAGCAACTTTACGATGCTCTTCAAATTCTTCTTCAATTTCTTCAAGAGCTTTTCTAGCTTCTTTAGTAATAGTATTGCTGTTTTTAAATTTATAAATAAAGAAAAGAAGCATAGCTAATAAACCAGCAATAATAGCCCACATAAGGACATTGTAACCAGATTTACTCATTTGAATACCAAATAGCGACATACTGTTTTTTTCTGTTTCAGTCTTGTCTAAATCTGTTTGCGTATTTGTTAAGTTAGATTTTAAATCTGTAATTTCTTTAGCTTGTTTTTTTACAATAGCTTGTGTATCAGTTAAATTCTTATGAATGGTTTTTAAGGAGTCAATAGTGTGATTTCTTAAGGTAAGCAGCATGTTAAGTTTTACAGCTTCATACATTTGACCATTAGTACCTTTAAAATTACCTGACTTTTTAAGAACATATTCAAATTGACTTTTAATAGTACCACTGTTTAAAGAAAGGTTGTCTTCCTGTGTTTTTGTTTGTGCAAATAATGTTGATGATAAAACAAAAAGAAAGGCAATAGCTAGGTATTTAAGAGATTTCATTTATGATTTTGGTTTAAAATGGTTTTGTTTGGTTTACGAAGTTATAAAATATTGTTTATTAAAACATAGCATAATTAATAAAAAGCCTCACTAGGTGAGGCTAAATTATATACGACTAAAAAATAATTTTAGATTTTTGCTATTAATAATACGTATAGCGTCTTACTTTTGAAATATATTTTGCAAGTCTAATAACTTGATGGCTATAGCCATATTCGTTATCATACCAAATATATACAATAATATTTTTACCATCTTTTCTAACAATAGTGGCTTTACTATCATAGATGGAAGGCGCTGATGCTCCAACAATATCACTAGAAACAAGTTCGTCGCTTAGTTCATATTTTATTTGTTCAACTAAATCACCTTCTAAAGCATATTTTTTTAGAATTGTATTTACGCCATTAAGCGATGTTTTGTTTTTTAATTCTAAATTTAAAATAGCAAGTGAGCCATTGGGTACAGGTACACGAATAGCATTAGATGTTAATTTGCCTTCTAAACTTGGTAATGCCTTAGAAACTGCTTTTCCTGCACCAGTTTCTGTAATAACCATGTTTAGTCCTGCAGCACGACCACGGCGGTATTTACCATGAAAATTATCTACTAGGTTTTGATCATTAGTATAAGCGTGAATAGTTTCTAAATGACCGCTTTTTACGCCAAAAGAATCTTCAATAGCTTTTAAAACAGGGGTAATAGCATTTGTGGTACATGAAGCTGCTGAGAAAATATTAATCTTATCAGGGTCGTTTTCTTTGTGATTAACACCATAAACAATATTTGGGATTTCTTTTCCTGGTGCTGTTAGTAAAACTTTGTCTACACCTTTTGAAATTAAATGCCTGCTTAAAGCTTCTTTATCTCTAAAAGCGCCAGTGTTATCAATAACTAATGCATTGCTAATATCATATTTGGTATAATCTATATCTTCTGGTGCATTTGCCGAAATAATATTAACCGTAGTACCGTTTATAATAAGGGCTTTGTTATCATTATCAATAGAAACAGTGCCTGAAAAATCACCATGAACTGAATCATTTCGTAATAATGATGCTCTTTTTTCTAATGTTTTGGTGTCAACAACACCTCGGGTAACAATAGCTCTTAAACGCAGCTGACTTCCTTTACCTGTACGAGCCATAAGTTCGCGAGCTACCAAGCGTCCAATTCTTCCAAAGCCATAAAGAATAACATCTTTTGGTTTTATCTCACCATTTTTATTAGCGTTTTTTAGTTTTGATACAACAAAGGCCATCGCATTATTATGCTGATTGTCTTCTAAATAATATTCATAAGTTAATTTTCCTATATCTAGTTTTGCAGGAGGGATGTTAAGTGTTTTAATGGCTTGAGCAATTTCTACAGTATCAAAAACAGAAATAGGTTTTTGTACAAATTTGCTAGCATATTCATGAAGGTTTAAAATTTGACTTACATTTTTATCAATTAATTGATTTCTGAAAATAACAAGTTCAATAGAGTTTTCATACCATAAATCACTAATAATTTTGATAAACTCTACAGTAGCTCTGCGGCGATCCGTTTGAAAGGCTAATTCCTTGTCGTAGTTTTTAATAAAAGACATTTTAAATAGTTTAGTTTTAGTTAGTTTTTCGCAAAAATACTATATTTCAAACGTTTTCGTAGCGTGTTTTATTAAAAAAATAATCCTTCAAAATTCTTAGATTTTGAAGGATTATAAAACGAAAATGGTTTGTTTCTTATCTAAAGTTATAACGTTCTTTTTCCCCGTTAGAGTTTATAAGTTCTATTCTTAAAGGTTCATAAGATGATTTAGAGGTCATAGCTTCTTTTACATCATCAACATTGTATATTTTGGTATTGTTAATAGATGTTATAATAGCACCTTCTTCTACACCATTATTTTTCCAGTACTCAGCATATTCTCCGTTCAACTTACTTATTTTAACACCGTTCGGGGCATTCAATTTTTTCAAGTCTTCTTTTTTTGCATTTTTAATTTGTCCAACAGGAGGGAGTGTAAAAGTTTCGTTTCTAGTTAAAGTAACAGGTATAGTTTTTAGTTCTCCATCTCTAGATATTTTAATTGTAACAACGTCATCTACTCTTTTTGCATTAATATGTCCTGTTAAATCGGCAAATTTTGAAACCTTTACATTATCAATTTCTTTTATAATATCGCCAGTAATAAGTCCTGCTTTTTCAGCTCCAGAATCTTCAATAACATTAACAATATAGATGCCTTCAGAATCATTAATATTAATGTTTAGTTTTTCAGCCGATTTTGGGTCTAGCGGTAGCGGTGTGCCGTTAATACCAAGAATACCATTTTGTACACTACCATATTCCATAATATCTTCAATAACACGTCTGGCAATATTACTTGGTACAGCAAACGAATAGCCAATATAAGAACCCGTTTGAGATGAAATAGCAGTATTAATACCAACAAGTTCTCCTTTGGTGTTTACAAGCGCTCCACCAGAATTTCCTGGGTTTACAGCCGCATCTGTTTGTATAAAAGATTGCGCACTATTACCCGATAAGTCTCGTGCTTTAGCACTAATAATACCAGCAGTAACTGTAGATGTTAAATTAAAAGGATTTCCAACAGCCAGAACCCATTCACCAATTTTAGCTTGATCAGAATCGGCAAATGTTACATAAGGTAAATCTTCATCTGGTTCAATTTTTAATAATGCAATATCGGTTTTCGGGTCAGTTCCTACAATTTTGGCATCATATGTTTTATTATTATTTAAAGTTACTGATAGTTTATCCGAATTATTAATCACATGATTATTCGTAATAATATAACCATCGGCATTAATAATAACACCAGAGCCTGTACCCATTTGTGCACGTTGCGGGCTTCTTCCTGAAAATAAATCTTGTATAGTCATTTGCCCTCTGCTAATCGATACGTTTTTAACGTGTACAACCGCATTCACAGTATTTTCAGCAGCTGTAGTAAAATCTGGGTTTTCAGCAGTGTTTAAAAATGTATTAACATTGTTAGTGGGCAAAAAGGAAGGTGTTTCGTTGGTTGCTGTTACAACAACTTTATTTTCTGGTTCTAAAAATAGTTTGTAAGCACCAAGTGTTAAAACGCCACCCAATGCAGATACTAGTACTAATGATAAAATCTTCTTCATATATGTTCAATTTAATTTTATTTTAAAATAATTCCTCAAAAATTCATTTTTAAGGTTTCCTCTTGAAATTGTCATTCCCGTTAAGGAGGGAATTAAACAACGATTAAAATTAAATATTTATTGAGTTCCTAAATACGTTTTAACTTTTTTTAACGCCCACTTTAACGCCTATTTAACAATCAAAAAAACAAAATTAATTTGGGCGTTACCCCGAAAAGGGGGGCGGGCTTTCAGCAGTCGCTTCCCGAAGAAAAATCGGGAGAGCTTCAACAAATGCCTCAATCCCTAACGCAATACCTGCCAACAGTGTTATATAGATTGAAATTTTAGTTAACCAGCAAAAAGTTTAAAGGACTTCTTTATATTTGTGCTTTATTATGCAGCAAACTTTTTATAAATACCAAGGAACAGGAAACGATTTTGTGATGATTGATAATCGTCAGCAAACGTTCAATAAAAAAGACACAAAACATATCGCATTTTTATGCGACAGACGTTTTGGAATAGGAGCAGACGGACTTATTTTACTTGAAAATCATCCAGATTTAGATTTTAAAATGGTGTATTACAATGCCGATGGAAACGAAAGTACCATGTGTGGGAATGGCGGACGTTGTTTAGTGGCTTTTGCAAAACAATTAGGTGTTATTAAAGACAAAGCTGTTTTTGAAGCTATTGATGGTTTACATCATGCAACTATTGAAAATGACATCGTACAACTGCAAATGTTAGATGTTGATATAGTTCAGAAACATGAAAATCATGTGTTTTTAAATACAGGCTCTCCGCATCATGTTCAGTTTGAAGAAAATATTGCCAATTTCGATATAAAAACAAAAGGCGCTTCAATAAGGTATGGCGAACCCTATAATGAAGGAGGTACTAATGTGAATTTTGTTAATAAAATATCAGATACAGAGTTTCGAGTAAGAACTTACGAACGCGGTGTTGAAGATGAAACCTTATCTTGTGGTACAGGTGTAACTGCCGTAGCAATAGCAATGCATACACTTAATCAAACTAATAAAAACTGCATTACTTTAAAAGTTGAAGGTGGCGAATTAAAAGTATCTTTTGATACAGAAAACGGTTCATACAAAAACGTTTGGTTAATTGGGCCTGCAAATTTTGTTTATCAAGGTACTATATGATTACTTTAAAAGGAGAACATATATACTTACGTGCTTTAGAACCTGAAGATTTAGAGTTTATTCATGCCATTGAAAATGATGAATCTGTTTGGGAAATAAGCAATACCATTACGCCTTATTCTAAATATTTAATAAAACAGTATTTAGAGCAAGCTCATAAAGATATTTTTGAGGTAAAACAATTAAGACTCGTTATTTCAAGTTATGAAGATGTTGCTTTAGGAATGATTGATTTATTCGATTTCGATTTTAAAAACAGTAGAGCAGGTATTGGTATTTTAGTAAAAGATGCTAGCGAAAGAGGAAAAGGCTACGGAAAAGAAGCGCTTAAACTTTTGGTTGATTATAGTTTTAAGCATTTATGTTTACATCAATTATATTGTAACATTTCAGAAGAAAACGAAACAAGCATCAACCTTTTTTCTAATCAAGGTTTTAAAAACATAGGTCTTAAAAAAGATTGGAATCTTGTTAATGGTGCTTATAAAAACGAATATTTATTTCAGCTTATTAATAATTAAATGTATATAAAAAAAATACTTTTAACCATTGTAGTTATCGGGCTAGTAGCAGCTGCTTTTTTTGCAAACTTTGTTTACAAAGCCATGTTAAAACCAAACACAGCTTTTAATAACGAAGAAGCTTATATTTATATAGCATCTACAGATAGTTATAATGATGTTCGTAGTCAATTAGAACCTTTGTTAGATGATATTGATTCTTTTGACGATTTAGCGGAGCAAAAAAAATACACCACTAATATTAAAGCTGGTAAATACGCTATTAAGAAGGGTATGAGTAATAATGATATTATAAACTCTATTAGAAGTAATAACTTGCCTATAAAAGTGTCTTTTAATAATCAAAGTACTTTAGAAAAATTAGCAGGGAGAATTTCAAAAGACATTGAAGCAGATAGTCTTTCAATATTAAAGGCTATGAAGGATGAAGCTTTTTTAGCTAAAAATAAATTTAATGAAGCAACAGCTCTTGGTATGTATTTACCTAATAGTTATGAGTTTTTCTGGAATACATCTGCCGAAAAATTTAGAGCTAGAATGCTTAAAGAATACAAGCGTTTTTGGAGTGATAAACGCATACAAAAAGCGCATGATATTGGCTTGTCTGAAAATCAAGTTATAGCTTTAGCTTCTATTGTTTATGAAGAATCTAAACAAGCAAGCGAGCAACCAAGAATTGCAGGTGTTTATTTAAATAGATTAAGAATTGGTATGCCACTTCAAGCAGATCCTACGCTTAAATTTGCTGCTTATAAACTTCCTAAGTATAAAAATACGGTTATTAAACGTGTTTTAAATGTTCATAAAGACATAGAATCTCCTTATAATACTTATAAAAACCGAGGATTGCCTCCAGGGCTTATTGCTATGCCAGATATATCTGCTATTGATGCGGTTTTAAACTATGAAAAGCATAAATACTTATATTTTGCGGCAAATGCAAAACGTTTTGGCTTTCATAAATTCGCAAAAACCTTGGCTCAGCATAATGTGAATGCTAGAGAATATCAAAGGTATTTATCTTCTCAAGGTATAAATAAGTAATGAGACTATTAGCATTAAAATATGCGATAGGCTTTATTGTATTTCCTTTTTTTGTTTTTTCACAATCTAATCTCGATGCTTTTTTAACACCTAGTGATACCTTAAATACATCAAGACGAAATGCTGTAATTATTTCTGAAGCAGCTATTGGAGGTATTACTTTATTAGGGTTAAATCAGCTTTGGTATGCAGATTATAAGCAATCTAAGTTTCATACTATTAATGATAATAATGAATGGCTCCAAATGGATAAGATGGGGCATGTGTTTACGTCTTATCAATTGGGGAAGCATGGTGCTCAACTTTTAGAATGGAGTGGTGTTAGTGAAAAAAATCAATTAATTTACGGAGCAACTTTAGGTTTTACTTTTTTAACAGCTGTTGAAGTTTTAGACGGTTATTCTGAAGAATGGGGGTTTTCTTGGGGCGATGTTTTAGCAAATGCAACAGGTACTGGTTTGTATGTTGGGCAAGAATTGCTTTGGAAAGAGCAGCGAATAGCACTTAAGTTTTCATTTCATCAAACAAAGTACGCTTCTTTACGTTCAGATAAGTTAGGTAATGGGTTTCTTGAAGAAGTTTTGAAAGATTATAATGGACAGACGTATTGGCTTAGTGCTAATTTACATGCGTTTTTTAAAGAAAGTAACATACCTAATTGGGTAAATGTCGCTATTGGTTATGGTGGAGATGGTATGTTGTCTGGTGTTAAAGATGTTGACAATCAGTTGTTAACAAGTTATCGAAGGCAACGGCAGTTCTATTTAAGTTTTGATGTAAATTTGAGTAGAATTAAAACGAATTCGAGGTTGCTTAAGGTGGTTTTTGATGTTTTTAATACTATAAAAATACCTTTTCCAGCATTAGAATTTAATAAAAAAGGGTGTGTATTTCACCCGTTGTACTACTGAAAAAAGTAGTTTGACGATTAATTTTGATGGTGTTGAAAAAATATCTAATTTTGCACGCTCAAATTTTCAAGCAAACTTTACTATGTAAGTGAGCTGAAAAAATTTAAAATTATGAGAAAAAGTATTGCAAGTTACTTAACCCTAACTCTTACAATATGTATTCTAGTGTTAGTATCGTTTTCATCTAATGAAACGATAGATTTAAGTAAGTACTCAACAAAGGGCTTAGAGTTACATTATACTGTAAGTCAAGACGAGGGCATTAAGGATGATGTTTTAGCGTCAAATGATGTGAACCAATCGTTTTCTCCTTATTTAGGAAAATCTTTTGTAGGATTTAAAGAAGCTTTGGCTTTTAAAGAATCTGGTGGTGATTATTTTTCGGTTAATACTTTAGGGTATTTAGGGAAGTATCAATTTGGGAAAGGAACTTTAAGAATGATTGGAATTCATAATCCAGCTCATTTTTTAAAGAATCCAATACTTCAAGAAAAGGCATTTATTGCTAACTCAGCTCGTAATAAATGGATTTTACGTAGAGATATTAAGAATTTTGTTGGTAGACGAATTAATGGTGTGCTGGTGACAGAATCGGGTATTTTAGCAGCAGCGCATTTAGCAGGTCCTGGAAGTGTAAAGAAATACCTGCGAAGTTATGGCTTAGATAATTTTACAGATGGTTATGGTACAACAGTTCAGTATTATATGAAACGTTTTTCTGGTTACGATACGTCTTTTGTAAAGCCTAATAAGTTAGCTAAAGCTATTTAATTCGCTATTAGCTTTTGTGAATAATAAATATGGTAGGTCTCTTATGAAGGTCTACCTTATTTTTTTTCCATGCATTTGCAGTTTGCGTTTTTATAAATTCTGTAGAGAGAGTAATATCGCAGGCTACGCAAACATCTGTATTATTTTCTAGTACAGAAGCTAAATCTTCAATCATTTTATTATTCCTATAAGGTGTTTCAATAAAAATTTGCGATTGGTTGTGTTCAAAAGATAAGCGTTCTAAGCGTTTTATTTCAGATTTTCGTTCGCCTTTGTCAATAGGGAGGTAGCCGTTAAAAGCAAAGCTTTGTCCATTCATTCCAGAGCTCATAATAGCCATTAATATAGATGAAGGACCAACTAATGGTACTACTTTAATATTTTTATCATGTGCTATTTTTACAACATCTGCACCTGGGTCTGCAACTCCAGGGCATCCTGCTTCAGATAAAAGACCAATATTAGTACCGTTTAAGCAAGGATTTAAAAAACTTGGTAAATCGCTAGCTTCAGTAAATTTATTTAGAAGAAATATTTTTAAAGAAGGTTGTGATTTTTCAGGTGTAATTCTTTTTATGAATCGTCTAGCGGTCTTTTCGTTTTCAACTATAAATATATCAGTATCTTCAATAACCTTTTTCACTAACATTGGTAAAACTTCCATAGGATCGTTATCGCCAAGTGTTGTTGGTATTAGGTATAATTGACCTTTAGTTGTGTTCATTTTGTTTAATTTAAATCTTCAGCAATAATATCACAAGCTTCATCAAGCATTTTGTAAATGTTTTCAAAACCATCATTTCCACCATAATAAGGATCTGGGACATTATAGTTTTGTTTAGGATAGACTTCGTTTAAGATGAATTTTACTTTATTAATGTCCGCTTCATTTCTTGCTAAATTAATAACATTGTTATAGTTAGAATCGTCCATAACGTAAATAATATCAAATACATCAAAGTCTGAAACTTCAAATTGCCTTCCTTTTAAATTAGAAATATCTAATCCGTATTTTTTTGCAACAGCAATAGAGCGTTTGTCTGGAGGGTTTCCGGTATGATAATTAGCAGTTCCTGCAGAATCTACTAAAAATGAATCGTTTGAAAGTTTAGACTTTAGTATACCTTCGGCTAGTGGAGAACGACAAATGTTTCCCAAACAAACCATGAGTATTTTAGTCATTGTAATTAAATTTTAAACAGTAAGTTTTTTAGAAATATCTTCAACATATTTTCTAAATTGTTTATCGGTTGAAGATAAGTTGTCAACCGTTTTACAAGCGTGTAAAACAGTAGCGTGATCACGTTTTCCAATTTGTGAGCCAATACTAGCTAAAGATGCTTTTGTGAATTTTTTCGCAAAAAACATAGCTAATTGTCTAGCTTGTACAATATGACGTTTTCTAGTTTTAGATTGCAGTGTGTCAACATCCATTTGGAAATAATCAGACACTACTTTTTGTATGTAATCTATAGAAACTTCGCGTTTTGTGTTTTTTACAAATTTTTCAACGATAGTTCTAGCTAAATCAATAGTAATTTCTTTTTTATTGAAAGAAGACTGAGCAATTAATGAAATAATAGCACCTTCTAATTCACGAACATTTGATTTTATGTTTTTTGCAACATATTCAATAATATCTTCAGGCATTTCAACACCATCACGATATAATTTGTTCTTCAAAATAGAAACTCTAGTTTCAAAATCTGGATTTTGTAATTCGGCTGAAAGTCCCCATTTAAAACGAGATAGTAAGCGTTGCTCAATATCTTGCATATCAACAGGTGCTTTGTCGCTAGTTAAAACAACTTGTTTGCCGTTTTGATGTAAATGATTGAAAATATGAAAGAATACATCTTGTGTTCCTGTTTTTCCAGAAAGGAACTGTACATCATCAATAATTAAAACATCTATTATTTGGTAGAAGTGAATAAAATCATTTCTATTATTTTTCTTTACAGAGTCTATATATTGTTGTGTGAATTTTTCAGCAGAAATATATAAAACTGTTTTTTCTGGATATTTATCTTTTATGTCAACACCAATAGCGTGTGCTAAATGTGTTTTTCCTAAACCAACACCTCCAAAAATTAATAACGGATTAAAAGATGTGCCTCCTGGTTTTGCAGCAACAGCTAAACCTGCACTACGAGCTAAACGGTTTGAGTCACCTTCTAAAAAGTTGTCAAAACTATAATTAGGATTTAGTTGAGATTCTATCTTAACATTTCTAATACCAGGTATTACGAAAGGATTTCTTAATTCTGGGTTTTTATTGTTTAAAGGAATATCAACATTTTGAGATTTTAAACCACTTCTATTAGCACTAGGAATCTTTTCTGTAAAAGGTTGTTTGTTGCCATAGGTGTTTTCCATTTTAATAATGTAAACCAGTTTAGCGTTTTCACCTAATTCTTTTGTAAGCGATACTTTAAGGATTTTTACATAGTGTTCTTCAAGCCATTCGTAAAAGAATTTACTAGGTACCTGAATACTTAAAGCTTTATCAGTAAGTTTAACTGCAGCTATTGGTTCAAACCAAGTTTTGTATGCTTGCGGTTGGATATTATCCTTTATAAATAGTAGACAGTTATTCCATACCGATTGCGCAGTTACACTCATTGTTTAATTTTGTAGTTTTGTTAGTTGTTTTTTTGATAAAGAATTTAGATTCTTTATCCCCCTTATTATTGAGTGGCAAATATGTGAACAAATTTCTTAAAAAAAAAATCAATTGTTATTGATTTTTTAGAAATTTTTCCCCATGTTTAACATCTTGCCGAAGCTACAAAAAAATATTTAAAAAACCTTATGAAAATCGACGAAATACAAATTAGAGTGAGATATGGTGAAACTGACCAGATGGGGGTTGTTTATCATGGTAATTACGCATTATATCTTGAAATGGGAAGAATTGAGTGGTTACGAAAATTTGGGATTTCTTATAGAGATATGGAAGAAAACGGGATTATGTTACCAGTTGTTTCTTTGAATATAAACTATAAAAAATCAGCAGGTTATGATGATGTAATTAATGTAAAAACTCAACTAAAAAAAGAGCCTACAGCTAAGATAGAATTTGAATATGAAATTACTAATGAAAAAGGTGAGATTTTAACAACTGCAAGTACTGTTTTGGTTTTTGTAGATATGAAAACAAACAGGCCTACTAAGGTGCCCAAGTATATTTTAGATGCTATTAAGAATTAATATAAATTTCTTTTATTTTAATTTCAAAAAGGTGATTGAAGATTTTAAAAACAGATTGTGCTTCTTTTTTTCTTACAGAAATAGTTATTTGACAATCCATTTCTAGTTTTTGGTTAATTATATTTAGTTTTTTTTCTTTAATTATTCGCATGACTGTATTCATGTTTTTATAATCAAATGTTATAAGGAAATCTTTATTGATGGTTTTTTCTATAATAGATGAAGCTTCTAGAGTCATTTGAGCAGTTGTTCTGTAAGCATTTATTAGGCCGCCAACCCCTAATTTTACACCTCCAAAATAGCGTACAACTACAATTAGTATATTAGTGACTTCAAAAGATTGTATTTGTCCATAAATAGGCATACCTGCACTATTACTAGGTTCGCCGTCATCGTTAGCGCGATAAACTATTGTTTCTGTACCTATTTGGTATGCGTAGCACCAATGTCTTGCAGCATGGTGTTCTTTTTTTAATGCTTCAATGTGAGGTTTTATAGCTTCAACATTAGAGACAGGAAAAAGATAGCCAAAAAACTTACTGTTTTTATCTTTAAATAAAACAGGTTCGGTAGCCGTTTCAATAGTTTTATATGTATCGTTTTTAGTCAAAAAAGAGATTAAAATAAATTATTTTTAATTTTAAATAGATTTGAAACGTCTTCAGTTTCAGGGTTGATGTGCCAAGTTTTTATTTTTAAAGTATCAGCAGTGTTTATATTGTCTTTGTTGTCGTCTATGAATAAGCATTCATTCGCTTTTAAATTATTTTCATTCAATACAAATTCAAAAATATCTTTATTCGGTTTTCTTAAATGAATTTCTTGTGATAAGTAAAACGTATTAAAACAATTTTTAAAATCGTCATAAAATGATACGTTGTCTTTAATCCAATTAATATGAAGTTCGTTTGTGTTACTTAATAAAATGAGTTTGTATTTGTTAGATGCTTTTAGGGTTTTTAGAAAATCTAAACGGTGCTTAGGGAAATCTTTTAGTATAAAGTTCCATAAATCAATTAGTTCTTCTTTTGAAAGTTTTGGGAAATTTTCAGAATAAAAATCGATAAACTCTTCTGTAGAAATTAAACCTTGCTCATAAAAACTATTAAAAGCAATCATTTCTTCTGAAAAAGCATCAATTTTTAAAGTTTCAAACATTCTTTTTAAAGTGCCATCAATATCTAAATTGATAAATACATTGCCAAAATCGAAAATAATGGTTTTAATCATTTGTGTAGGTTTTAAGATTGTCTGTTAGAATTTTTTCTTCAGAAATTAATTGTCCAGAAAATTTAGGAGCTTTGATGCCTTTGTTAAATTTGCTAGAGCCTGTAAGTATACGCGCTTCATCCCATAAACCTTCATTTATAAAAGTTTGTAGTGTTTTGGCGCCTCCTTCAATAATTACAGAGTTTATATTTTTTTCAAATAGTATATTACAAATTTGTTGTGTTATATCTTTTGAGAAATCTACATTGTTTTTTGAAATGGTAATGGTTTCAGCTTCATTATTAAAAACAGAATACGCTTCAGAAAGTTTTTTTTCTTTATCAATAACAATGCGTGTGGGGTTGTTTCCTGTCCAATCTCTAGCAGTCAAACTAGGATTGTCTTCTAAAACGGTGTTAGTTCCAACTAAAATAGCTTG
Organism: Thalassobellus citreus; assembly: GCF_044385915.1. NCBI lineage: Bacteria > Pseudomonadati > Bacteroidota > Flavobacteriia > Flavobacteriales > Flavobacteriaceae > Thalassobellus > Thalassobellus citreus. The sequence goes on along the minus strand of NZ_JBISCC010000125.1, from coordinate 64,539 downwards.
CTCTTCAGTACGCCATTTATGAACGAGTTGTCTGGAATTTTTATTGGTAATCCAAACCGGTTTTTGTTCGTTTTTAGATTCAGGAGCTATAAATCCATCAGAGCTTTCAGCCCATTTTAGAATAATATAAGGGCGTTTTTTGTTGTGAATCGTAAAAAAACGTTTGTGGTGTTTTTTGCATTCGTTTTCTAAAACACCTACAATTACATGGCATCCTGCTTTTTTTAGTTTTTCTATACCTTTTCCTGCTACTTGTATATTATCATCTATACAACCTATAACTACATTTGGTATTTTATGTTTAATAATTAAATCGCTACAAGGTGGTGTTTTTCCATAGTGCGAACACGGTTCTAAGGTTACATAAATGGTGGCTTCTTTTAAAAGCGATTTGTCTTTTACATTATTAATGGCGTTTACTTCGGCATGATTGCCACCATAAGTGCTAGTAAAACCTTCGCTTATAATAATATTATTGTGTACAATAATACTGCCTACCATAGGGTTAGGTCTTGTAGATCCTAAACCATTTTTAGCAATCTCAAGGCAACGTTTTATATAAGTTTCGTGTTTATGCAATGGTTGTTATTTAATTTTAATAGTTTCAGTTTCGTCTACATTATATCTATATGAAAAACCAAAAACTTTATAGATAATATCGCCTTTATATTGTACTTTTATTTTTCGGCTGAATAAACTTCCTAGTAAACCGCCTAAATTTTTATTGTTAAAAATGCTGTCGGTTGGAATGTTAGCTTTTAAAGGAATTAAAAATTCTTTTTTAGCAGGTACATCGAAGCTTTTTGTAGAAACAGAAGCCATTTCATTGTCGTTTACATAAATTTTTATTTCATCAGTTTTTAATTCGCCTCCAATATCATTAGGGTTTAAAAAATGAGCATCAGCAGAAAGTGTTACATGTTTTGATGTAGACTCTAAAACTTTAATGTTATCAACGTTTATAAATTGAGGTTTTTCTTTAACCGAGCAGTTAAAAAAAAGAATTGATATTGTTGATAAAAATATAAGTCGTTTCATCTGGTGTTTTTTAGATTTAAGTATCTTCACTTGCGTAAAATTAGCATTTTTAGAGTTGGTAAAGATACTATAGTTATTCTAAAAATTAAGGTCACATAAAATCAAAAAGAGTTGTTGTTAGGGAGTGTTTTATTTAGCTCTTAAGACTAAAGATATAGTTTTTCAAACGGTATAGAAATATGAGCATTCAAAATGAGTGTTAAAAACAGCAATAGTATTAGACTTATGAAATTAAAAGACATACAAAATACGTTTCATCAAAAATTAGATGCGCTTTATGAAAAAGAGGAGGTTGATAATTTCTTTTATATTTTAATTGAAGAGTATTATAATGTTTCAAGATTGCAGTTGGCTTTAGATTTAGATTATGATGTTCAAGATATACAAAGGATTTTCAATGCTCTAAATTTATTAGAAGAAGAAAAACCTATACAATATATATTAGGAGAAACAGAATTTTACGGATTACCATTTAAAGTAAATGAGCATACTTTAATACCGCGACCAGAAACCGAGGAGTTGGTTGAATGGATTATTAAAGAATATAAAAATTATAATTCTGAAATCAGAATTTTAGATATAGGAACAGGAAGCGGTTGTATAGCTATAGCTTTGGCTAAACAATTAAAGTGTGCAAAAGTGTATGCGCTTGATATAAGTAAAGATGCTTTAAAAGTAGCTAGAAAAAATGCAGAATTAAATGAAGTGGATATTGAGTTTATTGAAGCAGATATTTTGAATATCGATGAATCTTTGTTTGATTCTGAATTTAAATTTGACATTATTGTATCAAATCCGCCTTATGTTAGAGATAAGGAGAAAGATTTAATGAAAGCGAATGTTTTAAATAATGAGCCCCATTTGGCATTGTTTGTAAAAGATGAAAATCCATTGCAGTTTTATAAATCCATTACAGATTTTGCTATTAAAAAATTAAAAGAAAGCGGCCAATTGTTTTTTGAAATTAATGAGTTTTTAGGGAAAGATATGATTCGACTGTTGCTTAAAACCAATTTTAAAAACATTCAGTTAAAACAAGATATCTTTAAAAAAGATAGAATGATTAAAGGAGAAAAGAATAATGAGTAATATTAAAGAGCAAATACAAGCTTTACGCGAAGAATTGCGTATGCATAATCACAATTATTATGTTTTAGATAATGCAACAATTTCTGATTATGATTTTGATATAAAGTTAAAGGAATTACAAGCACTTGAAGCAAAGCATCCTGAATTTTTTGATGCAAATTCTCCGTCACAACGTGTAGGAGGTGAGGTTACTAAGAATTTTGAAACTATTCCGCACGAGCATCGTATGTATTCTTTAGATAATTCATATTCAAAAGAAGATTTACAAGATTGGGAAACGCGTATTAAGAAATTAGTAGACGGCAATATTCAATATACTTGCGAGTTAAAATACGATGGTGCTTCCATTAGTTTAACCTATGAAGCAGGTAAATTAGTTAAAGCGGTAACGCGAGGTGATGGCTTTCAGGGTGATAATGTAACAGCTAATATAAAAACGATTAAGTCGGTACCATTGCAATTAAAAGGCGATTATCCACCAAAGTTTGATATAAGAGGTGAAATTGTATTACCATTTGATGGCTTTAATAAAATGAATGAAGAACGGATTGAAATAGGAGAAGAGCCTTATAGAAATCCTAGAAATACAGCGTCAGGAAGTTTAAAGTTGCAAGATAGTGCTGAAGTAGCTAAGCGTCCTTTAGAATGTTTATTGTATAATTTAACAGGATCTAATCTAGGAATCAATTCTCAATTTGAAAGTTTAGAAAAGGCAAGACAATGGGGGTTTAAAGTGCCCAAAGCTGCAAAATTGACTCATTCTATTGATGAGGTTTTAGAATTTGTAGATTATTGGAATGTACATAGGCATGATTTACCTTATGAAACCGATGGTGTTGTTATAAAAGTAAATAATTTACAGCAACAAGAAGAGTTGGGTTATACAGCTAAAGCACCGCGTTGGGCGATGGCATATAAGTTTAAGGCGGAGCAAGTTTCTACGCGTTTAAATAGTATTACCTATCAAGTGGGTAGAACGGGGGCGATAACGCCTGTTGCAAATTTAGAACCAGTGGAGTTAGCTGGAACTACAGTAAAACGTGCATCCTTACACAACGCCGATCAAATTGAAAAACTAGATATTAGAGTAGGTGATGAAGTGTATGTTGAAAAAGGCGGCGAAATTATTCCTAAAATTTTGGGAGTCGATTTAACTAAACGACCATTAAATTCTGAACCTACACATTATATTGAAAATTGTCCTGAGTGTAACACACTTCTTGAAAGATTAGAAGGTGATGCAAAACATTTTTGTCCTAACTATAACGGTTGTAATCCGCAAATAATTGGTCGTATTCAGCACTTTATATCCCGAAAAGCTATGGATATAGATGGTTTGGGTGGAGAAACAGTGGCGCTTTTGGTTAATGAAGGTTTGATTAAGGATTATTCAGATTTGTATGAGTTAACTAAGGAGCAGGTAGTTCCTTTAGAGCGTATGGCAGAAAAAAGTGCCGATAATTTGATTAAAGGTATTGCTGAATCTAAAAACATTCCTTTTGAGCGTGTTTTATATGCTATAGGCATTCGTTATGTGGGAGAAACTGTTGCTAAAAAATTAGCGAAGCATTATAAAAGTATCGATGCTATAGCTACTGCTTCACAAGAGGCTCTGGAAAATGTTGATGAGATAGGAGTTAAGATTGCTGAAAGTGTTGTAGCATTCTTTACTTCAGAAGAAAGTATGTCTATAATTAATAGATTGAAAACATTTGGAGTTCAATTAGAAATGTCTGCAGAGCAACTTATCGGGCAAACAAATATTTTAGAAGGACAGTCTATAGTAATTACTGGTGTATTTGAAAGTATTTCTAGAAACGAACTAAAAAAACTTATTGAAGATAATGGAGGTAAGGTAAGTAGTTCTATTTCTTCAAAAACAAGTTACATTGTTGCTGGTGATAATATGGGGCCTAGTAAAAAAGAGAAAGCAGAAAAATTGAATATTTCGCTTATGAGTGAATATGAATTCTTACAAAAAATTAAATAATTGTAAAATTAATCGATAAAAAGTATGTTTTTGTCGTTTAATTGTTATTTTTTTTGTTATATTTGTGCAGTAACCATAAATTGCTGTTATGTACAAGTCGAAAATTTTGGTGGGTTTATTAATACTATTTTATATAGTATTTGTGTTTTTTCAGTTTAGAGGAGATGTGACATTAGCTGAGTATTTTGATGCGGTTTTAGTGCCGATCATTACTTTGGCTTATTTCTTGTTTGTTAAGCGTAAAACTTTATTTTTCTCACTTTTTTTAATATTATTTTCTATTTCAGATTTAATGATTTTCATTGTTAATCTTGTTCCTCATGAGGTTGATTATTATATAGGTAATTCGTTATATATATTAGCTTATATATCTTTGTTTTTAGAAGTTTGTAAATCAATTTGTGTAATTCATGTTCTGAAAAATTATAAAATACATTTAATTGTTTTAATAGCATTAAGCTTTTATATAGTATATGTTCTTCAGGTTATAGTAAATCCTTATGTAGAATTGACAAATGAGTATTATGTAGAGTTGATTTATAATATAGTTATGTTAGTGTTTTTATCAGCGTCTTTATTAAACTTCTTTTATAGAGATAATAGGAAATCATTATACCTATTTGTAGGAGCGCTATGTATTGTTTTTTCTGAAGTAATTTGGGTAGCTTATACATATATTTCAGCAGGATTCTTGCTTAATGTTATTTCTGCTACACTGTCTCTATTAGCTTTTTGTTTTTTCTATAAACAATCTAAGCTTTTAGATGAAGATAAAGAAGAAATTGTTCTAAATTAATGTGCTTTGTTAATAAAAGGAATGTCTTTTCTGTATATGTATAGTATAATTAAAGAAAGTATAAATGTTACAACAGCGGTTGAAAATAAAACGCCACTATCATTATTTATTTGAATTCCTAAGGAGGTTAAGTGCATAAATATAGCTCCTCCAATAATACCTAAAGTAAGTAAGGCTCCAATCCAAATAGTTTTTGGTATAAGTAACATAAAGCCTGCAATTAGTTCTAAAACTCCAATACCAATTCTTCCGTAAGGTTCTAATCCAACTTTGCTAAAAATATAAACGCTATCAGAATGTGCTGTAAATTTAAAGCGTAAGGTTTGAATAAGTATTATTGCTACAACAATTCTTAGTATTAGAGGTAAATGCTTTTTCATTTTTATGAAGTTTAAAAAAGTTAAACATTATGTCGTTTAAACTTGAGAAAACTATCAGGTTAGAAAAATAAAACTAAACAATTATGGAAGTTCCGTTAGCAGATTTGTTTTTTTCTGTATCAAAATAAAAATCGATTCTTCCTAAATTCACCCCATAACAACCTACTTGATTTACTAATACATTCTTTTCTTCTAAGTTTTTTACAACTGTGGGTTTTTTTAAAAAAGTATGTGTGTGTCCACCAATAATTAAATCAATGTCTTTTGTCGCTTTGGCAAGTTTTAAGTCACTAATTTTATTGGGGTTGTTTTTATAATGATATCCTAAATGGGAAAGGCAAATAATTAAATCGCATTTTTCTTCGGTTTTTAAAATGCGTGTCATGTCTTGAGCAGATTCAATAGGGTCTAAATACTTTGTTTCTTTGCTTAACTCAGAAAGAACTAATCCGTTTAACTCAATGCCTAAGCCAAAAACACCTACTTTAATGCCGTCTTTTATGAAAGTTTTATAAGGTTTGGTATGGGTGTCTAGAATAGTGTTTTTGAAATCGTAATTAGCAATCACAAATTCAAAATCTTTATACGGAAATTGAGCGTATAATCCATCAATACCATTGTCAAAATCATGATTACCAATAGTCGCAGCATCGTATTTTAATTTGCTCATTAATTTAAACTCTAATTCACCACCATAGTAGTTGAAATATGGAGTACCTTGAAATATATCGCCAGCATCTAATAAGAGTGTGTTAGGACTTTCTTTTCTAATAGATTCAATTAAAGTAGCACGTCTAGAAATCCCACCTTTGTTAGCGTATTTACCATCTTTAAAAGTGTCAATATTACTATGTACATCATTGGTGTGTAAAATAGTGATTCTTTTGGTTTTTGTGGGGGTAGTAAATGATTGTAAACCAAAGCTTCCAAGAGTTATAAGTGCTGTTCCTTTAGTAGCATGTTGAATAAATTCTCTTCGTTTCATTTTTAATTTATAATTTGAATATATCTATCGTCTCTAACCGTTAGCAAGGTGTCTGTCTTTATAAAATTATCAATCAAAGCATTTCTAACTTTGTAATTTAAAACATATAAACTATCATTCGGTTTAAAAAAAGTCATACCGTCACCACCGTTATATAAATAGTCGCTACTGGCAACATAATATATTTTGTCTGTTTCAACTACTTGCTCATTTATTCTGTAGTTAATTAAATTGAAATCTTTGTCAATAGATAGTTTTAATTTAGATATTGGATGAGCTTCCCTAGATTTAACTAAAAAAGAAACAAGGTTTTTAATTTGAGATCCTGTCATGGCTACTACCACAATACCGCTTTCAAAAGGCATTATTCTGTATGCTGTATTAATTGTTATGTCTCCCTTGGAAATAGATGAGCGTATACTGCCATAATTGAGTATAACCATATCAATGTCTTTACCTGTTCTCATTTTAAATACAGGGTTAGCTTCTTTAAAAATAGCATCGGCTATAAAGTTGCCAATTGCAGTATTTAATTTGTTGTCAGTTTTCGAATAGTCCTTTTTTGAATACGCTAAAACACTATCTATTTTCTTTTGTAGATTAGCTCTGTAAGGAGTAATGAAATCTTCAATTTCAGAATTAACAGATAAAGAATCTGTAATAGGTATCTGTTGTCCTTCTATTTTTTTTAGATGATAAGTGTCTTGTTTACAGTTTAAAAAAAATAAAATATTTAACAAAAAAAATAAATATGTGAACCTCATGTTTTAAGCTGATAATTTGAAAGTAGTTTTGTTACCTTTGCCGAAAGTATAAAGGTAAATGATTTTTAAAGGTTTTAAGGAAAAATCTAATAAAAAGTACTTAAACAAATTGTTATCTAAAAGACAATTAAGTTTTGTTGATAATAAGATTGATAGTTTAGGTATTATCTTAAATATTGATGAAACTGACGATTTTGAAAAGCTTAGAAATTTAGCTGATTGTTTAAAAGTTAGGCCCAATAAACTAAAAATCATAGCCTTTTCTTCTAGTAAAACAAATGATTTATACACCTGGACTGCGTGTTTTAATTATAATGATTTTGGTTGGAAAGGCGTTATTAAAAATGTTGAACTACAATCTTTTTTAGAAAAAGAGTTTGATGCTTTAATTAGTTTTTACGATGAAGATGTTTTAGAATTAAAGATGCTTACTGCTATGTCGAAAGCTAAATTTAAAATAGGTGTTTTGCAAACAGACGAGCGTTTAAATGATTTAATCATTAAAACAAAAATAAAAGAATTTAAGGTGTTTAAAAAGGAGCTTTTTAAGTACTTAACTATATTAAATAAAATTAAAAATGAATAGTAAGTTTTTAGGAACTGGGGTTGCTTTGGTTACACCGTTTAAATCAGATTTAAGTGTAGACCATGAGGCATTGACAAATATTGTGAATTATAATATTGACAATGGTACCGATTATCTTGTAATTTGTGGTACCACTGGAGAAAGTGTAACCATAACTAAGCAAGAGAAAAAGGAGGTTATTGCTACCATTTCTAAAGCTAATAATGGTCGATTACCAATGGTTCTTGGAATAGGAGGTAACAATACGATGGCTGTTATTGAAGAAATTAAAACCACAGATTTAAGTAATATAGATGCTATCCTATCGGTTTCTCCTTATTATAGTAAACCAACTCAAGAAGGAATCTATCAACATTTTAAAGCTATTTCTGAAGTATCGCCAGTAGATATTATTTTGTATAATGTACCTGGGCGTACCTCAAAAGGTATGGATACGGAAACAACATTAAGGTTGGCTCATGATTTTAAAAATATTATTGCAGTTAAAGAAGCAGGTAATAATGTTTATAATTATTTGCAATTAATAAAAAATAAACCAGAAGATTTTTTAGTAATTTCTGGAGATGACGACTTGGCTTTAGGTATTGTTTTAGCTGGAGGAGCAGGGGTTATTTCGGTGATTGGTCAGGCGTTTCCTAAAGAATTCTCAGATATGATTCGTTTAGGATTAAATGGTGATGCAAAAGAAGCGTATAAAATTCATTATAGATTAGTTGATGTCATAGATTATATTTTTGAAGAAAATAATCCTGCAGGAATTAAATCTGTTTTTCAAGCTTTAAGTTTATGTCAAGATACTGTTAGGCTACCTTTAGTGCCAGCTTCAAATCAGTTAAAGCAAAAGATACAAGATTTTGTAAAAACATTTTAATTTGGCAAAAAAAATAAAAGATCCAGGTTTAGGAAATGCCTCTTCTTTAAATGCAAAGCGCATGATGAAGGCAGACGGATCTTTTAATATACAGCATGTAAATAAACCAGTAAGATTTTCTGAAGCATACCATTATTTGGTAAATGTTTCATGGCTTCATTTTTTTATGCTAACTTTTTCTGTTGGGGTTTTAATTAATTCGGTCTTTGCAATACTTTACCTTGTTATAGGAATTGAGCAAATTATTCCTTCAACAGGAAGTATAAGTCACGACTTTTTAAATGCTTTTTTCTTTTCAATGCAAACGTTTACCACTTTAGGGTATGGCTCAATGTCTCCTAATGGTATCGCAAGTGGCATTTTGTCTTCAATAGAGGCTTTTTTAGGTTTAATGTTATTTGCATTTGCAACAGGGCTAATTTATGGGCGTTTTTCAAAACCAAAAGCAGCAGTTAGGTTTAGTGAGCATATTGTTTTAAGAGACTTTAATAATTCAAGAGCTCTTATGTTTAGACTTGTTAATAACAGGAAAACAACTATGATTCAGCCTAAAATTACGGTTACCTTAGCACTCTCTAAGCAAAATACATCAGGGCATTATGAAAATGACTTTTATAACCTTAAATTAGAAAGAGATACTATAAATTACCTGCCAACAACATGGACTATTGTTCATGAATTAGATGAAGATAGCCCATTAATTAATTTTTCTAATGAGGCGTTAATTAAAATGCATGGTGAATTTATAATAATGATTAGTTATTATGATGAGTCTTTTAATCAAGAAGTACATCAAATGCATTCTTATGTTTTGAGTGATGTGCTTTCAGATTATAAATTCAAAAAGGCTTACTATTACAATGATAAAGGGAAATTAGTTTTAGATTATAAACTTTTTGATGCTGTAGAATCATTTAAAAGTTAAATATTACTTAATCCTTAGTGTTGGTATAATACAACAAGTATTTTAGCATTAAAATATATTTTTAAAATCCATATTAATAACTTAATTTTGCACCCTGTTTTATATTTATGAAAAATTTATTTTACATATTAATAACATTTACTGTTTTAAGCTCTTGTAGCGAATATCAAAAGGCATTAAAATCTGAAGATATTGCAACTAAGTTTAAGATGGGAGAGGATTTATATAAAGAAGGTAAATTTGCTAAGGCAAATAAACTGTTTGCTTTAATTGTACCTAATTATAGAGGAAAGCCACAAGCCGAAAAATTAATGTACTTATATTCTAATTCATTTTTTCAAATGAAAGACTATTATGTTGCTGGTTATCAGTTTGAGCGTTTTGCTTCTAGTTATCCAAAAAGTGAAAAGTTAGAAGAAGCTTCCTTTTTAAGTGCTAAAAGTTATTATATGCAGTCTCCTGTTTATAGTAAAGATCAAACAGAAACTAAAGCTGCTATAGAAAAACTTCAAAACTTTATTAATTTGTTTCCTAATTCTCAGTACGTTAGTGAAGCGAATAAGCTAGTTAAAGAACTTGATTTTAAATTAGAGAAAAAGGCCTTTGAAATAGCAAAGCAATATAATAGAATATCAGATTACCCTGCATCAGTAAAATCGTTTAACAATTTTGCTTTTGATTTTCCAGGTTCTTCTTTACGTGAAGAGGCTTTGTTTCTTAAGCTTGATTCAGCATACAAACTTGCTGTTAATAGTAGAGAAGTTAGGAGAACTCCTAATGGAATTGTTCCTTTAAAATTTAATCGATTAAATGAAGCAAAGGAATATTATGAAGCATTTAAAAATACTTATGTAAATTCTTCTCGTATTGAAGAGGTAGAGGAAATGGGTGCGACATTAGAAGAAGAAATAAAAAAATACAGTGCTAAAAGTTAAATAACAATAATAATGGATTTAAAGAAAACCAATGCTCCAGTTAATACTGTAACATACGATAGAAATCAAATTGACGAGCCAACAGAGAATATATACGAGTCAATTTCAATTATTTCTAGACGTGCAGAACAAATTAACACTGAGATTAAAAAAGAACTTATTGATAAGTTAGAAGAGTTTGCTACTTACAATGATAGTCTTGAAGAAATCTTTGAAAACAAAGAGCAAATTGAGGTGTCTAAATTTTACGAAAAATTACCTAAACCTCATGCTTTAGCTGTTCAAGAATGGTTAACAGATAAAATTTATTTTAGAAATACTGAGGAAGAAACTCAAGAATAATTTTTTAAAATGTCAATACTAAGCGGCAAAAACATACTATTAGGCGTCAGTGCTGGTATTGCCGCTTATAAAACAGCTTTATTAGTAAGGTTGTTTGTTAAATTAGGCGCTAACGTAAAAGTTGTTATGACGCCTTCTTCTAAAGAATTTGTAACACCCTTAACTTTATCAACACTTTCTAAAAACCCTGTATATTCTTCTTTTGTAAACAAAGATGATGATAAAGGTGTGTGGAATAGCCATGTAGATTTAGGGCTATGGGCAGATTTATTTATAGTAGCTCCAGCTACGGCAAATACAATGGCTAAAATGTCTATTGGTATTTGCGATAATTTATTATTAGCTACATACTTATCAGCTAAATGTCCGGTGTATTTTGCACCTACGATGGATTTAGATATGTACAAACATCCATCTACTTTAGATTCTCTTGAAAAATTAAAATCTTTTGGAAACATCATGATTCCTCCTACAAGTGGCGAATTAGCTAGTGGATTGGTAGGAGAGGGCAGAATGGCAGAACCAGAAGATATTGTTTCTTTTGTAGAAAACGATACTTTAAAGAAGCTTCCGTTACGCGGAAAAAAAATACTTATTACTGCTGGTCCTACATACGAAGCTATAGATCCTGTTCGTTTTATTGGGAATCATTCTAGTGGTAAAATGGGCTTTGAAATAGCTAAAACTGCTGCTAATCTAGGTGCTGAGGTTATTTTAGTTTCAGGACCAACTTATCAAAAAGTAACACATAGTTTTATTAAAGTTGTTCCAGTAACAAGTGCCCAAGATATGTATAATGTAGCTCATGAGCATTTTAATGATGTTGATGTAGCCATACTTTCTGCAGCTGTTGCCGATTATAAACCAAAAGAAGTTGCTTCTCAGAAAATAAAAAAGAAAGATTCTACGTTAACTTTAGAGTTAGAAAAAACAAAAGACATTTTAGCTTCTTTAGGAGCTATTAAAAAACAACAATTTTTAGTAGGTTTTGCATTAGAAACAAATAATGAACTTGAAAATGCAAAAGGAAAATTAAAAAGAAAGAATTTAAATTTAATTGTTTTAAATTCGTTAAACGATAAAGGTGCTGGATTTAAAGTAGATACTAATAAGGTTACTTTTATTGATGATAAAAATACGGTAACGCAGTTTGAATTAAAATCTAAAACGGAGGTTGCAACCGATTTATTAAATAAAATTATAAAAGAAATAGATGCGTAATTTATTAGTTGTTTTATTGTTTTGCTTTAGCGTTTTAGGTAATTCACAAGAATTAAATTGTAGAATTGTTGTAAATGCGCAGCAAACAGGTAATGAAAATTTCCCAATTTTTAAAACCTTAGAAAAACAATTAAACGAATTTGTAAATAATACCAAGTGGACAAATAAAACCTTTGCTGCACAAGAGCGTATAGATTGTAGTATGGTTATAAATGTTGCAAATTATAGTGGCGAGTCGTTTCAGGCATCGTTACAAGTGCAATCTTCTAGACCTGTTTTTGGTTCGTCATTTTCAACACCTGTTTATAATTTTAATGATAAAGACTTTAATTTTAAATATTTAGAGTTTCAAAATTTAATATACAATCCTAATCAGTTTGAATCTAATTTAATATCTGTTTTAGCATTTCATATTAATATGATTTTAGGATTAGATGCCGATTCTTTTTCACCTAAAGGAGGCGATGCTTATTTTAAACAAGCACAAATAATTACAAACTATTCACAACAAGGTAATTTTTCTGGATGGAAAGTTGAAGATGGACTACAAAGTAGATTTGCCTTAATAGATAATTTATTATCACCAACATTTAAAGAGTATAGAGATGTTATGTACGCATATCACAGAGAAGGTTTAGATGCTATGAGTGGTAATGTTAAAGAAGGAAAAGAGAAAATAGCTACTGCTGTTTTAAAGTTTAAAGCAATGAGTAGTAGAAGACCTAATTCATTTTTGTTACGTACTTTTTTTGATACAAAGGCCGATGAAATTCAACAAATTTTTAGTGGAGGTCCTAATGTAAATATTGCAAGTTTAAAAGAAACACTTCAAAAAGTAGCGCCAATGCATAGTAGTAAATGGCAAAACATTACGTTTTAAATTATAACATAATTAAAACGCTTTCACTATATTTATTTTTATAATTTAAATATCATAAAAAGTTTTGCTGACATCACTTTCTATAAAAAATTACGCGTTAATAGATCATCTTCAAGTTAATTTTGATGAAGGTTTTTCAATAATTACTGGAGAAACAGGCGCTGGTAAATCAATTTTACTAGGAGGGTTATCTTTAATTTTAGGTAAACGAGCCGACTTAAGTAGTTTAAAAAACACGACGCAAAAATGCATTATTGAAGCTGTTTTTAAAGTGTCTAACTATAATTTAAAAGCACTATTTGAAGCTGAAGATTTAGACTATGAGGATCAAACAATTATTCGTAGAGAAATTTTGCCTTCAGGTAAATCTAGAGCATTTATAAATGATACGCCTGTTAAATTAAGTAGTTTGAATTTATTGGGAGAACGTCTCATAGATATTCATTCGCAACATCAAACCTTAGAACTTACAAGTAACGATTTTCAATTTCAAATAATTGATGCTTTAGCTACTAACGATGCTATTTTAGAAAATTATAGTTTAGAGTTAAAAGGATATAAAAAGCTTCAAAAAGAGTTAAAAACACTTTTAGATTTTCAAGCAGAAGCCATAAAAGAGCATGATTATAATTCGTTTTTATTAAATGAGTTAGTTGAGGCCAATTTAGTTGATGGTGAATTAGAAACTCTAGAAGTAGAATACGAAACCTTAAATAATGTTGAGGGAATAAAAGAAAATCTATCTGAAGCTTATCAATTATTAAGTGAAGAGCAAATAGGTACTTTATCAAGTTTAACATCATTAAAAAATATCTTTCAAAAACTTTCTGGGTTTTCTCTTAAGTATGAAGATTTGTTTAATAGAGTAAATAGTAGTCTTATTGAAATGGACGATGTATTTACCGAGGTTGATGCGTTACAAGAAAATTTAGATGCAGATCCTGTTAGATTAGAAGTTGTAGATGCAAAACTAAAAGTACTTCATAATTTAATGCAAAAACATGTAGCAGCTAATGTTTCAGAATTAATAACTATAAAAGATGCTTTATACGAAAAAGTATCAGTTACTGAGAATTTAGATGGTACTATAAAAAAGAAAGAAGAAGAAATAAAAGGAAAGGAAGCCGTTTTAAATAAAATAGCTAAAGCAATTCATAAAAATAGACAAGAAGTTATTCCTCAATTAAAACAACAATTAGAAAGTGTTTTAGCAAGTTTAGGAATGCCAAATGCACAGTTTAAAATAGATATTGTTCTTGGTGATAATTTTTTAGCCAACGGAAAAGATGATTTGTCCTTTTTGTTTTCTGCTAATAAAGGTGGTCATTTTAACGAACTAAAAAAAGCAGCATCTGGAGGAGAATTATCAAGAATTATGTTAGCTATTAAATCGATGCTTTCAAATTATATACAACTCCCAACCATTATGTTTGATGAGATAGACACAGGTGTGTCAGGAGAAATTTCAAATAAAATGGGAGATATTATGTTGCAAATGAGTAAGAGCATGCAAGTGTTTTCTATAACACATTTACCACAAATTGCAGCCAAAGGACATGCGCATTTTAAAGTATATAAAGAAGATGTAAATGAAGTGACTCAAACTAATTTAGTAAAGTTAACTCATGACGAGCGTATTGTAGAAATTGCTCAAATGTTAGGAGGTTTAGAGGCATCTTCATCAGCCATAGCACATGCTAAAGAGCTACTAAATTGAAAAAAAATAAAAGTTAAAAATTATAAGTTAAAAGTTTAGTACTTTTGCCGTTAATATTAGAGGCAAGTTTTAATTAACCAACAAGAAAGATATAAAATAACCAATATGTCATATAATTTATTAAAAGGAAAAAGAGGAATCATTTTTGGAGCTTTAGACTCAAATTCAATTGCTTGGAAAACAGCAGAACGTGTTCATGAAGAAGGCGGGCAGTTTGTATTAACAAATGCACCTGTAGCAATGAGAATGGGACAAATTAATGAGTTAGCTGAAAAAACAGGTTCTCAAATTATTCCTGCTGATGCTACTTCTTTAGAAGATTTACAAAATTTAATCGATAAGTCTCAAGAGATTTTAGGCGGAAAAATTGATTTTGTATTACATTCAATTGGAATGTCTATTAATGTTAGAAAAGGAAGACATTATACAGATCAGAATTATGATTGGACGCAAAAAGGAACAGACGTTTCTGCTATGTCTTTTCATAAATTGATGCAAACTTTATACAAGTCTGATGCCATGAATGAGTGGGGAAGTATCGTTGCTTTAACATATATGGCTGCACAACGTGTATTTCCTGATTATAATGATATGGCTGATAATAAAGCGTATTTAGAAAGTGTTGCTCGTAGTTTCGGGTATTTCTTTGGACGTGATAAAAACGTACGTGTAAACACAATTTCACAGTCACCAACACCAACTACAGCAGGTAATGGCGTAAAAGGTTTTGATGGTTTTATTGCCTATGCCGATAAAATGTCGCCACTTGGTAATGCAACAGCTTTAGATTGTGCAAATTACACCGTATCTATGTTTAGTGATTTAACAAAAAAGGTAACATTACAAAACTTATTTCATGATGGAGGTTTTAACAACATGGGAGTTAGTAATGCAGTGATGGATACTTTTATGGAAAAAGAATAAAAATTCTTTAAAATATAGAAAACAAGCCACCTTTAAAACGGTGGCTTTTTTGTTACATTTGTGTTATGCAATTACAATTTTCATTTATAATCCCAGTTTATAATCGTCCAGACGAAGTACAAGAGCTTTTAGAGAGTTTTGCGGCTTTAAAAACCAGTACTGACTATGAAATTGTTATTGTAGAAGACGGGTCTTCTGTATCTTCAAAAACTATTGTAAATAGCTTTAAATCTAAATTAAATATATCGTATTTTTTTAAAGAGAATTCAGGACCTGGAGATTCTAGAAACTTTGGAATGCAGCATGCAAAAGGAAATTATTTTATCATTTTAGATTCCGATTGTATTCTGCCAGAAAACTATTTAAGTGAAGTAGAAAAGAGTTTAAAACAAAACTATGTAGATTGTTTTGGAGGTCCAGATGCGGCTCACGAATCGTTTACAAATCTTCAAAAAGCTATTAATTTTTCAATGACATCGTTTATTACCACAGGCGGTATTCGTGGTAATAAAAAAAGTGTTGATACTTTTCAACCAAGAAGTTTTAATATGGGTATTTCTAAAGAAGCTTTTGAAGCTTCAAAAGGATTTGGACGTGTTCACCCTGGAGAAGATCCCGATTTATCTATAAGACTTTGGAATTTAGGTTATAAAACAAAGTTAATTCCAGAAGCTTTTGTATACCATAAACGACGCATTTCATGGAGTAATTTTTATAAGCAAGTTAATAAATTTGGTTTGGTACGTCCTATATTAAACAAATGGCACCCTACAACTAAAAAATTAACATATTGGTTTCCTTCGCTTTTTACTTTAGGTTTTATAGCGGCAATTCTATTATTTTTTCTTAATTTCAAATGGTTGTTATTAGGCTATGCATTCTATTTTTTATTAGCTTTTGTTGTAGCATTAATAACTACCAAAAGCATTATAGTTTCGTTTTTTGCTTTAATAGCTATTTGGGTTCAGTTTATAGGGTATGGCTACGGGTTTATAAAATCTACTTTTGCTATTTCAATATTAAATAAAGACCCCGAAAATTATTTTCCAAATTTGTTTTTTAAATTGAAATGATAAAAAAAATTAAATCAGACATACTCGCTTCAATAAAGAATAAACGAATTAATGTGTTCATTTTGTTTCTATTGTCGTCGTTTGTTATTTTAATATTCACCAAACTTTCAAAAGATTATACCAATACTATTGTTTTTAAAATAAACGAGGTAAATGTGCCTCAAGAAAATGTTATACTAAATGACTCTAATAATGCTCTCGCAATTACATTAAAAACACACGGTTTTAAATGGTTAGATTATTATTTTTCTAAACCTAAAATAGAAGTTGATTTTAGTAAAGATGTTTATAAAAAAGATTCAGTTTTTGTTTGGAGTAAATCAAAGGCATTTTTAAACAACACACAGTTTGATAAAAATGTAGAAATATTAAATATGTCTCCCGATACTTTAATGTTTCGTTATGATGTTAATTTAATAAAAAAAGTTCCTGTAAAGCTTAATGCAAACATTGAGTTTACACCAGGTTATAATGTTTCAGAAGCTTATGTGTTAGAACCAGATTCTGTTCAAATTATTGGTCCAAAAGTTATAGTAGCTAAAATAAACAAGATTGAAACAGATTCTATTTATTTGTCAGATATTAGAACAGATTTACTAGAAACTATACCATTAAAATTACCAAATAACAATAAAGAGTTAAAGTTTTCTGCTACCAATATTGTTTTAAAGGCTTCAGTGGAAAAGTTTACAGAGGGGACATTAAAAATACCAGTGAATGTTATTAATGTTCCTGCTAATATGAATTTGAAGTTTTTCCCAAAAGAAGTAAATGTCTCTTATTCGGTAAGTTTAAGTAATTTTAATGCTATTAATACTACCAGTTTTAAGGTTGTGTGCGATTATAATAAATTATCAAGCAGTCAGTCTGTTTTAATCCCTGAGTTAGTTAAGATGCCAAGGCTTGTTAAAAACGCAAAAATTAACCAAAAACACATAGAATTTATAATAACAGAATGATTATAGTTGGATTAACAGGAGGCATAGGAAGTGGAAAAACTACAGTGGCAAAAGAGTTTGAGCAACTAGGTATTCCTGTTTATATAGCCGATGAAGAGGCCAAAAAACTCATGGGAAGGTCTAAAATAATTAAAAGAAAACTCACGCAATTGTTTGGTGCCGATACTTATATTAATGATGCGCTAAACAAACCTTTTATAGCTAATATTATTTTTAATGATAAGGCATATTTGCAAAAAATGAATGCTATTATTCATCCTAGAGTAGCAAAACATTTTCAAAAATGGGTAGCAAAGCAAGAAGCTCCATATGTTATAAAAGAAGTGGCTATTCTTTTTGAAAATGATGGTTATAAACAATGCGATTTTGTAATAACCGTCATAGCTCCAATAGATTTAAGAATTAAGCGTTTACTAAAGCGTGATAACACTACTGAAGCTAAAATTGAAGCCATTATGAATAACCAATGGACAGATGAAGAAAAGATAAAACGTTCTCATTTTGTTATTGAAAATATCTCCCTTGAAAACACAAAAAAACAGGCGTTTGAAGTCCATAATGAGATTCTTAAAAGTTTGGAGTAAAAAGCTAATTTTAACATTTCTGTTAATGTAAGGTTAAAACGTAAGTAGGCTAAATGTTAAAATGTTAATTTTGACTAATGAGCAAAAGAATATTTGTACTATTAATAGTTTTAATGAGTTTGTCGCTTATAGGTATTATATCTGTACAAGCTTATTATATAAATAATTCAGTACAAAATGAAAAGGAACGATTTAAGTATAACGTAAAGAAGTCTTTAAATTATGTTTCTAATACTATTGAGAAAAGAGAGTTTGATGAGTTTTATAAAAAATTCCAACGTTTAGATAAAGAGAAGAAAGAAGATTCATCTGTAGTCTCTCAATTATTTGTTTATCAGAGAAATAATAATACTAATCAAACTTTTCTTTATACTCAGGGAGTTTTAGAAGAAAATTTTAAACTGTCTTCTTCTCTTTTAGATACAGGTTTCGATATTGATACATTAAGTTTAAAAAAGTTTACAGGAAATTCTAAAATCGAAATTTTTAATAATTCAGATTTAAAATATAAAGATTTTCAGAAAAGCCCTATTACAAGTATTGTTAATAATAGTGCGCCTATTTTAGAGACTAATATAAAATATTTTGAAAAGTATTATAAACAAATTTTAAAAAGAGAGCCTATTTATAAAAGGGTTTCTGAAAAGGAAATAAAAAAATTATTATCGAAAAAACTAAAAGATAATGATATAGATATAGATTATGAATTTGCTATTTATAGTAACGATTTGGCAACAAAAGTACAAAGCGATAATTTTGAAAATCATGTAAAATCAACTTTTAGTGTTCCTATTTTTTATGATGAGAATACTCAAACACCATATAAGCTTTTGGTTAATTTTCCTGAAGATGGAAAATACATTTTATCATCAGTAATAAAGATGATATTGCTATCTGTGGTTTTTACATTAATCATTATTATAGCTTATGCTAGCTCATTATATCAATTAATTAAGCAACGAAAAATATCTGAAATAAAAACAGATTTTATTAATAATATGACGCATGAGTTTAAAACTCCAATAGCTACTATAAATTTAGCTTTAGATTCTATTAAGAATCCTAAAATTATTGGCGATAAAGACAAAGTTTTGCGTTATCTTAACATGATAAAAGAGGAAAACAAACGAATGCATGCGCAAGTTGAAAACGTTTTAAGAATCTCTAAATTAGAAAAGAACGAATTAAATATTAGTAAGGATAGAGTTAAGCTACACGACTTAGTATTAGATGCCATTACGCATGTTGAGCTTATAGTAGAAGATAGACAAGGTTATATAAAAACATTTTTAGATGCAGAGAAAACATCTGTTTTAGCCAATGAAACGCATTTTACAAATGTAATAGTGAATATTTTAGATAATGCTATAAAGTATTCGCCAGATGCACCAAAAATAGAAGTATATACAGAAAATGTTGGAAACAATATTATATTAAAAATAAAAGATCATGGTAGCGGTATGAGTAAAGCTGCCTTAAAGCGTGTGTTCGAAAAATTTTATAGAGAGCATACTGGAAATATACACAACGTAAAAGGTCACGGTTTGGGGCTGGCGTATGTGAAAAGAATTGTAGACGATCATCAAGGTCATGTGTCTGCAGAGAGTGAAAAAGATAACGGAAGTACATTTACAATTAAACTTCCAATAATAACATAACTATGGAAGCACAAAACAAGAAAATTTTATTAGTTGAAGACGATCCTAACTTCGGAACGGTTCTTAAAGATTATTTAATGATGAATGATTACGATGTTGTTCATGCAAAAAATGGGATGGAAGGATTTGAAAAGTTTAAAAAAGACGATTTCGATTTATGTATTCTTGATGTTATGATGCCTTATAAAGATGGGTTTACATTGGCTAAAGAAATCCGTGAAAAAAATACCGATGTACCTATTGTATTTTTAACGGCCAAAACCATGAAAGAAGATGTTTTAAAAGGTTATAAAGTTGGTGCAGACGATTATTTAAATAAGCCATTTGATAGCGAAGTGCTATTAATGAAAATAAAAGCTATTATACAGCGTAAGGCAACAGAAACAATATCTGATAGTAAACAGTTTGAATTTAAAATTGGTCGTTTCGATTTAAATTCTAAATTACGTTTCTTAAAATTTGATGGAGGAGATCCTGTTAAATTATCACCAAAAGAAAATGAATTATTACGTTTATTAGCGTTACATGAAAACGATTTAATGCCACGAGAATTGGCTTTAACTAAAATATGGAGAGACGATAATTATTTTACTTCTCGTAGTATGGATGTGTATATTGCTAAATTACGTAAGTACTTAAAATTAGACGAAAAAGTAGAAATACTTAATATACACGGTGAAGGTTTTAGATTGGTAGTTAACTAATAATCTTAGTCTATAAAGATCATAAAAAAAATCCAGCTTTTGCTGGATTTTTTTTTGTCTTTTTTCGTTAAAAATCAGAGGTTTCGTTTTACCGATTTATATGAGTTATTACACTTTTTTACTCTACAATTGTTATTCCTCCAATCATTTC
Organism: Thalassobellus citreus; assembly: GCF_044385915.1. Classification (NCBI taxonomy): domain Bacteria; kingdom Pseudomonadati; phylum Bacteroidota; class Flavobacteriia; order Flavobacteriales; family Flavobacteriaceae; genus Thalassobellus; species Thalassobellus citreus. The sequence goes on along the minus strand of NZ_JBISCC010000125.1, from coordinate 43,967 downwards.
TTTTTCAGTAGGTTTTTCAAACCAGTTTTCCATAAAGTCAAAATTCTCTTTACTCACTTCAAATTCAAAAGTATCTCCTTTTTCTGTGTTTCTTTTTATGACTCTATTCAGTCGAGTTTCTTTTGATATATCCAAAAAGTGTATAGTTAAATCGTAGTTGTTTAAATCTGCAAACTTTCTGAATTTTTCACGATGTTCAAATTTTGAAAGTCCTAAATCGAGTATTGAATCAATTTTTGAGTTTTCTAATTGATTAACTAAACTCATAATCATTTTTTCTGCTCTTTCTATTCTTTCGAGAAACCATTCGAGTCCGTCATCCGGTTTTTTATCTTCAAGAAATAGTGTTTTATTCCATTTGTCAATTGAAAAAATAATCCCATTGGTTTTCTCTTTCAATTCATTTGAATATGTTGTTTTTCCTGAGCCTGTATTTCCAACTATTAAGTGAATCATTTTGTGTTTTATCAAATGTGAGACAATAACAATGTTAAACGAAATTATCTAAAATTTCCTGTAATGTTAAGTAGAAATAAAAATTGCTATTATAAACGTTTACTCAACCAATCTTTAAGCTCATAAAAGTTTTGTGGAGCTACACCATGCCCCACAGGGAATTCAGAATACTTATGAATAATGTTTAAACCTTTTAAAAATGGAGGTGTTTGTTGAGCCCATTGTACAGGTATTACTTGGTCTACACTACCATGTGAACAATAAAAATCTAAATTAGAATAGTCTTTTTGGTTTATATCATCAGGGAATAAATCTTGATTTATATAACCACTTAAAGCGACAATGTTTTTAATTTTTTCAGGATATGTTAAAGCTACAGCATAACTTAAAATACTCCCTTGGCTAAAACCTAAAAGAGAAACACTTTCTTTATTAACAGGATAGGTTGCAATAGCTTCATCAATAAATTTAGAAATTAAATCGCGAGATTCTATTGCTTGTTCGTTATCGCTCCATTTACCTTTGTCGGCATCAAAATTAATAGCATACCAAGCATTTCCGTATGGTTGTAATGTATAAGGTGCTTTTACAGAAATAATAAAAAGTTCTTCGGGTAACTCGTTAGCAAACGAAAATAAATCGTTTTCATCGCTTCCATAACCATGCAATAATATTAATAATGGTGCATTTTCGGTTAATGAAGATTTACGAATAATATGTTGTAGTGATAGTGATGTATTTACCATGTTTTAGTTGCCCAAGTTTGCAAAAATTTTTTGATAGTATGCTCCAACTAAAGGAACTTCTTGTGTTTTTCTTCCTAGAGCACCAGTAAATCCGTAAAAGAAAAGTACCGCGAAGAATAGATAAAAACTAGAACTAACTAACCAACTATCAAAGATTCCAATAATATATCCTAAAGCCCAAAAAGTAAGCCATAAACCTAATGATTGCCTAATATGAAAACTAGCAAAATCACTTTTTTTATGCTCTTCTTTATTCATATAAAAAGCAATAATAACTCCTATAATAGTTATATAGCTAATAATGGCATTTTGCCGTCCTCTTTCAATATCTTGATTTGTCATTATTTTAATTTAAAACTATTTTATTGTTTGCAATAATTCCATAAACATGTCCTTTTAAAGTCTCACCTTCAAAAATGGCATTTTTAGATTTAGAAACAATGTTATTTTTTGAAAACGTATATTTAGTATCAGGATTAAAGAGGCTTATGTTTGCCTTATTTCCTATGTTTATAGGTGTGCTTTCTATACCAAACCTTGTTTTTCCTTTACTTAGAAGTTCTATGGTTTTCTTGATGGTAAATATAGAATTAAGCGCACCAAAAGCACTTTCTAAACCAATAGTACCATAAGCGGCATGGTCAAATTCTATTTTTTTGTGTTCTATATCTATAGGATTGTGATCGCTCGTTACCATGTCAATGGTTCCGTCTTTTACAGCTTCAATTAAGGCGTCTACGTCTGCTTTGGTACGGAGAGGCGGTAACACTTTAAAATGCGTGTTAAAATCACTTAATACATCATCTGAGAAAAATAAATTATGAATAGCCACACTGCAACTCACATTTAATTTTTTCTTTTTGGCTTCTCTTATTAGTTCAACCGATTTTGCTGTAGAAATAGTTGGAATATGTAATTTTCCACTAGTGTATTCTAACAGAAATAAATCGCGTGCAATTTGAAGTTCTTCAGCAAGTGCTGGGTTTCCTTTTAATCCAAGTTTTGTGCTGGTTATATGTTCGTTCATAACCCCATGACCAGCTATTTTGTTTTCCTGAGGAAATGAATAAACTAAGCCATCAAAATTACTAGCATATTGCAAAGCAATTTTCATAAGGTTTGGGTTGCTAATAGGTTTTTGGTAATCTGAAAACGCTACGGCACCAGCAGTATTCATATCGTAAAGTTCGGCCAAATCAATGCCTTTACTGCCTACTGTAAGTGCTCCAATAGGTAGCAAGGTTACTGCATTATTACTGGCTTTAGCATTTACAAAAGTAATATCTGAATTAGAATCTATTACCGGATTGGTATTCGCATTCATAGCAACAGCTGTAAAACCAGAAATTGCGGCAGTTTTTAGTCCGTTTTTTATAGTGTCACGTTCTTCAAAACCAGGCTCTCCAAAACAAACACTACTATCAAACCAACCTTGAGATATATGGAGGTTTTCTAATGTTATTTCTTGATAATTGTTTGGGTTTTTAATGGTGCTGGCAATCTTAGTAATCACGCCATTTTCAATTAATAAATCTTGAGTTGTATTGTGAAACTCGCTTTTAGAATCTATAATTGTGGCAGACTTTATAAGTATGTTCATTTAAAATATTTTAAGATGAGCATTTCAATAATTAATAACGCTAATGCAAAAATAACAAACCATTTCCATAGCGCATTAATTTTTGTATCACTTTTTATAGTATCGAATGTTTTTGTAATAGAATCGCTAAGTATAATGTGTTTAAGATTTGTTAGGTCTTTGTAAACCAAATAACTTTCATTTCTACTGTAATTATAGCTTACGTTTTTAATCGTTACATCGTTGTTTTTTACAGCATAAATGTTAGCCAAATTAGGCGATTCAGAAGTTTTTATAACAACTTTATTATTAAAATAGCGCTGTTCTGGTATTATGTTAGCATCATTATTTGTAAGCGATAAAACAGCATCTTGTTTTAGTTGTGTACTTACATCAAAGCTGTTGTTTTTGCCAATGGTATAATATAATTCAGGAATTTTAAAACTTTGTTTTCCAATATTATATAAGGTCGGAACAATTAGAGGGGAATTTTTAAAATTTGAATTGTCCTTATTTAAAGCTGAAGTAAAAATGAAAGCATGACTATTTTGAAATAAAAAAGGGTTTCCATCTTCATATTTTAAGACGTTTGAAGCATGCTTCAATTTAGTACTAAAGAAGCTGTTTACTTTTGGATATTGAAAATTACTCACTTGTTTTTCAAAAACACCATTACTATATAAAGGATGTGAATAATTAATAGTTGTAATGCGTTTTTCGGTTTTAATTAGCCTGTTAAAAGAAGCTTGGTAATTTGCTAATAGTGAGTTGTATGAAGTATTTGTTATGTCTTTTGACGGAATTATAACAAGTGTGCCGTCTTGATTAGTAAATGATTTTATAGCAGGAATTAACGCATTTGGAATACTACTTAATTCATTTAAAATAATAAGGTTTTGAGATTCTAATAGATTATAGTTTAATTGATTTTCTGTTGTTGAAGTATAATTAAATTCATCATTAGTGTAAATGCGTTTTAAAAAGGAATCATCTGTCGTATTTATTGCTAACACATTTATTTTAGAGCTATTATTAATATTAAAATACAAGGTGTTATCAAATTGTAAGTTGGTGTCATCAATGGTTATTTTTCCATTTATCACTTTGTTTGCAGGAATAGAAAAAGTAGTATTAGCTTCCTTATTAATAGATACCGAAGTTTTAGCAATTAAAGTATCATTACTAAAGAGTGAGACCGGTAAGTTTTCAACTGTAGAACCATTATTTTTTAAAATAACTTTTAAGTTAATGGTAGTAGCCGTTTTTTCAGAAACAAAAATACTGTCAACTGAAATATTATGCGTGTTTACAGGTTGTAATTTTACAAAATGAATATAGGTTAATGTGTCTTTTTCAATAGTCAATGGTTTTCCGTTTTCTTGAAAATCAGAAATAAATATTAAGTTTTTTAAACTGTTTCCTTGTTTATTAAAAAAGGTATTACTTTTTAATAAAGCAGCTTGTGTTGTTAAGCTATTAGGTGAGTAACTAAGCTGTAATAATTCGTTTTTTATGGCATTAATAGTCGTGTTTCTATAAACTTTATCGTTTGTAATTATCGAGATGTTTTCGGTTTCAGGAACATTGCTTATAATATCTTGAACTGCACGTTTTAATAATTCACCTTGACTTCCTTTTGCTTGCATGCTAAAAGAATTGTCTAAATAAATAACCGTTTCTTTTTTAGTTTTAAATGTATTCGCTTTAGATGTAAAAGGTTGTGCAAATGCTATAATAATTGCAGCGAGTAGTAATAGCCTAGTTAAAAGAATAAGCCATTTTTTTATTTGCGAACTTTTGCGGGTTTGTAATGTAGCTTCTTTTAAAAAAGCGACATTGGTAAAAGGTACTTTTTGAAACTTCCTTAATTGAAATAAATGAACAATAATAGGAATGAGCAGTAAAAATAAAGCGTAAAGAAGTTCGGGGTGTTTAAACTGCATTTCTTTTTAGATTTTTCAAATATAGAAAATGAAAATGAATTATTAGATGTTTAACGAAATTAACAAAAGAAAATATAATCTTCAATAGGTTGCATTTTCAATTTGTTCATATAATCTTTAATTTCAATTTGTGCCGTTTTATTAGCAACTGTAATTATGCTTTGCGGATTCTCAATCGTTTCTAAAGCACTAAAAGGCAGTAAAATGTTGCCGTAAATATCTCGTCCTATTTTATTTGGGTTATCGCAAATCCATTGAAAAGGGACTTGTTTTTCAATTAGTTTTTTTGCAATTGTTTTGCCTTTATTACCTGCTCCCCAAACTATTAATGTTTTATTTGGATTATAATCGAGTTCTAAAAAATAATACAGCTTTAAATCTATAAAATGATTTTCTGCATAATGTTTATGCGTTCTAGAAGTTCTAGTGTTGTAATCGCGCCAATCATGTAAAACAGTATCACAAGGAATGCATTTGTAATTATGTTTGTAAAACCGAAAGGCTAAATCGTAATCTTCAGGATATCTATCAGGATTAAAAGCATCACAAGCAATTAAATCGCTTTTGTAAACCATCCAACAAGGAGATGGAATGACACATTCTTTATAAATTTCAGAATAATTAGTACCTGTTTTAGTTAATTGGTTCAACCAAACCTCATAACTTTTGTAACCATCTTTAATCCCTGCTTCAGAAAAATAATTAACTAAACCAACAGCAATATGCTGTTTACCGTGTTTTAATAAATTAGCGACTAAAATTTCTAATTTGTTTGGAAGCATGATATCATCGCTATCCATTCTCGTAATAAATTCGCCAGTACTTTGTAAAAAGGCCAGTTTTAAAGCATCAATAATGCCGCTGCCAGAATTTTTTAAAAGTTTGATTCTATTATCTTTTTTAGCGTAATTTTCAACAATATTATAGCTTGTATCTGTAGAGCCATCATCAACTATTAAAAGCTCCCAATTGGTATAGGTTTGTTTTAAAATAGATTGAAGACAATCAGCTAAATAAGCTTCAGTATTTTTAAACGGGATTAATATGCTTACCAAAGTTTTTTGCATGATGCGAATTTAACAAAACCTTAAGAATATAGGGCGTAACATAGTGGTATTTTGCACGTCAATTTAAAAAAGCAAAATATAATTCCATGAATTCAAAAACATTAGCAGCAGTATTTGCTGGTATTTTATTAGCTAGTTGTAATTCTACAAAGAATAATTCTAACGACTTAGCAACTAGTTTGCCTATAGAAGCTTCAATTAATTTATCTCAAATTCAAGATGATAAAGCTCCTGTAACTATTAATCCAGGACGTTTTACGGTAGAAACAGTTACTTACCGCTTACCAAGAGTGATACCAGGAACGTATTCTGTAAGTGATTTTGGGAAATATATTGATGCTTTTAAAGCTTACGATTATAAAGGCAATGAAATGGCAGTATCTAGAATAGATGATAATACTTGGACTATTACTAATGCGAAGCAATTAGATAAAATCACCTATTTGGTTAACGATACTTTTGATATTGAAAAAGAAGGCGGTATAGGTAAAGATACTCCGTTCTCTCCTGCAGGAACTAATATTGAGCCAGAAAACGATGTGGTTAACTTGCATGGTTTTGTTGGATATTTTGATTCATTAAAAAACAATCAATATAAATTAGATGTTACAGCACCAACCGATTTTGTTCGTACCTCTGCATTGCAAAGTATTGGCACAAAAACTAGCGACGATGGTAAAAACACAACTAGCACATATTTAGCAACTAGATATTTTGATATTACAGATAACCCAATGTTTTATGGTAATTTGGATGTTGAAGAGTTTCAAGTTGGCGATATTAAAATTGTTTTAAGTGTATATTCACCAAACAAAGTACATACTGTAGCATCAATAAAGCCAACAGTTTTTAAAATGATGAAAGCTCAAAAAGCATTTTTAGGAGATATTAATAGTACACCTAGATATGATATTTTCCTTTATTTATCAGAGGGGAAAGAAGATTCTCCAAAAGGATTTGGAGCTTTAGAACATCACAAATCTACAGTTGTTGTTTTACCTGAAGCAATGCCTGCAGAAGCTTTAGCAAAAAGCATGACAGATGTAGTGTCTCATGAGTTTTTTCATATAGTAACACCATTAAGTGTGCATTCTGAAGATGTACATTATTTCGATTATAATAAGCCTACATTCTCAAAACATTTATGGATGTATGAAGGGGTAACCGAGTATTTTGCTACTTTATTTCAAGTAAGTGAAGGCTTAGTTGATGAAAATGCATTTTATAGTAAAATAATGGAGAAGATTGAAAGATCTAAGACATTAAATGATACAATGAGTTTCACAGTTATGAGTGAAAACGTATTAAATGCACCGTATAAAGACCAGTATTTAAATGTGTATCAAAAAGGTGCTTTAATAGGGATGTGTATTGATATTTTAATGCGTGAAGAAAGTAATGGACAACGAGGTATTCTATATTTAATGAAAGAGTTGTCAAATAAATACGGAAAGAACAAACCATTTGAAGATGATAAACTTATAGATGAAATTACGGCTATGACTTACCCATCAATTGGTGAATTTTTAAACACTTATGTTGTTGGAGATACTCCAATTAATTATAACGAGTTTTTCGAAAAAGTTGGCTTAGAAATAGGAGAAGGTAAAGTAGAAGCTAATTACCTTATAATGGATGGCGCTCCTATTGTTAGTGGAGATCCGCAAAAAGGAACCATCTTTTTTACAGATAAAGTTTTAGATAACAGTTTTTGGGCAGAACAAGGAGCACAACCAAACGATGTTATAAAATCTATAGATGGTACGGCGCTTACTATGCAAAATGCAAATCAATTACTACAAGCTGTATTTATGTGGAAACCAGGCATGGATGTAGAAGTAAAGCTTGATAGAGCAGGAGAAGAGGTTGTTATAAAAACCAGGACTACACAAGGTTATACAACAGGAAAAGGATTGATGCCTAAAGCAGATGCAACCGATGCTCAAAAAGCATTACGTGACGCTTGGTTAAAAGGATAACAGATTTAAGAATTATAATTATAGATTAACGATTGATGCACTTATAAGTTTGTCAATCGTTTTTTTTATGGCGTTACCCAAAAGGGTCGCGCTTTCCTCTATATCTTTTTTAAAACCTCGTGGCGAGAAGCAAGGACAAGATTATCTGTTAATTTTTAGTGTTTATTAAGTTTGTAGTCTTTCAGTTTAAAAAAGGATGCCGCATCAAATGCGAAGCATTCATGATTTCCTTAATTTAAAATAGCAATCAATGAATAATCGCTAACGCAGTTAGATTAACTAAATAAGATGCTTGATGTTAAAACCCTTCAAAAACACCCAAGCCAAACAGAGCAAAATCATATTTTACAGGATCTTTAGCATCTAGTTTTCTTAATGAAGTGTCTAATTCTGCTAAAGCTTTACCATCATTCTGCTTTCTTTTTAATAAACCTAACTTTCTAGCAACATTACCAGAATGTACATCTAAGGGGCAAGATAATAGAGCAGGCGATAGGCTATTCCAAATGCCAAAGTCTACACCAGTATTATCATTTCTAACCATCCAACGTAAAAACATGTTAATACGTTTTGCTGCCGAATTTTTTAACGGATCACTTACATGTTTCTGAGTTCTTTTTAGATGCTCTATTTCAAAAAAGGTTTGTTTAAATTCAGAAATAGCATTTTGCATCGTACCTTTTTCAACATGCTTCGCAAACAGATTTTCTAAACCATCATGGTTTTTATAAATATGCTGTAACGATTTAATAAACTGAATACAATCATCTCCATTAAAAGTTCTGTGTACAAAAGTGAGAAGTTTTTCTAAATCGGTTTCTTTATGATTCATTACAAAATCATAAGGCGAATTATCTAATAGTACCATCAAGCGTTTGGCATTATTAATAATGCTTTTACGGTTTCCCCAAGAAATGGTTGCAGTTAAAAATCCTGAAATTTCAATATCTTCTTTTAAATTAAATTGATGTGGAATTTGAATAGGATCGCTTTCAATAAACTTTGGATTGTTGTATTGAATAACTTTGGCTTCGAGAAATTCTTTTAGTTCGGCTTTATTCAATTTTTTTATAATTTAATTCCGAATTTACAACCTAATGAATAGTTGAAAAAGGATTTTTTGTTATAGTTTTTGAAATCTCTATAATCGAAAAGAGCAAAATCATCAGGGAAATCAAGCCTATGAATAGATTTGTCATACTCTAAATTTAAATGATTAAATTTTTTAACTCTCACACCAAAACCAGAATAAAAATCTAAATATGTTTTTTTACCTAATAGTACTATTAATCCGTATTTTAAGTTAACAATAGTTACGTTTTTTTTAGTTGCAAAATCATCTGTTATATAATTATACTCGTTAGGAGAATTGTTTCTTTCACTATAATTTATATAATCATTATACTGATTTTTTATGACACGAAGTTCTATTCCTAAATATTCATTTGAATGTACATTATTTGTTAAATTAATACCATTGTACCATTTTGTTTCTAATCTATAAAGTAATCCTTTATTTTTCAAATATGAAATGTTATAATCTTGATTAGGAATATTGGTGTATTTAATACCATATTCGGCACTTAAACTAATGTTGTCTTTAATAAAATATTCTGCTCCAAGTGTAAGCGCAGGCATAGAAAACACATCTATAGCTTGTAAAGGTGAGGTGTAAAGAAATAATGTGTTTTTAGGTAAACGTGTTATCTTTTTATTACTTAACACTATTTTATTTGAAATACTATCTGTTATAAAATGTAAATTGTGTTTATAAGTAAAACGTTTGTCGTTTGTAAAATCGACTAGCATGCCTAATCCGTACGTGTAGTTAAGATTAAGCCAAAAGAGGAAAGATGTTTTTCGTTTTAAGGAGAAATTTTCTTTAAGGCTGTCTTTTAAAATTGTAAATTCTAACGGCTTTTTTGAACGAATAGGGTGTATCTTTATTCGTTCTTTATTAATAGTAATAGTATCGCTATTATATATTAATTGACTTTCTTTATCAGTAGTAATATTTACAGAAGTTGTTTTTTTGTTAAAAACGGTAGCACAAGAATTTAATAATAAAATTATTAGTACTATGAATACTGATTTTTTCATATTTGTTTTTAACAATTAGATGGCTTTTACTCTTTTTGGTTGCGTAAATAAAAGTTATTTAACTGTTAACTATATTGCCATCAACCATAACAAGTTTTCTATCTGCTAAATTGGCTAGTTCTTCATTATGAGTAACAATGACGAAGGTTTGTCCAAACTCATCGCGAAGTTTAAAAAATAGGCTGTGTAAGTTTTCAGCAGATTCACTATCAAGGTTTCCTGAAGGTTCATCGGCAAAAATTAAAGCAGGGTTATTAATTAAAGCTCGAGCCACAGCAACACGTTGTTGCTCACCACCAGACAATTCGTTTGGTTTATGGCTGTATCGATGTGATAATCCTAAGAAATCTAAAAGTTCTTTGGCGCGTTTTTCAGCATCAGCTTTTTTTGTGCCTTTAATAAAAGCAGGCAAGCAAACATTTTCTAAAGCTGTAAATTCAGGTAATAATTGATGAAATTGAAAGATGAAACCAATATGTTCATTTCTAAATTTGGCTAAAGCTTTATCGTTAAGAGAGCTTATATCAATATTGTTTATGCTAAGTTGAAAATCTTCCTTTTTATAAGCTCTATCTAAAGTGCCTAATATTTGTAATAAGGTTGTTTTTCCGGCACCCGATGCACCTACAATAGAAATAACTTCGCCTTTTTTTATATGAATATCTACACCTTTTAAAACCTGTAAATCGCCGTAGTATTTATGAATGTTTTTTGCTTGAATCATTTGTAATAAATAAGAGCTGTGAATTTACTACTTTAAGCTGTGATGTACAATTAAGAATTGTTTTTATTGTTAAGTCCAATATATCCTTTATATTTAGTTAAAAAATAAATAATGCCATATAAACAGTTTGAAGAGTATAATATTAAGGTGACCGATGATGTTAAAGACCGATATAAAAATATTATAGAAGATTTAGGAGAAAATACAGAACGAGAAGGCTTGGTTAAAACACCAGAGCGTGCAGCAAAAGCTATGCAGTTTTTAACACAGGGATACAACCAAGACCCGGTTGAGATTCTTAAAGGTGCTATGTTTAAAGAATCTTATAACGAAATGGTTATTGTTAAAGATATCGAGTTGTATTCGCTTTGCGAACATCATATTTTGCCGTTTTTCGGAAAAGTACATATAGCATATATACCCAATGGTTATATTGTTGGTTTAAGTAAATTACCAAGAATTGTAGATGTGTTTGCAAGACGTTTACAAGTGCAAGAACGCTTAACCGAGCAAATTTTAGATTGTATAAATGATACTTTAAAGCCACAAGGTGTGGCTGTTGTAATTGAAGCATCACACATGTGTATGATGATGCGAGGTGTACAAAAACAAAGTTCTACAACAACAACTTCAGGGTTTAGAGGGCAGTTTGAAAAAATTGAAACAAGAAACGAATTTTTAAAGCTAATTGGTAAATAGTTTTGGTATGTTTATTGTTTAATATGATGTATAAAGATTTCCTTTTTTTTAGGAAATAATAAAAAAAATATTGAATGAATAAATACAAAAAACTAATTATAGGGATTCTCTTTGACGCACTCGGTTTTGTGTCTTTTATAATCCCTGGAATAGGAGAGTTCTCAGATATTGTTTGGGCGCCACTTTCTGGGTGGTTAATGACAAAATTATATAAAGGGAAATCTGGAAAAATTGCAGGTGTTATAACTTTTGTAGAAGAAGCACTCCCAGGATTTGATGTGATTCCAACTTTTACTTTAATGTGGATTTACACTTATGTTTTCAATTCCGAAAAGAAAACTAAAAAATAAAAAAAGAGGTCTTAAAATTTTAAGACCTCTTTTTAATTTATAATTGATATTTAATACCAATATTTATATTTCTTCCCATATTAAAAATACCATCAGGTTTTAAACGAGATAGATGATTTATATAGGTTTTATCGGTTAAATTAGTTCCCGATACAGTTATTGTTGCTTCATTATTAAATAGCTTAATGCTGCCTCCAAGTCCAGCACTTAATAAATTATAACCATTAGTTGCTGTTTCAAAAAGACTTGCATTGTTTTGTTTAAATGTAGACTTTAGTTTTATAAAAGCATAGCCACTTTCTATCCATGGTTTTTCAAATTCAACTCTTAATGTATTGCTTAACGAGTTTGCAGGAATTAAAGGTAAATACATGTCGTTATTTTGTTTACCAGTTACAGTTTCAAAACTAGATTCAATATGTAACCAATGTATAGGGTGCGGATGTATGTGTAATCCAATTTCTCCTCCATATAAATTAGCATCATTTTGTAAATAGTTGTAAACGGGATCTCCATCAATAGTGCTTCCATCTGGTGATAGAAATATATAGTTATTAATGCTGTTGTAAAATCCGTTTACATAAAATTCTAGATGTTCATTTTGAAACTCTAACGCTAAATCCGATTGAAAATTTTGTTCGGTATCTAAATCTGGATTCCCAATTTCGTAACGGTTAGTACCTTCATGTGACCCATCAGATGTTAACTCTGCTAAGTTAGGTGCTCTAAAACCGGATGCTAAATTTAAACGCGCTGTTATGTTATTAGTAATATTGGTTTTAAAACCTAAGGCACCATTAAAACTATTAAAATCCTTATTTAAATTAGTACCTGCATCAATATTTCTATTATCAAAACGTGCACCTAGTTGAATGTCTATTTTTTCAAAGTGAACGTGAGATGTTGCCAAAATACCAATGTCGTTTGTTGTAGCATCTGGTATTAATTCTTCTTCGCCGTAGTTGGTGTTTATTTGGTTCATACCTTGAACCCCAACTATAGTTTCAAATTTACCTAATTTAGGTAGGGTATACTTAATATCGTAATTAGCTGTTTTTAACTTCATGTGAAGTGCAGCTTCAAGAACTTCTTCTTCCTCATGGTCTTCATCCTCATGGTCCTCGTCTTCGTGTTCTTCACCTTCATGATCTTCATCTTCATGATGATGATGTTCTTCAAATTCTTTTCTATCATTATAGATGTATCCTAAATTGATATCTAATTTAGAATTATCAAAAAATAGTGTCGATTTAGAGCTAAACACATGATTTGTAATGTTCTGATAAGGTAATAAAGGCGTTCTACTAATAGATTGTTCACCTATTTCTTCAGGAATTCCTAGTTTAGAATTGTTTACATTATAACGAAAATCTGTTTTAAACGCATTTTTTTGATAACCTATGCCTGCTTTAAAATCTTGTTCTTTAAAACGGGTATTGGTAACTCTATAATCTTTAGTTTTATAATCTGAGTGTTCGGTAATATTTCCTCGAAATAAAAATTTAAAGTGATCGCTAGACGATTTAACACCTGCATTAGTGCTATAACCTTGTGTATTGCTATAATAATTACCGCTAAAATCTGCTTTAGCACTATTGCTTTGAGCAAATTTTTCAGGATTTAAATAGAGTACACCTCCAAGAGCATCGCTACCATAAAGTAGAGATGCAGGGCCTTTAATAACTTCTACGCTTTCTACACCACTGCTGTTAAGTCCTAAACCATGCTCATCTCCAAATTGCTGGTTTTCTAAACGAACCCCTTGTGTATAAACTAAAACTCTATTAGACGACAAACCACGTATTACAGGTTTGCCTATACTCATACCTGTTGTTACACTTTCTACACCTGCAATATTTGTAATACCATCAGCTAAGTTAAGAGCACCCTTAGAGTTTAAATCTTTAACAGAAGCTTGTTCAACCTTCATTACGTTTTCACTTTGAAGCTTATGAAAAGGGGTTGATATTATAACACTTTCCATTTCTATGGCAGAAGGTTCTAAACTAATAGTTAACTTTTCAGAGTTTGGTAAGGTTACATTTATAGATTGTGTTTTATAACCAATAAAAGAAATGATTATTTTATAAGTTCCATTTGGGATATTGGAAATCGTATAAGCTCCTTTTTCGTTCGTTGTTGCTCCTTTTTCAAGTTGAGGAAGGTAAATGTTGGCAAAAATAATAGGTTCGTTTGTATTTTTATCTGTAACAATTCCTTGTAAATTATTTTGTGCGTAAATAGATGATACTGCTAGTAATAGCAATATGTTTAATAATATTTTCATATTTGTATTTTAATTAATTTAATATTTTTTTCTGAAAAGATTCAGAACTAATGTTATACTAAATTAATTTGAGGAGGGCCGCGTAGTGAAGTTTGTAAGCGTTGATAATCACTTAAAAATTGATATTGTGATACACTTTTTAAATGTTTTTCTTTAGGAGAAAATAAGCTGAAATCAAAAAATGTAAGCGTGTAGTTATTATTGTTTAATTTGAATTTGTAAAAATCACAATCAGTATTTAATTCATGTAAATGTGTAGATTTTTCACCTAAACAAATATCATGTTCATGATGCGCAAAAATGTGAGCAAATTTTAATGCAGTAGGAACTAATAAAGTAGCAACCAAACTTAAGGTTACTATTTTAAATACGATATGTTCCTTTATTGTTTGCATTAATAATTAATCAACAAAACGTTTTAAGCCTATTCTACGAAGCATTTTCTTTTCAAAATTCCAGAAAAATTTATGTTGACCAAATAACCAGCCAAAGCAAACTAGCATAATTTGATACATAATAAATAAAAGTACTATGCGTACAACCCAATAACCTAGTGTTGTAAATGTTTCAGGTGAAATGTTTAAGTAAGCTAAAATAGGTTTTCCAATTAAAGAGGCTGTAGATCCAGTGATAGCAAATACTATAAAAATGACAATAATTTGCCAATTATGTTCAATACCCCAACGTTCCTTTAATTTTTCCACAAAAATAATTTTGTGCAAAAATAGCTAAAAGACTTTTAAATTCTAGGAACAAAAGCGCCTAATCTTTGTTTATAAGTTAATTGAAAATATATAAAGTAATTATAGAGTTTATAATTTACTTCGTAACCGTAATCTATACCTTGTTGATAATCAATTTGCATTTCGTATAAATTAGGGTCGAATCTCATAGGTTGCAAGACTCTATTATTCCATTCTAAAACATATAGGTAATTTCTATTTTCTAAAAATTGTTGCGAATAAAAGCCTTCAGGCCTTGCTCTACTATTCAACCAAAAATTAAAACCAGGTTCTATAATGATAATTTCGTATTCTAACTCGTCATTAGAAATGCTTACAGTATCGCTAAGTTTAACGTTTTCTATTGTTTCATTTTTATTTGAAGCTGTTTTTTTTGTTATATTACAACTAAAAATAAAGAGACCAATTAATAATAATGATGCTAGTGTTTTCATATCTAAAGATTTTAATATTCTAGAACAAAGCTATTGGTTACTTATGTATTGTGAAACAAGCAATGAGTGAATACAACGTTTTAATTAGTAAAGTGACTTTGAATATGTATATATTAATACATAAATGTACAAAATTCAGTTTTTAAATACTTGTGTTTTATTGTTTTAAAGCAAAAAAAAGCCAAACAGTTAGGTTTGGCTTTTACTATATTTAAAAACAGGAATTATTATTTACCAAAAAGACCTCCTAGTAAACCACCAAGACCTCCTTTATTTTTATTACCTCCTAAAAGCATTCCAGCAACATCATCAACAACACTACCATCGCCATCTGCATCAAGAATAGATTCTATAAAGCTTTGTTCCTGTTGCGCAGAGCTTCCTCCAAGCAACCCTCCTAATAAATCGCCAATACCATTAGAAGAACTTACATTTTGCTGTTGTTTTTGTTTTCCTAAAACACCCATTAAAATTGGAGCAGCAACTTTTAATATGTTAGCTACCGAGCTAGCATCTAAACCAGATTTTTCTCCAATTACTTTTTGAACGCCTTGTTGTTTAGCTCCTAGTACGTGTCCTAATATTTTTTCTCCATCAGTTTTTACATCATCATCAACGCCACCACTAAATAATCCACCAAGGTTATCTAAAATGCTTCCATCGTGTTTTCCGTTTAAAGCTCCTAATAATCCTTCGGCACCTTGAGGTGTTGAAGCATTACGTTGCATAGCTTTCATTAAAACGGGTAAAGCCATAGTTAAAACGTTACTTGTTTTGTTTGTATCGTTTCCTGTTGATCCAGCTACTCCATTAATAATTGTTTTTCCTAAGTCGCTGCCTAATAAGTCTAAAATTCCTGACATAATTGTTTTGTTTTTATTTTAAAAAGATTTGTAAATAATGAGATTTCAATGTACAAAAAAAGTCCCAACTATTAGTTAGGACTCAATTAAATTGATTAGGTCACAATTTTATATCTTATTTACTTTAAGATGCTTATAATTTGTTCTGCTAATTCTGTACCAATTCTGTCTTGTGCTTCGTTAGTTGCAGCTCCAGTATGAGGTGTTAACGATAATGAAGAATTCATTAATAATTGCATTTCTGGCTTAGGTTCTTTTTCAAAAACATCTAAAGCAGCTCTTGCAACTTTACCACTTTCTATAGCTTTTACTAATGCTACTTCGTTAAGTACACCACCACGTGCTGCATTAGCAATAATAACACCATCTTTCATCATATTAAATTCTGCTTCATCAATAACATACTCTTTTTGAGCAGGAACGTGTAGTGTAATAAAATCGGCTTGTTTTAAAACATCTTCTTTAGAAATAGTTTCAATATCAAAGTTTACAGTTTGACCATCAAAAAAGTCTAACTCTAAATTTGCTTTTTCTAAAAACGGATCGAAAGCAATTACTTTCATTCCAGCACCTAAAGCAACTTTAGCAGTAGCTTGCCCAATACGACCAAAACCTAAAACACCTAAAGTTTTTCCTTTAAGCTCAGTTCCTTTTGCATACGCCTTCTTTAAGCCTTTAAAGTTACTATCTCCTTCAAGAGGCATATCTCTATTCGAGTTATGTAAAAAACGAGCTAAACCAAATAAATGTCCAAATACTAATTCGGCAACAGAGTGCGAAGAAGCAGCAGGCGTATTAATTACAGAAAGTCCTTTTTCTCTTGCATATTCTACATCGATATTATCCATACCAACACCACCACGACCAATAATTTTAATGCTTGGACAAGCATCAATAAGGTCTTGACGTACTGTTGTAGCACTACGTACAAGTAAAACAGTAATGTTGTTTTCGTTTATGTAGTTTATTAATTGTTCTTGAGCTACTGTAGTTGTGATAACTTCGAAACCACCTTTTTCTAAGGCATCGATACCACTTTGTGAAATACCATCGTTTGCTAATACTTTCATTTTATGACTTTTTTATTTCCGCGTAAGCGAAAACTTTAATAATTTATTTTATTCGTTTGAGTAAGCAATTGCAAATAGCGACTGATTACTACAAAACCTTTTAAGCTTTACTTTCTAATTCACTCATTACTTCTACAAGCGCTTTTACACTATCAAGAGGTAATGCATTGTACATAGATGCTCTATAACCACCTACACTTCTGTGTCCGTTAACACCACTTATACCAGCTTCTTTAAGCATGGTTTCAAATGTTTCTTTTAGATTTTCATTCACTAAATTGAAGGTTGCATTCATGTTTGAACGATCTTCTTTAGCAGCAAATCCTTTGAATAATGGATTTAAGTCTATTTCAGAATACATTACAGTTGCTTTCTTTTCATTTTCTTTTTCAATAGCAGCAATACCACCAAGACCTTTTAACCACTCTAGAGTTAACATAGATGTGTAAACAGCAAAAACAGGAGGAGTGTTAAACATGCTTCCTGCACCAATATGCTTTTTGTAATCCATGATAGATGGAATATTTCTAGATACTTTACCTAAAATATCTTCTTTAATTACAACTAACGTTGTACCTGCTGGTCCCATATTTTTTTGAGCACCTGCATAAATTAAATCGAATTGTGTAAAATCTAACTGACGTGAAAAAATATCACTACTCATATCACAAACCGTTGGAATATCACATTTTGGAAACGATTTCATTTGCGTTCCAAAAATAGTATTGTTTGATGTACAGTGAAAATAATCATAATCTGAAGGAATATCATATCCTTTAGGAATATAGTTAAAGTTAGCATCTTTAGAAGAAGCTACTTCGTAAATATCGTCTAAAATTTTAGCTTCGTTTATTGCTTTCTGACTCCAAGCTCCTGTATTTAAGTAACCAGCCCTTTTTTCTAAAAGATTCATAGCAACCATTAAAAACTGAGCACTAGCTCCACCTTGTAAAAATAAAGCTTTATAACCTTTTCCTTCTAAACCAAGAAGCTCTAAAACTAAAGCTCTTGCGTTTTCCATGATATCAACAAAATCTTTGCTTCTGTGTGATATTTCAATTAAAGATAACCCCGAATCATTGTAATCTATTATAGATTGAGAAGCTTTTAGTAAAACTTCTGGATGTAAAATACTTGGCCCTGCACTAAAGTTATGTTTTTTCATCTTATGTAGTAAAAATTAAGAAGCAAAGTTGCTAATTAATTGGGTATTTTTTGCTATAAAATCAATAATTTTTTCGTCAAATTGATAATAAAAATTCAATAGAATCGACACTATCCGCATAATCCCAAAGTTGAGGTTTTTGTGTGGCACCAAATGCAATTTCATTTTTAGTGAAATCTTTAGAAACTATACACTGAATTTTATTTTCATCGAGCTTCAATTTTTCCTTTAATTGATCTGTATTGTCATAAAATTCATAAAATAAAGTAGCTATTGGCGACGCATAGCTTTCATCTTCTTTAATCATAAAAAAACCATTTTCAAGCATATCGAATTCACTCATTAAATATACAGCTTTATTATAATCATAATTATTGGCGTATTTTGCTTTATCAACAATAGGATGCCAATGGTAAATAGCTTCAAAAAAAGCATCGAATTTATAGCCTTTTGGTACATATAATTTAGATACATTTCTGCAACCTAAACCATAATATCTAAAAATATCTTCCGAAAGGTTTTTTAAATCTTCGGTTGTTTCGTTTCCTGTTAACACTGCTACAGAATTCCTATTATTTCTAATTATAGATGGTTTTCCTTTAAAATAGTATTCAAAATAACGTGCAGTATTATTGCTACCCGTAGCAATAACAGCATCAAAATTTTCAATTTTAGATTCAGTAAAGGTTATTTGTCCTTTAAATTTAGGAGCAACATATTCTAAATATTTAGCTAAATAGGGTAGTAGGTGTTTATCGTTTGACGATTGTTTAACCAATACTTTATGACCAGAGATTAAAACAGATAAAAAATCATGAAACCCTACTAAAGGAATGTTTCCTGCCATAATAATGGCAACTTGCTTAGGTTCAGTTGTATTAATATTGTAAGGTGCTAGCCATTTACTTAAATTGGCTTGTGTTAAAAGCTCTGTCCAGCCTTTAATAGAAAACAGAATGTTTTCTTTAGTGAACCAACCATTGTATTCTTGAGCTAGTTTTAATTGATGTTTAAAACCGTCGAAGAATAAGTCGTTGTGTTCAATATTATCTCCTTTTTGAATAACTTCATTAGAAAATTGCTTTAAAAATTCTCCTAATTTTACAAAAGCATCAATTCTTTCTTGTAATTGCATTCTTAATTTGGTTATGAATGGTTTTGGCGTTATTTTTGCCACTGCAAAGTTAGAAAAAGAAAACGCTATGGCAATTATAATAACAGACGAATGTATAAATTGTGGTGCTTGTGAACCTGAGTGCCCAAATACAGCAATATATGAAGGTGCCGATGATTGGCGCTATAAAGATGGTACAAGCTTAACAGGTAAGGTGGTTTTAACTAATGGTACAGAGGTTGATGCAGAAGAACCTCAAGAGCCTGTAAGTGATGAACTTTACTATATTGTACCAGATAAATGTACAGAATGCAAAGGGTTTCATGATGAGCCTCAATGTGCAGCAGTTTGCCCTGTAGATTGTTGTGTGCCTGATGAAGATGTTGTAGAAACTGAAGAAGAGCTTTTAGCTAAACAACGTTTTATGCATCCAGAAGACTAACAATTGATAATTTACAATTGAAAATTTATAATGAATCCTGAGCTTTAAGCTTGGGATTTTTTTTTGATTAAAAATGAAATTGATTGAAGCGAATACTTTTATTGGATGCGAAAAATAAATTAACTTAGCTCGCTAGTACTATTTAATTAGAGAAATTATGATGAAAAAGGATACTATTAAATTTGTAATTATAGGAAGCGGAAACATTGCGTCAACCTATCTTTCTGCAATAAAAAATATTACAAATGCCGAAGTTGTTGGGATTGTATCTAGCAAAACCAATAAGCCAGAAGTGTTAAATCACCTTCCTTTTTTTAAAGCAATTTCTGAAATTACTATAAATTTTGATGCCGTTATTATTTGTACGCCTAATGGATTACATCATGTTAGTGCAATTGAAGCCGCAACGTTAGGAAAGCATGTGTTATGCGAAAAACCAATAGATATTACTTTAGAGTCTATTGACAAGATGATTGATTCATGTAAAGAGAATAATGTTAAGCTAGCAGTGGTTTATCAAAGACGCTATAGTTCAGATAATCCTATTGTAAAAAAGCTGATTGATGAAAATAAATTAGGAAAGATATTTTCGGTCGATTTGTCAATTAAAAATTATCGCGACGACAATTATTATAATTCCTCAGCTTATAGAGGAACGTATAATATTGATGGAGGCGGACCTTTTATTCAACAAGCATCACATTATATAGATTTATATTATTGGTATTTTGGCAAACCCGCTAAGTTGGTAAGTAAGTTAGGAACTTTTGTACATGATATTGAAGTTGAGGATCATGGTGCAGCTATTTGTGTTCATAATTCTGGTATGATTGCCACTATTACAGCATCAACAGCAGCCAAACCAGGGTTTCCTGCAAAAATGGAAATTTACACTAGCAAAGGTTATCTTATTTTAGAGAATGATGTTATTACTCATTGGGATATTGAAGGTTTAGACAATCCAACATCGGTAAAATCAAACGAAAACACGCATACTGGTGCTGCAACAGCATCTGTGAGTGATACTACAAACCACGAAACGGTTTTAAATAATTTTGTAGATGCTATAAATACAAATAGCGAACTGTTAGTATCTGGCGAATCTGCAAGAAATGCCACAGAAATTATTTTAGATATTTATAAAAATCAATTTTAATAGAAACTTTTTTATAAAGCCATTAAACCTTCTTGTAAAAACTAAGTCTTACACGAAAAATAAATAATAATGACAAATAAGTACATGCGAATTATTCATCGCTATCTAGGTTTTTTTCTAATAGGAATCATGACAGTTTATGCCTTAAGTGGTATTGTTTTAGTTTTTAGAGATACCGAATTTTTAAAAAGTGAAGTTCAAGTAGAAAAACAATTAAAGCCTAATATTAAGTCGGCAGATTTAGGAAGGCAATTACGTAAAAGGAATTTTAAAGTCTTGAAGGAAGAAAATAACCTTGTCTTTTTTGAGAACGGGCAATATGACAAGGAAACAGGTGTCGCTAAATATAAAAACAAGGAATTACCTTATGTACTTAATCAAATGACAAAACTTCATAAAGCGAGCTCGAAGCACCCTTTATATTGGTTGAATATATTTTCCGGAGTGTCTTTATTTTTCTTTGCTATTTCATCTTTTTGGATGTTTTTACCAAAAACCAAGATTTATAAAAAAGGATTGTATTTTACTTTTTTCGGAATGGTTCTAACCTTTATTTTGCTTTTTGTATAGATTAAAATGCTATTTGTATTTTTGTCTCAATGAATGAAAAGAAAGTATTTCTTCTTATAAATGGGGAACCACCAAATAAGATTCCAGATTTAACAAAGTATCATTTTGTTTGTGCAACAGATGGTGCGTATCAGTTTTTAGAAAAAAATAATATTACTCCTAATTTTATTAGTGGCGATTTTGATTCGGTAGAACGTCTTCCTGAACATATTGAAGTCATTCATACACCTAATCAAGACTACACAGATTTTGATAAAGTGTTGCAGATATTATTCGAAAGAGGGTATAAATCTATTCATGTTTTTGGTGCCAGTGGACAAGAACAAGATCATTTTTTAGGAAACTTACACACAGCCATTCAATGGAAAGAGAAACTCAATCTTACTTTTTTCGATAATTTTGGTTCTTATTTTTTAGCTGATACTCGTTTAGAATTATCTAATTGTAAAGGGAAAACAATATCGTTAGTGCCTTTTCCAACAGCAACGAACATTTTAACAAAAGGCTTACAATATCCTTTAAATAAGGAAACGCTTTCTTTTGGAAACAGAATAGGAACAAGAAATGTAGCTATTGATGATGATGTTGCTATTACTTTTGAAACAGGTAATTTATTTGTTTTTATCAATCAATAATAGATATATTTTTAGGTTATAAACTTATCGAATCTATATACTTTAAATAATTACGGAAATAACTACATTTGCACTCGCAAAACAGATTCCGCGAAAGCGATAATCTTTTTAGTAAAATTTAGCTATTAAAATATTTCCGTTTTCACGGAAATAAAAAATATAATTTCAATGAAAGCAGGCATCGTAGGATTACCAAACGTAGGGAAATCAACTTTATTTAATTGTTTATCTAACGCAAAAGCACAAAGCGCAAACTTCCCGTTTTGTACAATCGAACCTAATGTTGGAGTGGTAAATGTACCAGATCCTCGTTTAGAAAAGCTTGAAGAATTAGTAAATCCAGAACGCGTGCAACCTGCAACTGTAGAAATAGTTGATATTGCTGGATTAGTAAAAGGAGCAAGTAAAGGTGAAGGTTTAGGAAATCAGTTTTTAGCAAATATTAGAGAGACTGATGCTATTTTACATGTATTACGTTGTTTTGATAACGATAATATTGTGCATGTTGATGGTAATGTAAATCCTATTCGCGATAAGGAAACTATCGATATGGAATTGCAACTTAAAGATTTAGAAACCGTTGATAAAAAACTAGATAAAGTAAAACGTGCTGCTAAAACAGGTAATAAAGAAGCTCAAAAAGAAGAAGCGGTTTTGTTAAAACTAAAAGAAGGTTTAGAAGCAGGAATTTCTGTTAGAGCTATAGAATTTAGTGAAGAAGATGATATTGATTTTGTGAAACCATCTCAATTAATTACAGATAAGCCTGTTATGTATGTTTGTAATGTAGATGAAGGATCTGCAGTTTCAGGAAATGCTTATGTAGATTTAGTTAAAGAAACTGTAAAAGATGAAAATGCTGAGGTATTAGTTTTAGCTGTTGGAACAGAAGCTGATATTA
Organism: Thalassobellus citreus; assembly: GCF_044385915.1. Lineage (NCBI taxonomy): Bacteria > Pseudomonadati > Bacteroidota > Flavobacteriia > Flavobacteriales > Flavobacteriaceae > Thalassobellus > Thalassobellus citreus. The sequence goes on along the minus strand of NZ_JBISCC010000125.1, from coordinate 20,944 downwards.
ATGAATTGGACGATTACGAAGAACGTCAAATGTTTTTACAAGATATAGGTTTAGAGGAAGCTGGGTCAGCTAAATTAATTCGTTCTGCTTATAAACTTTTAAATCAGCAAACTTATTTTACTGCCGGTGTAAAAGAAGTACGTGCTTGGACTGTAGATATTGGAGCAACAGCACCACAAGCAGCTGGTGTTATTCATACCGATTTTGAAAAAGGTTTTATTCGTGCCGAAGTTATTGGTTATGATGACTTTGCAAGCTATGGTAGTGAAGCTAAAGTAAAAGAAGCCGGAAAAATGCGTGTAGAAGGTAAAAATTACATCGTTAAAGACGGTGATGTGATGCATTTTTTGTTTAATGTGTAATTAAATTCGTGGTTTGTTGGTGTTTAGGTAAGAAATATTATATATTTGTGTTCCCCTCTCAACCGAAATATAATACAAATGCCTACAATTAAAATAAAAACTGAAATACATTCAGATAAGAAAAAGTGTTTTGATTTAGCTAGAAACATAGAATTGCATCAAGAATCATTAGAGTTTTCCGAAGAGAAAGCCATTGCAGGAAAAACAAAAGGACTTATAGGAAAAGATGAATGGGTGTGTTGGGAAGCAAAACATCTTGGTTTTGTACAGCATTTAACATCTAAAATAACCGAATTTGATGAGCCAAATTACTTTGTAGATGAGATGGTTATGGGAGCATTTAAATCATTTCGTCATGAGCATCGTTTTGAAGAAACAAATGCTGGAACTGAAATGATAGATGTTTTTCATTTTGAATCACCTTTAGGAATTTTAGGAAAAATTGCAAATACGCTTTTTTTAAAAAAGTATATGAAAAGTCTTTTAAAAACTAGAAGTCAGTTCTTAAAAGAAAAAGCAGAGGCTTTAGAAAAATAATTTTTGTCTGTATTTACTTCGATAATAAAGTGTTAGCTTAAAAAATAAGTTAGTAGTGTTTACTTATTTTGTTACGATATTATAACTTGAACATCGTAATTCTTCAATTTTAAAAATAGGCATTACATAACACAAACCTAAATTCGTACTATGCAAGCAAAAAGAAGTTTTTGGTATGGTGTAGCAATAGGAGTTTTAGGAATTGTTCTTTTTTCCTCAAAAGCCGTTATGGTGAAAATAGCCTATAATTACGAGGTAGACGCCATTAGTATATTATTACTTCGTATGTTGTTTTCTTTTCCGTTTTATGTAGTTATAGCTTATGTTTATGGTAAAAAGCATAGCGATTTAAAAGCAAAGAAAACGGATTACGCTTGGATTCTCTTTTTTGGTTTTGTTGGTTATTATTTAGCTAGTTATTTCGATTTTGTAGGACTTAGTTATATTAAAGCCAGTTTAGAACGTATAATACTCTTTATATATCCAACAATTGTAATTCTTTTAAATAAGTTCTTTTTAAAACAACCCATAAATAAAGTTCAGGCTGGAGCTATAGGGTTAACTTATTTAGGAATTATTATTGCTTTCTGGGATGAGGTTGTTATTTCTGGAACAGATACTTATTTAGGCGGTTTCTATATTTTATTAAGTGCTATAACGTATGCTTCATATTTAGTAGGTAGTGGTTGGTTAATTCCGAAATTTGGAGTTGTTAAATTCACAGCCTATGCTATGCTTGTTTCATGTGTTTGTGTTTTTATTCATTATGGTATTATTAACGAAGTAGATCTGTTCAGCTTTACTTGGCAAGTATATCTATTAGGATTTTTAATTGCTGTTTTTGCAACCGTTATTCCTTCTTTTTTAGTGTCAACTTCTATAAAAATGATTAGTTCGTCAAATTTTGCAATTGTAGCCGGTATTGGTCCAATTTCAACTATTATTTTGGCTGCTATTTTTTTAAATGAAAAACTGACTTTATTACAGTTATTTGGTGCTTTAATAGTTATTATTGGAATATTATTCGTCTCTATAAAAAAAAAGTAAAACATCAGTATAAAGGTTCTTAGCAATAACAAATCTATATTGTTAATTACTTTGTGTAAAGGTTATTTCTTTTTTTTGAAAGGTTGTATTATATTAGCAACCAATCACGAATTTTTACGCAACATCTACTATGGCTGAACAATCTAACTATACCGAAGATAATATACGTTCACTTGACTGGAAAGAGCATATTCGTATGCGACCAGGAATGTATATTGGTAAGCTAGGTGATGGATCATCTCCAGATGATGGGATTTATATTCTTTTAAAAGAGGTTTTAGATAACTCTATTGATGAGTATGTCATGGGAGCCGGAAAAACCATTGAAATTTCTATTCAAGGCACTAAAGTTATTGTTAGAGATTATGGTCGTGGTATTCCACTAGGAAAAGTGGTAGATGTGGTTTCTAAAATGAATACAGGAGGAAAGTACGATTCTAAAGCTTTCAAAAAATCTGTTGGTTTAAATGGAGTAGGTACAAAAGCGGTAAATGCCTTGTCTTCCTTTTTTAGAGTAGAATCTACACGTGATAATAAAAGCGCTTCCGCGGAATTTGAGCAAGGAAATTTAATCAATCAAGATTTATTAGAAGAAACTTCACGCCGTAAAGGAACGAAGGTATCGTTTATTCCAGATGAATTAATATTCAAAAACTATAAGTTTAGAAGTGAGTACATTGTTAAAATGCTTAAAAACTATGTGTACTTAAATCCTGGTTTAACCATAGTTTTTAATGGCGAAAAGTATTTTAGTGAAAACGGATTAAAAGATTTATTAAATGAGAAGATTGCAGAATCCGATTTATTATATCCTATAATTCATTTAAAAGGTGATGATATTGAAGTTGCCTTAACACACAGTAAAACACAATATAGTGAAGAATATAATAGTTTTGTAAATGGGCAAAATACGACTCAAGGTGGAACACATTTAAATGCTTTTAGAGAAGCCTTTGTAAGAACCATTCGTGAGTTTTATGGTAAAAACTACGATGCATCAGATATTAGAAAATCTGTTGTAAGTGCCATAGCCATTAAGGTTATGGAACCCGTTTTTGAAAGTCAAACTAAAACGAAGTTGGGTTCTACCGATATGGGAGGCGATTTACCTACTGTAAGAACTTATATTAGTGATTTTCTTAAAACCCATTTAGATAATTTTTTACATAAAAACACAGATACTGCCGAAAAATTACAACGTAAAATTTTACAAGCAGAACGCGAACGTAAAGAATTATCGGGTATTCGTAAGCTAGCTAAAGATCGTGCTAAAAAGGCGAGTCTTCACAATAAAAAATTGAGAGATTGTAGAGTTCATTTTGGAGATACTAAAAACGAAAGAAATTTAGAAACAACGTTGTTTATAACAGAGGGAGATTCGGCTTCTGGTAGTATTACAAAATCTCGAGATGTAAACACACAAGCGGTTTTTAGTTTAAAAGGGAAACCTTTAAACTGTTATGGCTTAAGCAAGAAAATTGTTTATGAAAATGAAGAGTTTAATTTATTGCAAGCCGCATTAAACATAGAAGAAACTTTAGAAGATTTAAGATATAATAATGTTGTAATTGCTACCGATGCCGATGTAGATGGAATGCATATTCGTTTGTTATTAATTACTTTTTTCCTTCAGTTTTTTCCTGAAGTTATAAAAAATGGACATTTATATATATTACAAACGCCTTTATTTAGGGTGCGTAATAAAAAAGAAACCATTTATTGTTATACTGAAGATGAACGTAAAAATGCCATTGAAAAATTAAAACCAAAACCAGAAATAACTCGATTTAAAGGACTTGGGGAAATTTCGCCAGATGAATTTAAACATTTTATTGGAGATGATATTAGGTTAGACCCTATTATGTTAGATGATAATATGTCTATTGAAGATTTATTAGCATTTTATATGGGTAAAAATACACCAACAAGACAAGAGTTTATCATTGATAATCTGAAGGTGGAATTAGATATTATTGAATAAAAGGTGTTTTTGAAAATGAAATATGTATTTTAAATCGATAAAATTGAGAATTATATAAAATAATAAGTTAAAAATTACCAACATATACTAGTTTAGTTTTAAATTTGCAGTACAAGAAAAGTAAATTTATTAATGGCCTTATAAAAAGGTATTTAAAACTAAAAGATATGTTATATATAAAAGAAGAACCAAAAAAAACAAAAAGAGATTATTCTTATTTACATGTAACTTTAACAAGTGAAAAATTAAATAAAAGTAAAAGTAAAAAGAAAGGAAGAGTAACTCTTAGCGGGAAACCCAAAATAAATTGACCTAATTAATGATTGAAGACAGCGACGACTTAATTAACGAACAAGACGAACCTCAAGAAACCATAACCCGTATAACGGGCATGTATAAAGATTGGTTTTTAGATTATGCATCCTACGTTATTTTAGAACGTGCTGTACCAGCCATTGAAGACGGCTTTAAACCAGTACAGCGTCGCATCATGCACTCTATGAAAGATTTGGATGATGGGCGCTACAATAAAGTTGCCAATATTGTTGGGCATACCATGCAATACCATCCCCACGGAGATGCAAGTATTGCCGATGCCATGGTACAAATTGGTCAAAAAGATTTATTAATAGATACCCAAGGAAACTGGGGGAATATTTTAACAGGCGATCGTGCTGCAGCGTCTCGTTATATTGAAGCTCGAATTTCTAAATTTGGATTAGATGTAGTTTTTAATCCAAAAATTACAGAATGGCAAGCGAGTTACGATGGTAGAAGAAAAGAACCTGTAAACTTACCTGTTATGTTTCCTTTGCTTTTAGCGCAAGGAGGTGAAGGGATTGCAGTTGGATTATCTACAAAAATACTACCACACAATTTTATAGAACTTATTGATGCTTCTATTAAGCATTTACAAGGTAAACGATTTACTATTTTACCCGATTTTCCTACTGCAGGAATAGCCGATTTTTCTAATTATAATGATGGATTACGAGGAGGGAAAGTACGCGTTCGTGCTAAAATTTCACAATTAGATAAAAACACGTTAGTTATAACCGAAATTCCTTTTGGTACAACCACATCGTCTTTAATAGATTCTATTTTAAAGGCTAACGATAAAGGGAAAATCAAGGTTAAAAAGATAGAAGATAATACTGCTGCCGAAGTTGAAATATTAGTTCACTTACCATCAGGCTTATCACCAGACAAAACCATTGACGCTTTATTTGCATTTACAAGTTGTGAGTCTTCAATTTCTCCACTAGGTTGTGTTATTGAAGATAATAAACCGCTTTTTGTTGGTGTTACAGAAATGTTACGTCGAAGTACCGATAATACGGTTCAACTTTTAAAACAAGAATTAGAAATAAAATTAGGTGAATTTGAAGAGCAATGGCATTTTGCGTCTTTAGAGCGTATTTTTATTGAAAATAGAATTTACCGAGATATTGAAGAAGAAGAAACTTGGGAAGGTGTTATTAACGCTATTGATAAAGGACTTAAACCACATATAAAACATTTAAAACGTGCCGTAACAGAAGAAGATATTGTACGTTTAACAGAAATTCGTATTAAGCGTATTTCAAAATTTGATATTGATAAAGCACAACAAAAAATTGATGCTTTAGAAGAACAAATAGCCGAAATTAAACATCATTTAGCAAATTTAATAGATTATGCCATTGCATATTTTACAAGGCTTAAAAAAGAATACGGAGAAGGAAGAGAACGTAAAACAGAAATAAGAATCTTTGATGATGTTGATGCAACCAAAGTTGTTATAAGAAACACGAAGCTTTATGTAAATAGAGAAGAAGGTTTTATTGGAACATCTTTACGTCGTGATGAATATGTGGGTGATTGTAGTGATATTGATGATATTATAGTGTTTACTGGCCAAGGAAAAATGATGGTTACTAAAGTAGATTCTAAAACCTTTATTGGTAAAGATATTATTCATGTTGCGGTATTTAAAAAGAAAGATAAGCGTACTATTTATAATATGATTTATCGTGATGGAACCAAAGGACCATCTTATATAAAACGCTTTGCTGTAACCTCTATTACTCGTGATAGAGAATATGATTTAACCAACGGTAGTAAAAATTCTAAGACATTATATTTTTCTGCAAACCCTAATGGAGAAGCTGAAGTTATATCTGTTTTGTTACGACAGGCCGGTAGTATTAAAAAACTAAAATGGGATATAGATTTTGCTAATATTTTAATAAAAGGACGTGTTTCAAAAGGAAACTTAGTTACAAAATATCCTATTAAGCGTATAGAGCTTAAAGAAAAAGGCGTGTCTACATTAAAACCACGTAAAATTTGGTTTGATGATGCCGTACAAAGACTAAATGTTGATGGTAGAGGAGAACTAATAGGTGAATTTAGAGGTGAAGATAAATTGCTTATTATCAATCAGTCAGGAGTATTAAAAACAGTAACCCCTGAGGTTACTATGCATTTTGATAATGATATGATTGTTATGGAAAAATGGGTACCTAAAAAACCTATATCTGCGGTTTATTTCAATGGTGAAAAAGAGATCTATTATGTGAAACGTTTTTTAATTGAAAACGAGGGTAGAGAAGAATCTTTTATATCCGATCATCCTAATTCGCAACTAGAAATAGTATCAACCGATTGGAAACCTATGGCAGAAATTGTTTTTGCTAAAGAACGTGGTAAAGACAGAAAAGAAAATTTAGAGATTAATTTAGAGGAGTTCATTTCTATAAAAGGTATTAATGCTTTAGGTAATCAATTAACAAAGGATAAAGTAAATCAAATAAACTTATTAGATCCAATACCTTTTGAAGCCCCCGAAGAAGTACATGCTGATGATTTAGAAGTTGTAGATGAAACTGAGGTTTCTACAGGAAACTCAAAATCAGAAGGAAAGTCTAGCGACGATAGTGATGATGAAGGTGAAGTACAAATCACTTTGTTTTAGACTATATATTTAAATAAAAGTTGTATTTTATAAAAAAAAACAGCTAAAGAGAAAGGCTTTAAATTAATATTACCTCCCTTAAAATGAAATATAAAAAGAGATTATCGGAAGATGAGTGGCTAGATTTGTTAAAAAATGCTATTAATGAAGGTGTTGCTATTCAGGTAAATCACAGGTTTAAATATAAAAACAGAAGCTTAGGAACTTTTTTAACATCGGCTAAAAGAAAAAATAAAACTGAATTAATAAAGAAAATTGAGAGTTTAGGTGTTAATTATAAAATGCATAGTAAGAATCCTGAAGATTACTTAGAAAAATTCACGACACAACTTTCATTTGACATAAAGCCTAATAAGCAAGCATATATCACAAGGTTTAATTCTTATGTTTTACCCAAAAAAGATATTTTAAAACAACAAACTATTAAAAAATTTGATAGGGTTTGGAAAAAAAAGTTTGGGGATATTAGAAAATGGGAAAAACCAGAAACCAATATTGATAGAATTCAGAGATGGAAAGAATTTAGATATGATGAAATTAAAAACCCAAACGGAAAATGGTTTGATTATAAATCAAGAATGGGGAAATTGTATGGTTGGGTATACCTTAGAAAAACAGGTAAACATAAAATGAGTTTAATTTCAGAGCATTTTAATAAGCAGGAACTAGTTGAATTGGAAAAGGAAGGTTTTAAAATCTAAGAGGATACTGAAAAAAGACTTATAAGATTATTTAATAGCTCTACATAGTTTGTTAATTCCTCTTTACTAATAAACTCATTTGCTCTATGCGCTTGATCAATAGAGCCAGGGCCACAAACAATACTTTGTAAGCCAGCTTCATTAAATTGTCCTGCTTCCGATGCGTATGCTACGGTTCCAATATGCGTATTAGTGTTTATTTTCCTCATCAATTTAACAATATCTGCATTCTCGTCAGTTGAAAAACTAGGTACAGGAGCGTGAATTTCTTCAGTTTCAATTTTAAAATCGGGAAATATAGGTTTTAATACGTCTGTTCTATTATCACAATGTGTTTTGAATTCATTAATAATTTCTGATAAATTGTCATTAGGAATTACTCTCGCGTCCCAAGAAAAATAAGCTTTATCAGCAATAACGTTTGGAGCAATTCCTCCATGGATAATTCCGGTATGCAATGAGGAGTGCGGTGGTGTAAAACGATTGTCAATACTCCCAGAATCTACTAATGCAATCATTTTATTTTCTAGCCATAAAATTAAACGAGCCGCTTCATGAATGGCACTCACTTCTTTTCTAATACCGCTACTATGTCCTGCAGAACCATTTACTTTTGTAGTATATAAGCAGATGCCTTTATGCCCAATAATAGGTTGCAATAATGTGGGTTCGCCTATTATAGCATATTTTGGTGTTTCAGGATAATGATTTAATAAATGCGCAATTAAATCGGGAGCTCCTAAGCAGCCTATTTCTTCATCATAAGAAAAAGCAAAGTAGATAGGCTTTTTTAAACCAGCTTTAGCTAAACTAGGTAAAATGCTTAAACAACAAGCTATAAAGCCTTTCATATCACAAGAACCTCTACCGTATAATTTGCCATCTCCTTTATCGGTTAAAATAAACGGATCAGTTTCCCAATCTTGTCCTTTTACAGGAACAACATCTGTATGTCCAGATAAAATAATACCACCGTTTTTAGACGGCCCAATTCTACAATGTAAGGAAGCTTTATCACCTTCTTTATTTGGAACTAATGTACATGTTATGCCAAATGATTCTATATATGATTTAATCCAATGAATTATGGATATATTACTTTCTCCACCTAAAACAGGAAAGGAGACAAGTTTTGACAATATAGCTTCAATAGTCATTAAAGAAGTTGTGCTAATTATTTTATGATTGTTTTTGTGCTGTTAATTCTGCAATTTTACAAATAACCTCAGTAGCTTTAATAATACTTTCTACCGGTACATATTCAAAGCGTCCATGAAAATTATGGCCACCAGCAAATATATTAGGGCACGGTAATCCCATATAACTTAGTTGCGATCCGTCAGTACCACCACGAATGGCTTTAATTAAAGGCGTAATTCCTAATTGTTTCATAGCTTCCTCAGCAATATCAACAATATGCATAACAGGTTCTACTTTCTCTTTCATATTGTAATACTGATCTTTAATCTCAGTTACAATAACTTCTCTGCCATATTGAGAATTAAGCTCATTGGTAAGTTTTGTCATTACTTCTTTTCTGGCTTCAAAATGACCCCTATCGTGATCGCGAATAATATATTCTAAAGTTGTTTCTTCTACATCACCTTTAATGTTGTGTAAATGGAAAAAACCTTCGTAACCTGTTGTGTGTTCGGGTGTTTCCATACGAGGAAGTGAGTTTATAAACTCTTGTGCAATGTACATAGAGTTAATCATTTTTCCTTTGGCATAACCAGGGTGTACAATTTTACCCTTCACTTTTACTACGGCTCCAGCAGCATTAAAATTTTCATATTCTAATTCACCTATTTGGCTACCATCCATAGTGTAAGCCCAATCGGCTCCAAATTTTTCAACATCAAATTTATGTGCACCTCTACCAATCTCTTCGTCTGGCGTAAAACCAACACGTATTTTTCCATGTTTAATTTCAGGATGATTAACTAGGTATTCCATTGCCGATACGATTTCGCAAATACCTGCCTTGTCATCGGCTCCTAAAAGTGTAGTGCCATCAGTGGTTATTAAAGTTTGGCCTTTATATTGTAGTAAATCTTCAAAATAATCGGGCGATAGAATAATGTTTTCAGCGTCATTTAAAACAATATCTTTTCCATCGTAATTTTCAATAATTTGGGGTTTTACATTGGCACCAGTAAAATCTGGAGAGGTATCAAAATGAGAAATAAAGCCAATTGTTGGTACTTCATGATTAACATTACTTGGTAATGTTGCCATAATGTATGCATTTTCGTCAATACTTACTTCTTGTAAGCCAATAGCTTTAAGTTCTTCTGCCAGTTTATTAGCTAAATCCCATTGCTTTTTTGTGCTCGGAGTTGTATTTGAATTTGGGTCAGACTCTGTGTCAACAGTAACGTAACCTATAAAGCGTTTTATAATGTGTTCTTTTGAAATCATTAATTATAGAAATTTAAGGGTTTGAGTGTGATAAATAAACACTCTAAATACGAACTCAAAAATACGACTAATAATTTTTTTGTCTTTTGAATTGTTCATTTTTTTATTTAGAAGTACTTTTGCATAAATAATACCAGATGTACAAATTACTGCTAAGACCATTCTTTTTTCTTTTCGATCCAGAAAAAATTCACCATTTCACTTTTTCTTTAATAAAATTCACTTGTAAGATCCCTGGTTTTTCTGCCATATTTAGAAGTTTATATGTGGTTGATGATAAAAAGCTAGAACGTAAATTATTTGGGTTGACTTTTAAGAATCCTGTTGGATTAGCAGCAGGTTTCGATAAAAATGCAGTGCTTTATAATGAATTAGCAAATTTTGGATTTGGTTTTATAGAAATTGGTACTGTAACACCAAAAGCCCAAGCAGGAAATCCTAAAAAAAGATTATTTCGTTTAAAAGACGATCAAGGTATTATAAACCGTATGGGGTTTAATAATGAAGGTGTTCAAACAGCAATTACCCAGTTAAAAAAGAATCAAGGCAAATTAATTATAGGAGGGAATATTGGTAAGAATACCGATACGAAGCCCGAAGATTATACTAAAGATTATTTAGAGTGTTTTAATGCATTGCATCCTTATGTAGATTATTTTGTACTTAATGTTAGTTGTCCTAATGTTGGTAGTCATGCTAAATTAAATGATAAAGATTATTTAGAAGAATTAATTGGAGCTGTACAAAAAGCGAATACTACTTTTGAAAGTCAGAAACCTATTCTTTTAAAAATAGCACCAGATTTGAATAATAATCAATTAGATGAAATTATTGAGTTAGTTTCTACTACAAATTTAGATGGTGTTATAGCAAGTAATACATCGACTGATAGAAGTGATTTAAAAGCCTCTAAAGAACAACTTGAAAGTATTGGAAATGGTGGTTTAAGCGGAAAACCGATAAGGAATAAAAGTACACAGGTTATTAAATACTTATCTGAAAAGAGTAAAAAAGCATTCCCAATCATTGGTGTTGGTGGCATTCATTCTGCAGAAGATGCTCTTGAAAAAATAGCTGGTGGTGCCGATTTAGTACAAGTTTATACTGGTTTTATTTACGAGGGACCTAGTTTGGTTAAAAAGATAAATAAAGCTGTCCTTAAATCTTAAAAAGGTTTATTTTATAATCTTCTTTACGGTTCTAGAATGAGAATTACTAACAGTAATCAAATAGGTTCCTGAAGATAAACTACTCACGTCAATAGGCTGTTTTGTTACTGTTCCTGTTAAAAATATTTGACCATATACATTAGAAATACGATATTGAGTGATTTCACTTGGTGAATTGGTTGTAATATTTATTAAACCATTTTTAACTGGGTTAGGAAATGCTTTAGCCTTTAGATTACTCGATATTGGTACGTCTATAGTTTTAATAAAAATATTATCAATAGCAATATCAGCATCCCAACTATCACCACGAACCGCTCTAAATCTAACTTTTACAGTTTGATTTGTATATGCCGATAAATTTATTGTTTTAGATAAAAAATTATCACTTTGATTGGTTTGTTGGTTGCCATAAAGAGGAGCAATAATATCATTAACATCACCTTCTTCTGTAATTAAATCTATGTGTAATGCTCCCATATGTTCTCCAAACATATGGTATGAAAAGTCTAATGCAGAGTTTTCATTAACAACGTTTATACAAGGAGAAGTAAATTCTGCTACATCACCCGGTTTTGCTCCAGAAGCTTCTGCATATATATAGGTGTTGGATTTGTTATTAGATAATTTTTGTAAAAGAGGTCCTGTTTCATTTGAAGCAGTTTCTCCTTTGTTTAATAACCAATTGTAGCCATTTTTAGAAGCATCTTTGATGGTCCAATTTAAATCGCTAAGCAAATTAGAATCTTCAAAATCTTCACTAAAATTTGTTGTTGAATTCCCAACTTTTATAAGTTTTGAAAATGTTTTACTAATAGTTTTAGACTTGCTAGAAACAGTAAGAGTTACATCATAAACCCCTTGAGCATAAGTATGAGTAATTTCTTTTGTGTTATAGTCTATAACACCATCACTATCAATATCCCATTCCCATTTAGTTAAGTTATCACAATTACTTTTTAAGTTAACAGTTAGCGTATCATCACAAGTTTGAGAACTATCAACAATAAAGTTTGCATTAAATGACTCGCAAGCTAAATAACTTTTTGTAGTTTGGTAAAAAGCATACATACGTGCCAATTGCTGAGGTGTAAAATGATTTCTACAAGCTTTTCTAGAATATGACATGATATTTTCTGTATCAGGTGTATATTTCTCTCCGTTCACATCAGTTGTATTACCTGTGTATTCGCAAAAATTATTAATGTTAGCTGTTGATAATCCTGGATCTGCAGGTGTGTCACAAATACCATCACCATCGGTATCACAATTGCTACCATCTACTAATTCTGTTGTAGTATCATTTGGTCCATGAGTATGTATTAATGAGAAAAAATGTCCCATTTCATGAACTAAAGATGAATTATTTGTAGCACAATCATTATTTATAACAATAACATCTTTTCTACCTTCATTATCAGAGTACCCGCAAATACTTTCGTCAGAAGTATTCTTAAGAGAATGGGTGAAATAAATATTTATGACCCCAGGTATATTATATTGTTCTGTTAAATTTCTTTCGTCACCTTTTGTTATTTCAATTAATTCATTATCATCAATATAATTTATGGCATCACATAAAAAAAATGTCATATAGGCTTCAGAATATATGGTATTCAAATTATCAATGGCATATTCAATTTCAGAAGCACAAATTCCTTTTGATCCATCAGAGTACCTTAGAACATGTGCTTTGATAGGAATAGAATTAGTGATTTTTGTATTACAGGTTTTATTAGTATTCTTATTAGATTTTATTTGAAAAAAAGTTTGTTCATATTCTTGAATTTGAGATTTGATACTTTTTATGTAATCAAGAGATTTTTCAGAAGTTGTTGTTCCACAAGATTTCGTTTCGTTTTGAGAATACGAAATATTACTAATCAATAAGAATACAGTTAGTAGGAGGGGAGTAAGTTTATATTTAAAAATATTCATTTGGGGAAAACATTTTTTCAAATTTACTTATTAATGAATATGATGAAAAATAAAAACGTTTAACCGTAAGGTTTTATCGCTTATATTATATTTATGTTAGTATTTAGTTAATTAATTATAAGTTTTTCTGATTTAAACTTACCATTTTTAGTATTTAAATGGATTATATATATACCTTTACTTAAGGAAAATGAATTAATTTCTAGCTTATTTGTTCTATTATTTACAAGAGTTTTTTTTACTAAATGGCCTAAAGCATTATAAATTTTAATAGCTTTTAAATCTATGTTCTGAGTGTTGGAAATAATGATTTTATCTTTTGTAGGATTAGGAAATATTTTTATATTTTCAATTGATTCAATTTTGTCTAAGTTTAGTGTAGACGAATTATAAGTAAATGTAAGTTTACCAATTAGGTTTGTATTAAAAGGAGATATGTTTGATAAGCTAGTAATAATATCTTGAGGATTTGTTTCAGGGTTACTTAAAGAATATGTGTTTCCTTCTTCAGTACCAGCATCGTAAGGGTATAAATCGATAGAGAAAGTTTCTTTCCAACCATTATTAATATTGCTGTTTCCAGATCTTAAGTTTATACCATTAACTCCTATAAACCAATCCGGACTAGGCGCTATCATTGAGGCTAAAGTTATTAACGGGAACTCTTCGTTAACATTTATATTATTTATGCTTATTGTTCCTTTTGCAGAACCTAAATCTGTTCCTATAATGTATTGGTCTGCATCATTATTAGTATTTACTTCTGTTTGAAAAGTACTTGTAGTTCCTGTTTCAGCTATAGATTTAATCCCTGGGGACGCAGTACCTTTTAACATAAAAAAAGTATTTTTTGTTTTATGAGTTGCTCCAACTAATGGTGACCAATGTGCAGAACCTGGCAAATCAATAGTACTAATACCTTTAGAGGGATTATTTGTTTCAGAATCCCAAAAACTTTCGAAAACAATATCATAGTTAGCTATGCTTTGACTAAAACTAAAAGCAGAGAATAAAAGGAAAAACAGTAGATAATAAGTGAAATTTTTCATGAAGCTAAAGAAGTTGATTTACATTTATGTCGTTAAACATAATTACGTCTTACAAAATAATAGTATTTTTATCGCCATATTTAGGAAGAGTAAATGACTAATCAAGTTAAAATTATTGAGTGCCCACGTGATGCTATGCAAGGAATAAAGCAATTTATACCAACAAAGCAAAAGGTTCAATATATTCAGTCATTACTGCGTGTGGGATTTGATACTATAGATTTTGGAAGTTTTGTGTCTCCCAAAGCCATTCCTCAAATGGTTGATACTGCCGAGGTATTATCTCAATTAGATTTAAGTACAACCAAAAGTAAACTCTTAGCAATAGTAGCTAATACTAGAGGAGCAGAAGCAGCTTCTTTGCATTCTGAAATTAATTATTTAGGTTATCCGTTTTCTATTTCAGAGAACTTTCAAATGCGTAACACACACAAAACCATAGCGCAATCTGTAATAACGCTTTCTGAAATTTTAGAAATAGCAAATAAATCAAATAAAGAAGTTGTTGTTTACATATCAATGGGTTTTGGAAATCCGTATGGAGATCCTTGGAATGTTGATATAGTAGGAGAGTGGACAGAGAAATTAGCAAAATTGGGTGTTAAGATTCTATCGTTAAGTGATACAGTTGGAACTTCAAATCCAGAAAGCATCAATTATTTATTTTCAAACTTAATTCTTTTATATCCTCATATTGAGTTTGGAGCACATTTACATACCACACCATCTTCTTGGTTTGAAAAAGTAGATGCAGCTTTTAAAGCTGGTTGTATGAGATTTGATGGTGCTATTCAAGGTTTTGGTGGTTGCCCCATGGCAAAAGATGAGTTAACAGGTAATATGCCTACAGAGAAATTATTATCATATTTTACAACAAAACATGAGAACACGTTAAATGCACTTAGTTTTGAGAGTGCTTATAACGAAGCTTCTAAAATATTTCATAACTATCATTAGTTTTTTGTTCTATTAATTTTCAACGTTAATTATTTAACAAAATAATGTTAAAGTTTATTTAAATTAAATCTAAATAAACTTTGCTTAAGCAATTATGTGTTTTATATTTGCGTCTTTAAATTAAATATTATTTATAATAAGTCTAAATAAAGACGAATAACCAAAAGAACTAATGAAAAAACTAACCTTATTTATTTCAATTCTTGCAACATCATTTTTAACAGCCCAAACAGTACAGGATTCTATAACTTTCGATCCTCAAAAACAATTAAATGCTGCACAACGTATTCTATCTGGAAATTATGGTAAAGCTGTAACAGTAGGTGCCTATGGCGAATTAACTTATAATCAGCCTGAAGGTAATAATGGGGAATTAGATGTTCAACGATTAGTACTGCTTTTCGGTTATAAGTTCAACGATAAAACACAATTTGTAACTGAGGTTGAATTTGAACATGTTGAAGAGGTATATATTGAGCAAGCATTTGTTAATTATGTTATAGCCCCAAATGTTAGTTTACGTGGAGGTTTAATGTTAGTGCCTTTTGGTATTGTTAACGAGTTCCATGAGCCAACAACTTTTAACGGTGTTGAAAGACCTTCTTTAGATAATGTTATAATACCTACTACATGGAGAGAAATTGGAGTTGGTGTTTCTGGTAGGTTTAATGAAATTTCATTAGGATATCAAGCTTATATATTTAATGGTTTTAAATCTACTTCTTTTGATGGAGCAGGTGGTGTAAACGGTTATTTAAAAGGCTCGAATGGATTACGTGGAGGACGCCAAAAAGCTATTCAATCTACAGTAGATAGTCCAACACTTTCATTAAAATTCGATTATTATGGTTTACCAGGGTTGCGTTTAGGACTTTCAGGATATTTTGGAGACACGCAAGCTGAAGATGATGTTGAAACTATTGATGGCGCTAATATTGGAATATCTATGATTGGATTAGATGCTCGATATGCTTATCAACGTTTTACAGCACGTGGGCAATATGTTCATGGTTCATTATCAGGTACAGAAGCTTATAATACCTTAACAGGTAAAGATTTAGGAAGCGAATTACAAGGTTGGTATTTAGAAGCAGCATACAATTTGTTACCTCAAGAAAAAGAACAGCGTTTATTTGCCTTTGCAAGATATGAGCAATATGATACACATGCCAATACCGCTGGAAGTTTGTTAAGAAACGATGCTTATAATAGAAATGATTTAACTACAGGGTTAAGTTATCATATAGCGCCAGGTGTAGTTTTTAAAGCCGATTACCAGTTTAGAGAGAATGCAGTTTCTGGATTAGATGTTCAAAACAGACTTAATTTTGGAATAGGAGTTTGGTTCTAAAATAATAGGAGTGTTAAATCCTATCGATTCGGGCTTTATTCGTTGATTAAAATTTAAATTTTTGAACTCATGAATATATTTCTGAAGTTGCTTCTCGAAGAAGAATCGGGAAGGCATTAAACAATGCTTCAAATGAATATTCACGATTTCTGATTTAATAAATTAGAATTGAAGAGTAATTCCTAATGTAAGTAAACCAAATAACTAAGTTGTCAGAACAAGAAAAAATAATACTTTTGCAATAT
This sequence comes from Thalassobellus citreus, assembly GCF_044385915.1. Classification (NCBI taxonomy): domain Bacteria; kingdom Pseudomonadati; phylum Bacteroidota; class Flavobacteriia; order Flavobacteriales; family Flavobacteriaceae; genus Thalassobellus; species Thalassobellus citreus. The sequence continues at coordinate 4,230 of NZ_JBISCC010000125.1, read as the reverse complement.
GAGTTTTAAACATATTTTATTCCCGATTATTACTTTTGTTTTGTTGTCTTTTGGTTTACCAAAAAATGTACAAAAAAAGGTTGATAAAGAAATAAAAGAGATCTTTACTATAGAATCGTTTAGTTTTAATGAGGTTATTATATCTAATAAAATAGCAGAGAGCTTACCTTCAAAATTCAACAAAAATAACTTATTTAAAATAGAGGCAAAAAACCAGCTTTTAGGTTATGCTTATTTATCTAAAGCATCAAGTAAAACAGCTCAATTTGATTATTTAGTTTTGCTAGATAAAGATTTAATTATAATAAAAACTAAAGTACTTTTTTATAGAGAAGAGTATGGTGGTGAGATTGGTAGTAAACGTTGGCTGAAACAGTTTATAGGTAAAACAGAAAACGACGATTTAAGATACGGAGATAATATAGTTGCGATTTCTGGAGCAACAATCTCAGTTCGTTCTATGACAAATGCAATGAATGATTTTTTAAAATCATTAAAAGTATTGCACACTAAAAATATCCTGTAAATGCAACTAAACGGACTTATACATATCTTACCAAAAGAAATTAAATTATTAATTGCTGCGTTTGTTATTGTATTAAGTGTCGGTTTTTATACAGGGTTATTATTTGTTGGCGAAACTTCAACAGCAAATCCAAATGGTATTGAAGAGCAATATTTAGGAAACGAAGACGATGAAAATGCTGAGGTAATGCGCTTTAAAAAGAGCGATAAAGAAATGCTCACGTTGGTTCATAATCATATCTTGTCCATGTCTATTATTTTCTTTTTATTAGGGCTTATTGTATCTATTACAAAGCTTAATAATAAGTTAAAGCTAATTTTAATAGTGGAGCCATTTGCTTCCGTAATTCTTACTTTTGGAGGTCTTTATTTATTATGGACTGGTTTACTTTGGATGAAATATATTGTTATGATTTCGGGTATATTAATGACGCTTACTTTTACGGTATCTGTAGTTGTTATTTTAACTCAACTTCTTCAGAAAAAGTCAGTTTAGATTCTGTAAAAAACTTAACAATTAATTATATATAAACAAGTCAATAAAATTGTATATTTGCACGCAATTATAATCTAATTGCAACATGACTGCACATCAAGACAAAATTCTAGGAGAAGGTTTAACTTATGACGACGTTCTTTTAGTTCCAGCTTTTTCAGAAGTTCTTCCACGCGAAGTAAATATTCAATCAAAATTCACTCGAAACATTACTATTAATGTACCTATTGTCTCTGCGGCTATGGATACGGTTACCGAAAGCAAAATGGCAATAGCTATGGCGCAAGAAGGCGGTATTGGGGTTTTGCATAAAAACATGACTATTGAAGCTCAAGCTTTAAAAGTTAGAAGAGTAAAACGTGCAGAGAGTGGTATGATTATAGATCCTGTTACATTACCATTAACAGCTACAGTATTAGATGCCAAACAAAATATGGCAGAACATGGTATTGGAGGAATTCCTATTGTAGATGCCGATGGTACTTTAATAGGAATTGTTACGAATCGTGATTTACGTTTTGAGCATGATAATAAAAGATTGATAACTGAAGTTATGACGAGTGAAAACTTGGTAACAGCTCCAGTAGGAACGTCTTTAGGTGATGCTGAATCTATTTTGCAAAATTATAAAATTGAAAAGCTACTTATTGTAGATGATAATTATAAACTCTCTGGTTTAATAACTTTTAGAGATATTACCAAGCTAACATTAAAGCCAATAGCAAATAAAGATGAATTTGGTCGTTTGAGAGTAGCTGCTGCTATTGGAGTAACAGGTGATGCTGTTGATAGAGCAGAAGCTCTAGTAAATGCAGGTGTTGATGCGGTTGTTATTGACACAGCGCACGGACATACAAAAGGTGTAGTGTCTGTTTTAAAAGAAATAAAAGCGAAATTCCCTCAGTTAGATGTTATTGTTGGAAACATTGCTACAGGTGCTGCTGCTAAATATTTAGTAGAAGCAGGAGCTGATGCTGTTAAAGTTGGTATTGGTCCAGGATCTATTTGTACAACACGTGTTGTTGCAGGTGTAGGTTTTCCTCAATTTTCTGCGGTATTAGAAGTTGCTGCAGCTATAAAAGGAACTGGAGTTCCTGTAATTGCCGATGGAGGTATTCGTTACACAGGAGATATTCCTAAAGCCATTGCTGCTGGAGCCGATACAGTAATGTTAGGATCGCTTTTAGCAGGAACCAAAGAATCGCCAGGAGAGACTATTATTTATGAAGGACGTAAATTTAAGTCTTATAGAGGGATGGGATCTGTTGAAGCTATGAAAGAAGGTAGTAAAGACCGCTACTTTCAAGATGTAGAAGACGATATTAAAAAATTAGTGCCAGAAGGTATCGTAGGTCGTGTACCTTATAAAGGTGAATTGTTTGAAAGTATTCATCAGTTTATAGGTGGTTTACGAGCAGGTATGGGATATTGTGGAGCAAAAGATGTTGATACATTAAAAGAAACAGGACAGTTTGTTAAAATTACAGCAAGTGGTATTAACGAAAGTCACCCGCATGATGTAACCATTACTAAAGAATCTCCGAACTATTCTAGGTAGATTATATTTATAATAGATTTAAAAAGGCTCAAGTTTTATTGTGAAACTTGAGCCTTTTTTTGTTGCTGTGTTTTTTAGAATTGAGTTTTTTATTTGCTATATACGGTGTTGTGTGTAGTGTTTATTCGATAATCTTTTTCAATCTCATTTCGAAAAAAGGAAACCAATTGTTTCTATCAAAAGAATAATCTCCTTTTTCAATCCAAAAACCATCCTCAGAAAAATCCTCACGGAACCTAATAGTTCCACCTTTTTCATCTTTAAATGACCATTCTAATTTTTTGTCGCCTATAAGCGTTATTGGATTTTCCATTTTTCCACCAGTAGAAGAAAAAGAAATCATCGTTATGGATTTTTCTTCAATATTATAAGAGATAACTCCAAAAGCATTATGAATAACTTTGTCTTTGTTTTCTTTTGCATATCCAATTCCGTCAACCATAAACACTGTATTATCTACTTTTGAGCTTATCGTTTCAGTTTGAGTGAATTCTTTTTTTTCTTTATTGATGAACATCCAGCCATCACCACTCCAAGTGCCTTTCATAAAACTTAATTGTTCTAAATTATTCAGAGAGTCTTGAACTACAATTTCTTGTGCAAAACAAGAAACTGATATCAATGTGAGAAATAGTATAATTGCTGTTTTCATATTTTTTTATTTTCGGTAAAGATATAATCTATAAAATATGCTCAATTGTAAAAACACGTCAAATTAGGCAAGAGAAATATCAATTTTTTTTAGATAAGTTTCGTAGTCAGAAACCGACCTTTTCATCTTTCTTTTAAACTCATTTATGAAATGGGATTGGTCGTAATAATTATGCTTATAAATAACATCAATTTTGTTTTTGTTATTTTCTAACAAATCTTCCCATAATTTTCTTTGCTTTAAATTACTTGCAAATTGCCTCATAGATAAACCCACTACAGATTTGAACCTTTTTTGAACCACACGCACAGAAAACGGAATTTTATTAATAATTAGATGTATTGGTGTTCCATGAGACAGCTCTATACAGATAAATTTCACCAAGTCATCTTGTTTAATTTCCACGTTATTAAATAAATGCATGAGTTTTTTTTCTAGTAGAGGAAGAGATAATAGATACTTTTTTATGTTATTATCTAGATTTATATGTTTTGTTAATAAATCGGAAGCCGCAATCGTTTCGTTTATGATTTCACTTTTGCTAAATAATTTTGGATTGAGCGATAACCAGGGATTAAGTCTAATTCCAAAATAAATTGAATTAGGATGTACAGGCTGATGATATTTTGTATTTCGAGGACCAAGAATTCTTATTCCATTAAAGTAAGGTTGTTGAATTAAAACGATAGAAACATTACTTTCAGGTAAAGTTTCATGTTTAATAGGGAAATTCAAGTTTTTATTTTCCAAGACTTCAAAAACCCAATAGTCTTGAACTATTTCAGTTAAATGCTTGGAAGGTAGAAACTCTTTGTAATACATATTATTTTTTTTTAACTTGGTTTTTTGCATTACACACAACGGTTGTGTATAAGAATAGTGCGATTTTGTGTCCGAGGATTTTCCGTAGGAAAATCAGAGAGACTAAATGCGCACTAACTTTTTGATTTAGGAATAAATTTAAGCATTATTTATTATACTTTGTTGTAGCATGTTTTT